>NZ_CATZLL010000006.1:0-367121 GCF_958415495.1 Ralstonia flaminis | reverse complement strand
GGATTGAGAGGCTTATGTGGTGGGAGGCGGTGAAGGCCAACCTGCCCAGCCTGCCGGACTCGGATGTATTTCATATTCATCCGGGGGCGTTGGTGGGGAATTTTTCTGGTGCAACCACTCCAACTTGCAAACAATGTGAAGCATCAATCGCACTAACTAAGGCATTTTTGGCCAAGATTTCCCCCGACGCCAGCGGTAATTTTCTCGACGAATTCTCTAGCGCATCAATAAAATTATTCGACAAATATGGAATCAACACCTGCCAACAGATAAAACATTTATTGGCACAAGCGAAGCATGAAACCAAACGCTTCAAAGCATTCAGAGAATCACTTTACTACGCGAGCTACACCGGTCAGTCTCTATACAACATGGCACCCACGGTAATCAACAACGGGTTTTCCAGAAAGAACATGACATTCCCCAGTCCGGCAGCAAAAATTGCATGGATTCAAAGTCACCTGATAGCAAATGACCCGGCATATGGTGAACATTGTTTTGGCTCGAATGATCAACCTGGAAAAGATTTCCGTGGCCGAGGCCTTCTGCATCTCACCCACTACGAAACATATAAGAAGTGCGCAAGCGAAATAGGCTACCCAATTGATAGCCAACCCGAGCTAGTTGAAAACAACCCAAGAGTCATCATAGAAACAGGCCTGTGGTTCTGGAGAGATAGGAGAATTGGCGCCATTGCCGACAACCCCCTAAACACAGGCGATGAAGGGGTAAAAAAGGTCACCCGTCCAATAAATAGTGGATACAAAGGCCTCACTGAGCGCCAACAATTTAAAAGAGAAATATCAATTATTTTCAATAAGTATTTTTCATCCGGTTGCACAAATGATTAACAAAATCCTAGCCTCACTAGCCATTGTCGGCTGTCACTCTGCGCAAGCTGAGTTCACTTGCAATGACATCCGCGGCGTACAAAGCCACCGACCGCTATCAACAGAAAGAGGAATTGTTTGCTTTGTAAAGCAGCCCGTATTGGACAAAAATAACGGCAACCCAGTCGGCATCGATGAGATCAGCTTGTATTTTATACAAAATTGGCAAAAGCCAAGGAAAGCGGAAGGCAGAGGGCTTCTCTATGATGAATCCCCAGGTGAAATAGTTGATGCCTTTACTATGCACATCAACCAAGATAACGAAGATAAGATCGCCATTATCCAATCCATAGAAATCCGCAACTCCCTTGTTGAGCCAAATTCTTCCGGAAAATTTTATTCCGTCTCTATATTCGATCAATCAGGCTCGACCTTGCGTAGGAATGAGAGAATTTCCGAATGGTTTGGAGAGGGTTACAGTTGGTTGACCAATGGAAACAAAACTTACAAGTACCCCTACACAACTAGAAACCCAGTTCAAGAATCAACGAAATCACCTTTCGCACCACTAATGAATCAGGAGGTTTCCATTCCTGCGTCCATGAAACACAAAAGCCACTTGTATAACGGCCCGAACGCTCAGGACATAACCAATAAATATCTTATAAATGGAGACCACGTTACTGTCGAAAGAAAAACCGGTGGATGGTGTCAAATAAATTACAACGGCGGAAAACGACCCTTAAATATGTGGGTGACATGTGACACCCTCGATCCATGATGTCGCAGGCGGCACAGCATGGTTTGATGTCGTGACGGAAGTACAACCGCGAAGTGCCGCGCCACGCTGGACGACTTGATTGGTCGGCCCAAGCGGATTCTGTCGCAGGAGCAAAAGGGCCAACATAAACAAGCTCTATGCACTGCATGCGCCAGAAGTCAAGCGCCCGGCCAAGGGCAAGGCGCGCAAGCCGTACGAGTTCGGCGTGAAGGTATCAATCACGACCACGCACAAGAAGAACTGGTGCTGGGAGCGCGCTTGATGTCGGGCAATCCGTACGACGGGCACACGCTGGCCGAGGTGCTGGAGCAGGCGCAGATACCGAACGGCGTACAGCCACGGATCGCGGTTGTTGATCGCGGCAATCAGGGTGTGGAGACCGAAGGCATGAAGAACTAAGTGAATTGTTCAGGGCTGACTGCTCTGATTTCGGCGGGTCATGCCCCCTACCCCGCCGGCGCCCGCAACGCCGCCAACGGCGCATTCACCACATCCCCCAACCGCTCCGCCAGCGAATACCGCGCCATATACCGCCGAAAGTGCGCCAAAAACGCCTCCTCGGCGGGCGCCAGACGCCGTTCCTTGTGCCACATCAGATACAGGTCGATATCAGCCACGCCCTCTTCCGGCGGCAGCCTCCACAGCCGCTGCTGCGCCAGATCCTCCGCCACGATGTGCTCCGGCAGACAACCCACCCCATACCCCGCAAACACCAGCCGCTTGATCTCATCCAGGCTCGGCGACGTGGCGATGATGCGCCCTGTGAATCCCTGCTGATCCCGAAACACCGCCAGCGGTGACAGCGCATCGCCCAACTGGTCGCTCATGAACGAGACAAAGTTCTCACCAAGCAGATCGCTGATCGACAGGCCGGTGCGCCCGAACAAGCGGTGGTGGCGTCCGCAGAACACGGCATAGCGCTGCCGCAAAAACAGCTGCCGCTCGAGCTTGTCGATCGGCGTACGGCACAGGCTCAAACCAACGCCGGCGCGCTTCTGCGCAAGCGCATCAAGGATGTCCGCGCTGCGCATCACGTCCACCTGCAGGTCGACACGCGGGTGATGCCGATGAAACGCCGCCAGGCACTCGTCATACACGCCCGATTGGATGCGGCTGACCGTCAGCAAGTGCAGCACGCCGCTCACATCGTCCTGCGGTTCGCCCAGCTCTGAGCCAAGCCGCGCGACATTGCCGTAGACATCGGTGGCGATGCGCAGCACGTCCTCCCCAACGCGCGTGAGGCGGAAGTGCGAGCCACGCCGCTCGATGAGCGTGTGACCGAGCTGATCTTCCAGCCGCCGCAGAGCAAGACTCACCGCCGGCTGTGTGATGTGCAGCCGTACCGCCGCGCGACTGATGCTGCGCTCGTGAACGATGGTGAGGAAGGTGCGCAGCAGGTTCCAGTCAAGCCGGTCGCTGACAAGTGCGGGGTCCAGTGCAGACGGGTCCATGGCGATGAATATGAGTCAGGCTTATACAAACAATAAGTATTCAGAATTTGACTAATACCCGTCAACCGGCAATAAACACGCATCCACCGTCTCGATACGGTGGGCTAAAAAAACACATCTGTGAGGAGCTACATACATGCAACCGTCTCAACCGGGCGGGCGTCAGCCTGCGCGCGCGGCCACGGCCGCCTTTGTCGGCACCATGATCGAGTGGTACGACTTCTACATCTACGCCACCGCCGCAGCACTCGTATTCGGGCCGCTGTTCTTTCCGGGCGGTGATCCATTCCTCAGCACGCTCGCGTCGTTCGGTACGTTTGCCGTGGGTTTCTTCGCGCGGCCGCTTGGCGGCATCGTGTTCGGCCATTGGGGTGACCGCATCGGCCGCAAGAAGGCGCTGATGATCACGCTCACGATGATGGGCCTGGCAACCATCGGCATCGGCCTGTTGCCGACGTATGCCACCGCCGGCGCGCTTGCGCCCGTGCTGCTGGTGCTGCTGCGCGTGGTGCAGGGCATCGCCGTCGGCGGCGAATGGGGCGGCGCGGTGCTGATGGCGGGCGAACATGCGCCCAAGGGCCGCCGCACGTTCTTCGCGTCGTTCGCGCAGCTCGGCAGCCCCGCTGGGTTGATCCTCTCGCTGCTGGCCTTCCGCCTCGTCACGTCGATGGAGAAAGATGTGTTCATGGACTGGGGCTGGCGTCTGCCCTTCCTCGCCAGCGCGGTGCTGCTGATCGTGGGCGTGGCAATCCGACTGGGCGTGAACGAGTCGCCCGAGTTTGCGCAGGTGCAAGCGCAGCGCAAGACCGCCAAGTTGCCGATCGCCGAGGTCTGGCGCACGGCGCGCGTGCCGGTGCTGCTGTGCATTGGCGCCAACACCATCGGCATTGCGGGTGTGTACTTCACCAACACCTTCATGATCGCGTACACGACGCAGTACCTGTCGCTGTCGAAGACGTTGATTCTCGATTGCCTGTTTGCCGTGGCGTTCATCCAGTTCCTCGCGCAGCCGCTGGCGGCTTGGCTGGCGGAGAAGCTCGGCGGGGCGCGCTTCCTCAAGCTGATGGCGCTGCTGGCGATGGCCTCGCCGTATCCGATGTTCCTGCTGGTGCAGACGCGCCAGGCGCCGTTGATGATTCTCGGGATCGCCATCGCCGTGGTGTGCATGGCGAGCTTCTATTCGGTCATCGCGGGCTTTGTATCGGGCGTGTTCGAAACGCGTGTGCGGTACTCCGCGATCTCGCTGTCGTACCAAGTGTGTGGTGCGGTGGCGGGCGGGCTCACGCCGCTGGTGGGCACCATCCTCGCGCAACGCTTCCACGGCGAATGGTGGCCGCTGGCGGTGTTCTACACGCTGCTGGCAGGTGTCTCGCTGTTGTGCATCGCTGGCATCGATGCGCGCCAGCGCGGCCGTGCTCCTGCCGGCGATGCCGTGAACGCCTGATGTGATTCCTCTGGTTCTCCCCCAACCTGCTTCGCCCATGCTGACGTTCTTCCATCCCGAACAGCTGCTGCATCATCCGCAGAGCTACTACTCGCGCGGCAAGATGCGCACGCCGCAAGAGGTGCCAGATCGCGCGCGCAACCTGCTGCAGGCCGCGCGCGATCTCGGCTTCACCATCGCGCAGCCCGAGGACCACGGCCTCGCCCCGCTCACTGCGGTGCACGGCGAGCCCTATCTGCGTTTCCTGCAGGACGCCCACGCCGACTGGCGCCGACTGCCCGAAGACTGGGGCGACGAGGTCATGTCCAACATCTTCGTGCGCGAGCCCAATGCACTGCGCGGCGTGCTGGCCCAGGCCGCGCGCTACCTGGCGGACGGCAGTTGCCCCATCGGCGCAAACACATGGCGATCGGCATACTGGTCGGCACAGAGCGCGGTGGCTGGCGCGCTGGCCATCCTCGGTGGCGAGCGCCTGGCCTACGCACTGTGCCGCCCGCCCGGCCACCATGCACGCCGCGAGGCCGCCGGCGGTTTCTGCTACCTCAACAACGCCGCCGTGGCCGCGCAAGCCTTGCGCGCCAAGTACAAGCGGGTCGCCATCCTCGATACCGACATGCACCACGGCCAGGGCATCCAGGAGATCTTTTACGACCGCGCGGATGTGCTCTACGTCTCCATCCACGGTGATCCGACCAACTTCTACCCCGTGGTCGCCGGCTTTGACGACGAGCACGGCGCAGGCGATGGCGTTGGCCTGAATGTGAACCTGCCGATGCCGCATCGCTCACCGGAATCGGTGTTCTTCGACAAGCTGGGCGAGGCGCTTGCCGCACTCGAACGCTTCCAGCCCGATGCGCTGGTGCTGTCACTCGGCTTCGACATCTATCGCGAAGATCCGCAGTCGCAGGTGGATGTGTCGACGGAAGGCTTTGGCCGTCTCGGCACGGCTATCGGTGGGCTTGGGCTGCCGACGCTGGTTGTCCAGGAGGGCGGCTACCACCTCGCCACCCTTGCACAAAACGCTGCCGCATTCTTCGGCGGCCTTCATCCCACCAGCTGACCTCCTCCCCCAGGCGCAGACATCGCTTTAGCAATTTTGATGTTTGCGCCTACTCACTTCGCAGCCCAAGCGTTTCATACGTTCTCCGGGCCACCTCCCCTCGTCTAGAGTGCCTGCTCGAATTGGGAACTTTGCGTTTTCAAACGTCTGTTCCTAACATGCCCGGGCAACCCCATACACATGTTTGAATCGAGCGTTGGAGCGCTGCAATGCAGCAATCGACCCGATATCAGACCCAAAAAAACGAGGTAGGAGACATGGGACGTCCTGGAGCAGGAGACACCAAGGGCCGCATTCTGGAGGCCACCGAACTGCTGTTCATCGAGTTCGGCTACGAGGCGATGTCGTTGCGGCAGATCACCGCGCGCGCCAAGGTCAATCTGGCAGCGGTCAACTATCACTTCGGCAGCAAGGAAGCGTTGATGCAGTCGGTGCTGGGTCGCCGGCTGGACCCACTCAACACGCGCCGCCTGGCGCTGCTCACCGCCTGCGAAGAACGCTGGACCAAGGAGCAGCTCACCTGCGATCACGTGCTCGGCGCGCTGTTTGTGCCGGCGCTGCAGATGGCGCGCAACCCCGACACGGGCGGCCCCGCCTTCCTGCGCCTGATGGGCCGCGTGTATTCCGACACCTCGCCGTTTGTGCAGAACTATCTGCTTGGGCATTACGCGCCGGTGTTCGGTCGATTCTTCGAAGCGTTCTCATCCGCGCTGCCGCATGTGCCACGCGCTGAACTCGGCTGGCGCCTGCATTTCTCGCTCAAGGCGCTCGCGGGCGTGCTGGCCGGCGATGACCTCAACAACCTGCTGCCGATGTTCACGCAGGGCAAGCCGATGAACGATGCCTCGCTGCTGGCGCGCCTGACCGCGCTGGTGGTGGCCACGCTCAACGCCCCGCTGCCCGGCGAGGCCGGCGCCCTCGACCAGGTGGTCGAACTGGCCGAAGCCCAGGCCCCCACGCCCGTGGCGACAGCCGATGATGCCCCCAACGGCAGCGACAGCGGCAACGGCCACCACGGCTCGGGGCGCCAATCCGGCACCGGCAATGGTCGCGCTCCCGAACGCACGACAACGCCCGCCACCGCATCGCCCTTTGCCGGTGACCTGTTCGGCCGCACGCCCGGCGCACGCGCCAGTGCCGCCCAAGATGCCGACGAGCATGAGGACGAGCACAACAGCGCCCTCGACGACGGTGACGAGCACGAGGACGGCGGCTCCCCGCCCACGGCACGCACCCGTGCGCTGGCCATCCGCCGCAGCAACGCCGCGCGCGCGATCTTCCCGGCCAACCCGATGCGCCCCTGGCGCAGCCCCAGCGCCTGACGGCAACACTAAGCGCGGCGTAGCTTCCACCCCCGTAGGCACGGGAATCGCTGGACATTCGGCACACACCGAATGCCCAGCGCTTGAACGCATCGAATGGAGACCCTCATGACGACGATCTGGATCGTCCTGCTTTGCATTGGCGCGCTCGGCCTCGCCAGCATGGAGGCACCAGCGCTGGCCTGGTTGGCCGGCACGGTTGTGTGGCTGGCAGCGGGTGCATGGCTCGGCCTTGCCGGCCCGGTGTTCACCACCTTACTCGCCATCGTCTTCGTGCTGCCCGCGCTGGTACTCACGCTCAAGCCGCTGCGCCGTGCGCTGATCACGCGCCGCGTGCTGGCGATGTTCCGCAAGATCATGCCGGAGATGTCGCCAACGGAACGCGACGCCATCGAAGCCGGCACCGTCTGGTGGGATGCCGAACTCTTCTCCGGCCGCCCCGACTGGAAGCGGCTGCTGTCGTCGCCGCAGCCGCGTCTGTCGCCTGAGGAGCAATCGTTCCTCGATGTGGAAACCGAGAAGCTCTGCGACCTCGCCAACGACTGGGAAAGCACGCAGATCTGGCAAGACATGTCGCCCGAAGCGTGGGCCTATGCCAAGCAGGCCGGCTTTCTCGGCATGATCATCCCGAAGGAATACGGCGGCAAAGGCTTCTCGGCCTATGCGCACTCGCAGGTCATCATGAAGCTGTCGACGCGTTGCTCAGCGGCAGCGGTGTCGGTCATGGTGCCGAACTCGCTGGGCCCGGCTGAACTGCTGCTGCACTACGGCACCGAGGCGCAGAAGAACCACTACCTGCCGCGTCTCGCACGCGGTGAAGAGATCCCCTGCTTTGCGCTGACCAACGCGTATGCGGGGTCGGACGCCGCTGCCATCCCCGACGTGGGCGTGGTCTGCCGCGGCATGCACGAAGGCCGCGAGACGCTGGGTTTTCGCGTGACCTGGAGCAAGCGCTACATCACGCTCGGGCCGATTGCGACAGTGCTGGGCTTGGCCTTCCGCGCGGTCGATCCGGACGGGCTGCTGGGTAGCGACAAAGAACCCGGCATCACCTGCGCGCTGATCCCAACCAAGCACCCGGGCGTGAACATCGGCCGCCGCCACTGGCCTCTGAACGCGGTGTTCCAGAACGGCCCGAACTCCGGCAAGGATGTGTTCATCCCGATCGATTGGGTGATCGGCGGGCGGCCGCAAGTCGGCCGTGGCTGGCGCATGCTGATGGAATGCCTGGCGGCAGGCCGCGCGATTTCGCTGCCGTCGTCCAACGTCGGGCTGGCCAAGATTGCCGTACGCAGTACCGGCGCGTATGCCGCCGTCCGCCGCCAGTTCCGCACGCCCATCGGCAAGTTCGAGGGCATTCAGGAAGCGCTCGGCCGCATGGGCGGCAACCTGTACATGATGGATGCAGCGCGGCGCCTGTCTGCGCTGGCGGTGGACCTGGGCGAGAAGCCCTCGGTCATCTCCGCCATTGCCAAGTACCACGTCACCGAACGTGCGCGCGATGTGGTCAACGATGCGATGGACATCGTCGGCGGCAAGGGCATCTGCATGGGTCCGAACAACTTCCTGGCGCGTGCGTATCAGCAGGTGCCCATTGCCATCACGGTGGAAGGTGCGAACATCATGACGCGCTGCCTGATCATCTTCGGGCAGGGTGTGATCCGCTGTCATCCGTATGTGCTGCGTGAAATGACGGCTGCGCAGGGTGCCGATTCCCCCGAGAGCGTGCGCGCCTTTGATGCGGCACTGTTCGGGCATGGCGCCTTCATCGCGGGCAACTTCGTGCGTGCGTTCCTGCACGCGCTGTCGGGCGGGCGCGTGGTGCCGGCACCCAGCAATGCCGCGCCGGAAATGCACCGCTACTACCAGGCCGTCAACCGCTTCTCGACCGCGCTTGCACTGCTGTCCGACGTGTCGATGTTCACGCTGGGCGGCACGCTCAAGCGCCGCGAGAGCATCACCGGGCGGCTGGGCGACATCCTCTCGCAGATGTACTTGATCTCGTCTGCGCTCAAGCGCTTTGAAGACGAAGGCCGCCCGGTCGAAGATGCGCCGCTGGTGCACTGGTCGGTGCAAGACGCGCTGGTCAAGGCGCACGACGCATTGGACGGCGTGCTGGCGAACTTTCCGAGCCGGGGCATCGCCAGATTGCTGCGCGCATTGATCTTTCCGTTTGGCGCGGCCTATCACAAGCCGTCGGATGCGCTGGCTGCGCAAGTCGCGGAACTGATGCAAACACCGGGCGCCGCGCGTGACCGCCTGCTGGCCGATTCGTACTGCCCCACGCCCGACATCGACCCGATCGCCTATGGCGAAGCGGCCTTCCGCTTGCAACCGGCAGTGGATGCCATCGAGCAGCGCTTGAAACCCGTCATCCGAGAAGGCAAGCTGCCGCCCGTGCCGCAAAGCCTGCCCGACTTCGAAGACTGGACTGCGCAGGCCGTGGCACAAGGCCTCATCGACGAGGCCGAACGCAAGCAACTGTGCGACTACGCGCGCTACGGCGAACACGCCGTCGCCGTGGATGATTTCCCGCCCGACTTCAACCTGCTGGCCGATCTGCAGCGCCGCAAGGATGCGCTCGATGCCCTGCAAGCCGCAGAACGCCGCGCAGCCTGATCCAACCACAACAACAACGATGCAAGACAAGTACCTCGATTTCGTCGGTTCCGGTTTTGGCAAATGGCTGTCGGCCAACCTTGGCCTGCCGCAACCGGTGCCGCTGCGCCGGTATCAGGAAGGAAAACCGGAGTTCGTCGGCCCGTTCCTGGTGGGGGCCGCACCGGGCGGCGCGATGCGCGAAACACTGGCCGCGCTGTTTGCCGAGATCGGCGTACCTACGCGCTTTCATGAAAGCGACCCCGAATGGCTCGGCGCTGCCAACCGGCATGGGCAGATCACCGGGCGCTTTGTTGCGCCCACAGGCAAGGAAGGCGATGCGTTTGACCGCGTTGGTGGCATCGTCTTCGATGCCACCGGCATTCAAACAACGGAAGACCTCGACGCGCTGTATCACGTGTTCCACGACGGCGTGCGTGCCGTCGGCCGCTGTGGGCGCGTGGTGGTCATCGGCCGTCCGCCTGAAGACTGCAAGACACCGAAGGCTGCAATCGCCCAGCGCGCGCTGGAGGGGATGACGCGCTCGCTCGGCAAGGAGATCCGGCGTGGTTGCACGGCGCAGCTCGTCTACGTGGCCGAGGGCGCCGAGAACGTGGCGGCGTCGACGCTGCGGTTTTTGCTGTCGGCGCGCTCGGCGTATGTATCGGGGCAGGTGGTACGCGTGCGGGCGGCAGTCACGGTTTCCGTGGATTGGCAAAAACCACTGGCCGGGCGTACCGCACTGGTGACGGGTGCCTCGCGCGGCATCGGCGCGGCGATTGCGCATGTGCTGGCGCGCGACGGTGCACGTGTGCTGTGCCTCGATGTGCCCGCCGCGCAGGAAGGGTTGAGCGCAGTGGCGCAGGAGATCGGCGGTGAAGCACTGGCCTACGACATTGCCGCGCCGGAAACACCCGCCCTGCTTGCGCAGCAACTGGCTGCCGCAGGCGGCATCGACATCCTCGTGCACAACGCCGGCATCACGCGCGACAAGACCATCGCCCGCATGACTGAACCGGCATGGCGCAGCGTGCTCGACATCAACCTCACCGCGCAGTTGCGCATCAACGATGCGCTGCTTGCTGCCAACGCGCTGCATGCGGGCGGGGCCATCGTCTGCGTGTCGTCCATCAGCGGCATTGCGGGCAATCTGGGGCAGACCAACTATGCGACGTCCAAGGCGGGCGTGATCGGGCTGGTGCAAGCCAGTGCGCCACTGCTGGCCGAGCGCGGCATCACCATCAATGCCGTTGCACCGGGCTTTATTGAAACGCAGATGACGGCGGCCGTGCCCTTCGCCATCCGCGAGGCGGGCCGCCGCATGAACGCAATGAGCCAGAGCGGCCAGCCGGTTGACGTGGCCGAGGCGATAGCGTGGTTTGCCTGCCCGGCGTCCAACGGTGTGACCAGCAATGTCGTGCGCGTGTGCGGCCAGAGCCTGCTCGGAGCCTAGAACGATCATGCCGCCCACCGTTGCCACACGCACCCGCGCAACCGTCACGCCGCTCTTTGCCACACAAACGCTGGTAGCAACGCCGCCGTCAGCCAAGGCGCTGGCGTGGCGGGCGCTGCTGTCGCAACGCAAGGGCAAGCGCGGCGGGCCGCTGCCGCGCCATACGCTGGTGCGGCAGGAGGTGCCGCTGGATGCAGAGCACATCGCGCACTACGCCGCCGTTTGCGGCTTCTCGCCCGCACATGGCGTGCCGATGACCTATCCGCACCTGCTGGGCTTTCCGCTGCAACTCATGTTGATGACGGAATCGGCGTTTCCCTATCCGGTCATCGGGCTGGTGCACCTGTGCAATACGATCCGCCAGCATCGGCCACTCACCGCCGGAGAACGCGTGCGTGTGGAAGTCCGCCCGCGCCGGCTGTTCCAGCATGCACGCGGGCAGGCATTTGCCATTGAAACCGCTGTAGTCAGGGCGGGCACCGTGGTGTGGGAATCGCTCTCGACCTACCTGCGCGTAGGCGTGGCGTCTCCGCAGGGGGCACCGCTGATTGCGTTGCCGGCCGAGCAGGACCTGTCGCGCGACGGCCACTGGGATGCCCCTGCCGACACCGGCCGCCGCTATGCCCGCGTCTCGGGCGACTGGAACCCGATCCACGTATCGAACCTTGGCGCGAAGCTGTTCGGCTTTGCGCACCCCATCGCCCACGGCATGTGGACCAAGGCACGCGCACTGGCTGCGCTGCTGCCCGCTGCGCCGCTTGCACAGGGCGAGGTGGTGGCCGAGTTCAAGACGCCGTTGTCGCTGCCTGGTGCGGCCACGCTGTGGCAAGCCGGCGAAGCGACGCCAGGCCGCGCGTTCGAGGTACGCAACACCGCCGGCGACAAACCCTATCTGCGCGGCGTGCTGACACTGCCGCAAGCACAACAAGACAACACGGGAGACCGAATCCATGCTCGTTAACGTGCATGCAGGTGCACAGGTGCGCCGCGTCGCCATCCTCGGGGGCAACCGCATTCCGTTCGCCCGCTCGAACACGGCCTACGCCACCGCATCGAACCAGCAGATGCTGACCGCCGCCCTGCAGGGCCTGGTCGACCGCTTCAACCTGCACGGACAGCGTCTGGACGAAGTGGTGGCTGGCGCCGTGATCAAACTCTCGCGGGATTTCAACCTGACGCGCGAATCGGTGCTCTCCACCACGCTCGCCAAGCAGACGCCAGCGTATGACGTGCAGCAAGCGTGTGGTACGGGACTGGAAGCGGCCATCCTGGTGGCCAACAAGATCGCGCTGGGGCAGATCGACGTGGGCATCGCGGGCGGCACGGATACCACGTCCGACGCGCCCGTCGGCCTGAACGAGAAGATGCGCAAGATTCTGCTGGAAGCCAACCGCGCCAAGTCCACCGGTGCACGCCTCAAGGCGCTGGCGGGGCTGCGGCCGTCGATGTTTGTGCGGCCGCTCCTGCCGCGCAACAGCGAGCCGCGCACCGGCCTGTCGATGGGAGAGCACTGCGAGCTGATGGCCAAGCGCTGGGGCATTCGCCGCGAAGACCAGGATGCACTGGCCCTGCGTAGCCACCACAACCTGACGGCCGCTTACGAGCGTGGCTTCTTCACCGACCTGATGACCGCCCACCTCGGGCTGGATCGCGACAACAACCTGCGCAGCAACCTCACGGCGGATCAGCTTACCAAGCTGCAACCAGTGTTCGACCGCAGCGCCAGCGGCACCCTGACCGCCGGCAACTCCACGCCCCTCACCGACGGTGCCTCGTGTGTGCTGCTCGCCAGCGAGGACTGGGCGCGCGAACACAACCTGCCCGTGCTCGCCTACATGACGTGCGCGGACACGGCTGCTGTCGATTTCTTCAGCGGCACACCCGAGCAGAACGAAGGGCTGCTGATGGCACCGGCCTATGCCGTCTCACGCATGCTGCAGCGCGCGGGCCTCACGCTGCAGGACTTCGACTACTACGAGATCCACGAAGCCTTTGCTGCCCAGGTGCTCTGCACGCTGGCGGCATGGGAGTCGCCCGAGTACTGCTGCGAAAAACTCGGCCGCAACGCACCGCTGGGCAGCATCGACCGCAGCAAGCTCAACGTGAACGGCAGCTCGCTGGGCACGGGCCACCCGTTTGCCGCCACGGGCGGGCGCATCGTCGCCACGCTCGCCAAGATGCTGGCGCAACGGGGCAGCGGGCGCGGGCTGGTGTCGATATGCGCGGCCGGTGGGCAAGGCGTGGTCGCCATTCTGGAGCGCCCTGAAACGATGTCGCACTAAACCGCTCGGGCCAAAACGGGAACGGCCCGACCTCAAAACCCGCGCGGCACATAACAACAGCTCGCCGCATTTGTCATGGACGGAGACACCATGAACACCGTTGCCGACCCAACTCAGCCAAACTCGAGCCTGACCGACCGGAGCGACCGCATCTGGCTGAAGTCGTATCCCGAAGGCGTACCCGCCGAGATCGACCCCGACCGCTATCACTCGCTGGCCGAGGTGTTTCGCGAATCGGTGGAGAAGTATCGCAATCGGGTCGCCTATGTGAGCGTCGGCACGGAAATGACGTACGACGAATGCGAGCGCAAGGCCAGGCAGTTCGCCGCATGGCTGCAATCGCGCGGCGTGAAGAAGGGCGACCGCGTAGCGATCATGCTGCCCAACAGCCTGCAGTATCCGGTGTGTCTGTTCGGCACGCTGCTGGCGGGTGCCATCGTCGTCAATGTGAACCCGCTGTACACGGTGCCCGAGCTGGCGCACCAGTTGCGCGATTCCGGCGCCCAGACCATCGTCGTGCTGGAGAACTTTGCGCGCACGCTGGAACAGGCGCTGCCCCTGGCGGCACCCGTACAGGTGCGCAATATCGTCCTCACCGGCATTGGCGACCTGATGGGCGGGGCGCTCAACCTCAAGGGCCGCGCGCTGAACTTTGTGATGCGCAACGTGCAGAAGCAGGTGCCGCGGTACAAGCTGCCCGCTCCCATCTGGTTGCGCGATGCGCTGGCCACGGGCCGCACGCGGGCGCCGCAAGCCGTGTCGCTGGCGCCGGAAGACATCGCCTTCCTGCAGTACACCGGCGGCACCACCGGCGTGGCCAAGGGCGCCATGCTCACCCACCGCAACATCATCGCCAACCTGCTGCAGGCGGAGGTGTGGTCCAAGGGCATGCTTTCGGGCGATGCGGAGACCAATGTCACGCTGCTGCCGCTGTATCACATCTTCTCGCTCACGGTGAACCTGCTGATGTTCATGACCATGGGCGGGCGCAACATCCTGATTGCCAATCCGCGCGACACCAAGCGCGTGCTGTTTATCCTGCGCAATGAACGTTTCTCAGGCATTGCCGGCGTCAACACACTGTTCAACTCGCTGCTGGAAGACCCGGAGTTCGCCAAGCGCGATTTCTCGGCCATGAAGATCACCATCGGCGGCGGCATGGCGGTGCAGCGCGCCATCGCCCAGCGCTGGAAGCAGGTGACGGGCCACACCATCGTTGAGGGCTACGGGCTGACGGAGTGCTCACCCGTGGTGTCGATGAACCCGCCACAGGTGACCGAGTTCAGCGGCACCATCGGCCTGCCGGCGCCGTCCACCGAGGTACGCTTCAAGGCCGATGACGGCAGCATCGCCCCACTGGGCGAGCCCGGCGAATTGCAGGTACGCGGGCCGCAGGTCATGCGCGGCTACTGGCAGCGCCCAGATGAAACCGCCAAAGCCATCGACGCCGACGGCTGGTTCTCCACCGGCGACATCGGCGTGATGGACACCAACGGCTACATCCGCCTGATCGATCGCAAAAAGGACATGATCCTGGTCTCGGGCTTCAACGTGTATCCGAACGAGATCGAAGACGCCGTCGCGCTGCACCCCGAAGTGCTGGAAGTGGCCGCCATCGGCGTGCCCGACCCGGTGGCAGGCGAGCGGGTGAAGATCATCGTGGTACGCCGCACTGGCGCGCTGACGGAGCCTGCGCTGCTCGAACACTGCCGCGCGCACCTGACCGGCTACAAGATGCCGCGCATTATCGAGTTCCGCGATGAAGAGCTGCCCAAGTCGACCGTGGGCAAGATCCTGCGCCGCGAGCTGCGCGATGCCGATCCCGACATCAAGCGCGCCCGCGCACAGGCACAGCAATGACCACCCCCACGATCGCAACGATGGAGAAGACCCCCATGCAACTGCGCACGCTTGCCCTGGCGACGGCACTGGTCTGCACGACCGCGGCCTGGGCCCAGACCCCCGAAGCTTCTGCACCCGCAGCACCCGCAGTGCCCGCAGTGCCCACCGCCACTGCGGCACCGGCATCGCAATCCACCGCCATCGCCGGCTTTGCCGCCATGGACGTCGCCCGGCAGACAACCTGGCTCAGCGGCCAGGTCCATGCCAACGCCTTTGCCGATTGGTCCGACGACGACATCCTCGCCATGGCCCAGGCGATGAAGCCAGAGACACTGGTGCGCTGGCTGCGCGCCGAGGTGGCCAAGCTGCCCGAGTACGAATACCGCATGCGCCGGCAGGAGCGCGTGAAAGACCAGTGGCAGAGCCAGCCGGCCCTCATGCTGATCCGCTATCGCAATGCACCGCGCCAGGTCTACGCCCGCTGGCTCAAGGGCGGCTCGCATGCAGGCCAGGAAATCATTTACGACGAGACCGTGCGCAAGGATGAGATGTACGGCCACCTGGGCGGCCTCTTCGGCTTTGCCGCCATCTGGAGCGCGCTGGATGGGTCGTTGGCCAAATCGCAGTCGAACCACACCGCGCGTGAGCTGGGGCTGCAGTTCATCGTCGACACGGTGGAACGCGATGGGCGCGCGCACGTGGCGGCGGGCGGCAGCGGCAAGTTCAACGAAGCCAAGATGGTGACCGAAGGCGGCGAGCGCATGCTGCGCCTGACCTGGGATGCCCCCAGTGGCCCGCCCACGTTCTACGCCAAGCGTGTGCGGCTGTCGTTCGACCTGAAAAACCCCTGGGTTCGTGTCGAAGAATCCTGGGATGAGTCGGGCAACCAGATCGAAAAGATCGTCATCGAGAGCGTCACGCGCAAGACCTGGAACGACCAGACCTTCAACCCCAAGAACCCGGAATACAAGTTTTAAAGCCTCACCCGCAGACCGTTGTGCACCAAGGCTCCGCTGACTGACAGCCGGTATGAAACAGGATTAGGGGAAACCCCTGTGGTGTGCGTACCAGCTAGAGGAAAACCTCGGTGAACGCAGCGAAAACGCTGCGTTATGCTGCGGAAACACAAATCGCCACACCCAGGCGAAATAACAATCCAATCCAGAGAGACAACCACATGAACCGCACCACTCGCCGCTTTGCTGCAGCACTCGCTTGCGCTGCCAGCGCCCTCGCTGTCCCCCTCGCTCATGCGCAATCGTCCGATGCCGGCTCCAGCAGCAGTAGCGGCGGCGGTTTCAGCAGCTTCATGGACAACTACGTCTGGGGCCGCAACGTCGCGGCGGTGGGCTGGTTCTATATCCGTCCGATGGATTCGGCCACGCCGCTGACCACCACCACGAGCGCGCTGGGCCTGGGCACGTACCAGTCGCCCGGAACTGACGTGCGAGTCAGTAACGCCAACACGCTGTCGCTCACGTTCACGCACTTCTTTACCGACAACATCGCCGGTACGTTCGTGGGTGGCGTGCCGCCCAAGTTCAACCTGTACGGCAGCGGCAACGTGATCGCGCCGGTGCCGGTCATCGGGCCGCTGACGCTCATCAACCTTGGCCTGCCGCAAAACAATCCGGTCGCCACCGTGCGTGAATGGAGCCCGGCCATCGTCGCCCAGTACTACTTCGGCACGAAGGAAAGCAAGCTGCGTCCGTTCATCGGCGCGGGCGTCAGCTACAACTTCTTCACCAACCTGAAGCTGAACCCGAACTTCGTCAACGCGCTGCAGAACCTCGGTCAGGTGCTGCAGCTCGGCATGGGCCAGGTGCCGAGCGGCACCGCCAAGGTGACGGCGGAAACGTCGAGCTCCTGGACGCCGGTTGCCAACATTGGCGTGTCGTACGAGTTCGCCAAGAACTGGATCGCCACGGGCACCGTGTCGTACCTGCCGCTGAAGACGACTTCCACCATCACGATCCGCAGTGCGCAGGGTCAGGTGCTGGCGGTCAACAAGACCGACATCAAGGTCGACCCGCTGGTGTTCGGCCTGAACCTCGGCTATCGGTTCTAAGCCGCAACGTTGCGCCTGAACAAACGCCACCTCCGGGTGGCGTTTTTCATTGCCGCTTTTCACGATGATAGGAATCGATATGATGGCGGGGTTTCAGCATCGCTCGCCCGTTTCACCCTGCCCGCCACGCCACCCATGACCCAGCCTTCCATCGCCATCGTCGGAGCCGGCATTGCCGGTGTTGCCTGTGCCAACGCGCTTGCCGCAGAAGGCATTGCCGCCACCGTCTATGAACGCGCCGGCGGCGTGGGCGGCCGGCTGGCCACCACGGTGCTGCCCGAAGGCGCCCCGGCTTACGCCTTTGACCACGGCGCGCAGTCATTCAACGTGCGCAGCGAAGCCTTCCGCCGTGCGATGGATGCCGCCCGCCGGCAAGGCTCGGTGATGCCGTGGCCGGCACGCTGGGGGCATCGCACAGCAGACGCCCTGCAGGCGGATTCACGCGACGAGGCCCGCTACGTCGGCCTGCCCGGTATGGGCGCGCTGGTGCGCAGTTTGGCGACGCCGCTGGATGTGCGCTTCGGCCACGCCGTCACGCGCGTCGCACACGAGGGGCGCCGCTGGACCATCGAGCGCGCCGGCGCCGACACCGCCCATGCCGACATCGTCGCCCTGGCCCTGCCCGCACCCGAACTGCCGGCGCTGTTTGGCAACGTGGCACCCGCCTCGCTGCAGGAAGCCATCTCGCCGGTGCGCTACGCACCCTGCTGGGCGTTGATGATGGGCTTTACGCAATCGCTGGACCTGCCGTATGACGGCATCCGCATTGACGACGACATGCTCGCCTGGGCCGCACGCGACAACACCAAGCCAGGCCGGGTGATGGTGGATGAGTCCTGGGTGGTGCATGCGTCGCCGGGCTGGTCGGCCGCACACGCCAACGACACCCCCGAGCAGGCGCTGCACGCTCTGCATGCCCGCTTTGCCGAGGCCTTTCCCGGCACGCCTGAGCCCGACATCATGGCGGCGCATCTGTGGCCGCATGCACTGGTCGAACAATCCGCCGGCATGCCCTGCCATTGGGACACCGCCGCCCGCCTGGGCGCCTGCGGCGACTGGTGCGAGGGCCCGCGTGTCGAGGCCGCGTTCCTGAGCGGTGTTGCGCTGGCCGCAAAGATTGCCGAAGCGCTATAGGAACACACTGGCCAGCGTTACAATGTCGGGTTGTCTCGTGTTTCGTGTGCCGGGTCGCTCACCCGGCGGTGGCTTTCTCCTGACGACGCCATGCGCACCCGACGCCAAGTCCTCGCCCTAGCCTTTGCCGTGGTTGCGGCATCAGCGCCGCTGCTGTCCGCCCATGCGCAAGTCCTGCGCAACATTCCGGCGGTGGCTCCGGCAGCCCAGTTGACCGTCAATTCGGTCAATACCGGCACGCTGACCACTGGCAGCACGGGCTTGGTGAACATCCTGCTGCTCGGTTTCGGAACCACCAAGGCTGATATCCGCTTCGCCCCCGGCGTGCGGATCCTGTCGCTGGATGGCCGGCTGATGCCGCCGGGTTCGGTGGTCGGCCAGACGTTCAAGGTGCGCTATCAGCTCGACCTGTATCAGCAGTTGCTGACGGCCTGGGTCGTCAGTGATGACGACTACAAGGCCGCGGTCGCCACTCAGGCTCAGGCGCAAGCGCAGTCTCAGTAGCGCCAGACGTCAGAACGCCCCACGAAGCACGTGCCCCCAGGTCAACCACTGTGAACGGCACATGAAAAAAGTCTTCATCAAAACCTACGGCTGCCAGATGAACGAGTACGACTCGGACAAGATGTCCGATGTGCTCAACGCTGCCGAAGGTCTCGTCCCCACCGACACGCCCGAAGATGCGGATGTGATCCTCTTCAACACATGCTCCGTGCGTGAGAAAGCGCAGGAGAAGGTGTTCTCCGAGCTTGGCCGCGTCAAGGCGCTCAAAGCACTCAAGCCGGACCTCGTGGTCGGCGTGGGCGGCTGTGTCGCCAGCCAGGAAGGCGCCTCCATCGTGGCGCGTGCGCCGTACGTGGACGTCGTCTTCGGCCCGCAGACGCTGCACCGCCTGCCGGAGCTGATCGCCGCGCGCCGCCGCACGGGCCGCTCACAAGTCGACGTGTCTTTCCCCGAGATCGAGAAGTTCGACCACCTGCCGCCCGCGCGCGTGGAAGGCGCCACGGCGTTCGTATCGATCATGGAAGGCTGCTCAAAGTACTGCAGCTACTGCGTCGTTCCCTACACCCGCGGCGAAGAAGTCTCGCGCCCCTTCGATGACGTGCTGGCTGAAGTGGCCGGCCTGGCCGAGCAAGGCGTGCGTGAAGTCACGCTGCTGGGCCAGAACGTCAACGCCTACATCGGCAAGATGGGCGACACCAGCGAGCGCGCGGACTTTGCCCTGCTGCTGGAATACGTGGCCGAGATTCCGGGCATTGAGCGCATCCGCTACACGACCAGCCACCCGAAGGAATTCACCTCGCGCCTGATCGAGGCCTACGCCACCAACCCGAAGCTGGTCGACCACTTGCACCTGCCCGTGCAGCACGGCTCCGACCGCATCCTGATGGCGATGAAGCGCGGCTACACGGTGCTCGAATACAAGAGCAGCATCCGCAAACTGCGTGCGATCCGGCCGAACATCTCGATCGCCACCGATTTCATTGTCGGCTTCCCGGGCGAGACCGATGCGGACTTCGCCAAGACGATGGACCTGATTCACGAGATCGGCTACGACACCTCGTTCAGCTTCATCTACAGCCCGCGCCCCGGCACGCCGGCCGCCAACCTGCATGACGATACGCCGCAGGCCGTCAAGCTCGAACGCCTGAAACATTTGCAGGCGACCATCGAAGAGAACGTCGCGCGCATCAGCCAAGGCATGGTCGGCAGCGTGCAGCGCATCCTCGTGGAAGGCCCGTCGCGCAAGGACCCGACCGAGCTGCACGGCCGCACCGAGAACAACCGCGTGGTCAACTTTGCCCTGCCGGACCTGCCGCAAGCGCGCCGCGACCAGCTGATCGGCCAGATGCTGGACGTGCGCATCGTGCACGCCTTCCCGCACTCGCTGCGCGGTGAGGTGGTCGCCGATGACAACCGTGTGACCCATTGATCATCAACACAGACGGATTGGATGAAACCGACCACCGCTGAATTCACCGCGCCCAAGAACGACAACGCGCGCCTGCAGAACCTGTGCGGGCCGTTGGATGAAAACCTCCGCCAGATCGAACAGGCGCTGGACGTGACCATCAACCGGCGCGGCGCCAAGTTCACTGTGCGCGGCGCCAACGCGCAAGGCGCAGCCAATGCGCTGGAAACGTTCTACAACGCCGCACGCGATCCGCTGTCGGTGGACGACATCCAGCTTGGCCTGGTGGAAACCCGCCAGGTGGCTGCGCACGGCGCCTACCTGCCGGAATCGAGCGTCGACGTGCCCGACGGCAACGACCTCTCGCCGGTGTTGCACACGCGCCGCACCGATCTGCATGGCCGCACGCCCATGCAGCGCGAATACCTGCGCAGCATCCTCTCGCACGACCTGTCGTTCGGCATCGGCCCGGCAGGTACGGGCAAGACGTACCTGGCCGTCGCCTGCGCGGTGGATGCGTTGGAACGCGACGCCATCAAGCGCATCGTGCTGACGCGCCCTGCTGTGGAAGCCGGCGAGCGCCTGGGCTTCCTGCCGGGCGACCTCGCGCAGAAGGTCGACCCGTACCTGCGCCCGCTGTACGACGCGCTGTACGACCTGCTCGGTTTCGACAAGACGCAGAAGATGTTCGAGCGCCAGATGATCGAGATCGCGCCGCTGGCATACATGCGCGGGCGCACCCTCAACCACGCCTTCATCATCCTGGACGAAGCCCAGAACACCACGCCGGAACAGATGAAGATGTTCCTCACGCGGATCGGCTTCGGCTCCAAGGCGGTGATCACCGGTGACACCACGCAGATCGACCTGCCGCGCGGCCAGAAGAGTGGCCTTGTCGAAGCGCAGCACGTGCTGCGTGACGTGCGCGGCGTGTCGATGACGCGCTTTTCCAGCATCGACGTGGTGCGGCACCCGCTGGTCGCCCGCATCGTCGAGGCTTATGACGAATTCCATGCCCAGCATAAGGACGCCTGAACGTGGCTAAAGACAAAACCAAGACCAAGAAAACCCAACCCGCTGCGCCTGAAGCACTCGGCCCGCGTGTCGATGTATTCGACGCCAAGGGCAAGCCGAAGACGGTGGACGCCAGCGCCCTGCGCATCGCCTTTGCGGATGGCCGCAGCCTGATCATCAGCGTGCCCGATACCGCCGATGGAGCCATCACCCTTGTTGCCGAGCATTCGGACACCAACACGAACGCCATGCTGTCGCTGCGCCCCGAGCACCACGACAGCGTCACGCTGCGCATCGAGGCCGAGCCGGTACAAACCGAGCGAACCGAAAACCTCGACGACACGTTCTGGAACCACGGCGGCGAAGCCCTCGACGACGCAGAAATGCTCACGCTCGACCTCACCGTGCAGCACGGCGATGAGCTGAAGGCCGCTGCCCGCAAGGCGCTGCCGAAAGAGAAGGACATCGAAGCGTGGATCGCCCCGGCGCTGTTTGCTGATGCACAGCTCAACGTGCGCTTTGTGGGCGAAGAAGAAGGCCGCACGCTCAACCGCACGTACCGAGACAAGGACTACTCCACCAACGTACTGACGTTCTCGTACGCAGAAAGCGAGGAAGACCCGGTTGCCGCCGACATCGTGCTGTGCTGCCCGGTGGTGGAGAAGGAAGCCAAGGAACAAGGCAAGCCACTGGTCGCGCACTATGCGCACCTGATCGTGCACGGCGCGCTGCATGCTCAGGGCTATGACCACGAAGACCCTGCCGATGCCGAAGAGATGGAAGGCATCGAAACCGAGATCCTCGGCGATCTGGGTTTTGCCGATCCGTACGCGAGCCGCTGACGCGCATCCCCTATCGCTCTCAAACGCCGGCCGTGTGCCGGCGTTTTTGCTTCCTGCTACACAAACGAAACACCGCGTTTCAACGCTGAATCAAGTCCGTTTTCCGCAGATCCAGTCCTGACAATGGTTTGCGGCATTTCCTCCGCCATTCGATGCAGGCGCGCGCCCATCGAATCGCTCATACGCCCCGCATCGACCGTCGGCCATCCGGTACCCGCCCTGCTCTCCGTATGGCGCATGGGCTTTGCCATGGCAATCCCTATCCTCGACACATAAGCCGCCACCCGAGCGCGCTCGATAAACGTCGCCACGCAAGGCGTCATGGGCCAACCCACGCACAGGCGGGCTCGGCCCCCCGGGGAGGTCATCATGCGTCAACGTTTCATGGACAGCATCCCATGGGCCACGCTGCTCGTGGGCGTCGGTGTCGGCACTGCGTTGGCGGTCACGCCACGCATCGCCCACGCAGACCACAAGCAATCGTGCTACGCGGGCATCGTCGTCGTGTTCGACGGCGCATGGCATCCGGGCGCGCAGATTGCTTGCCGCACCGTCAATGTCTCGGGCAGCAACAACGTGGTCGGCGCGGAAGTGAACTTCATGATCGCGCAGGGCACGATCCGCCCACGTGTACAGGCAGTGGTCGGCAGTACCAGCGTGCAAGCGCTCATCGGCGGCGGCTACGACTTCGCGAGCAGCAAGGCGCTGGTAGGCGTCGGCGCAACCGGCGACCACTGGTTGGCCGGCGCCGATATGGAAATCGCCGGACGCTGGACGGCCTACGCCGGCGCCACCACGCTCGGCCGCTACCACAGCAACAAATCGGACCCCGTCACCACGCCGGCACCAGCTCCTGTGACCAGCAACGTGACGGCACCACCCTCCACGAACAACAACTCGCCGGCCCCCGCTCCAGCGCCCGGCAAATCGCCTAGCCCGAGTCCGAGTCCGAGTCCGAGTCCGAGTCCGAGTCCGAGTCCGAGTCCGAGTCCGAGTCCGAGTCCGAGTCCGAGTCCGAGTCCGACTCCAACTCCAACTCCAACTCCAACTCCAACTCCAACTCCAACTCCAACTCCAACTCCAACTCCAACTCCGACACCAACTCCGACACCGACACCGACACCAACTCCGACACCGACACCGACACCGACACCGACACCGACACCGACGCCAACTCCGACGCCCGCTCCGGCGCCAGCGCCTGGCGGCGGGCACCACCACCATCATCACGATCATGGCGGGGATCACGACCACGGTGGCGACGGTAACCACGGCGGAGACCACGGCCACGGTGGTGATGGCAACCACGGCGGCGACCACGATCACAGCGGTGATGGCAACCATGGCGGAGATCACGACCACGGGGGCGACGGCAACCACGGCGGAGACCATGATCACGGTGGCAACGGCAACCACGGCGGGGATCACGACCATGGCGGTGGCGACGATCGTGGTGGCGATTCCGGCAACCACCATGAGCACCAAGGCGACCCCGACAGCCATGGCCATCACGATGGCAATGGTGACGGCCACACCCATTCCGGCCACGACAACGGCAATCACAAGGACAAGGGCAATCACCAAGGCCAGGACGACAACGGCCAAGGCAACAACGATCATGGTGGCGACGGCCACCAGGGCACAGGCAGTAATGAGGGTAGCGGGCACACCGGTGACGACGGTCACCAGCAAGGCGGCAAGGTCAACGGCGACTGACCGTTTCCCCCTCGGCAGGCGCCATGCCGCGCCACCCGGGCCGGCCTCCTGAAGTGCAATTCAACGCACATCAGGAGGCATGTCGCCCACCCCGCGCTGTGTTGGAAGGGATCACCAAGCCGCCGCCCACGTCATCGGGGCGGCGAGTCTTTTGGTGTATGCTGGGCCGATGTTTAACGACGCGCGACCGCGCCATGAATGATCCGTATCCCAGTCCGAAGCCAGCCGACAAACCCCGCTCGCTGCTGGAACGCCTGACCGACCTCATCTCGCCCGAGCCCGAATCGCGGGCCGAGCTTCTAGAAATCCTCCAAGACGCGCACGCGCGCAACCTGATCGACGCCGACTCCCTGTCGATGATCGAAGGCGTCTTCCAGGTCTCGGACCTGTGCGCGCGCGACATCATGATCCCGCGTGCGCAGATGGACGCGATCAACATCGCCGACGCGCCGTCCGAGTTCATCCCTTACGTGCAGGAAGCGGCGCATTCACGCTTCCCGGTCTACGAGGGCAGCCGTGACAACATCATCGGCATCCTGCTGGCCAAGGACCTGCTGCGCTACTACACCGACAAAGACTTCGACGTGCGCGACATGCTGCGCCCGGCCGTGTTCATTCCGGAATCGAAGCGCCTGAACGTGTTGCTGCGCGACTTTCGCGTCAACCGGAACCACATCGCAATCGTCGTTGACGAGTACGGCGGCGTGGCCGGCCTCATCACCATCGAAGACGTGCTGGAGCAGATCGTCGGCGACATCGAAGACGAATACGACTTCGACCAGGAAGAAGACAACATCCTGGCCACCGCCGACGGCCACATGCGCGTGCGCGGCCTGACCGAGATCAGCCAGTTCAACGAAGCCTTCGGCACGCATTTCTCCGATGAGGACGTCGATACCGTTGGCGGGCTGCTGTCCAACCATCTCGGCCGTGTGCCGCATCGGGGCGAGAAGATCGTTCTGGGCACGCTGCAGTTCGATGTGCTGCGCGCCGATGCGCGGCAAGTGCAAGTGCTGCTGGTGCGCCGTCTCACCACCCCGACCGGTGGCGATGCCTCGGTCAACGCAACGGGTTCCAACCCCGCCTGACTTCCGTGCCCGCTCAGTTCTCCTCCCCTGCCGGGGTATCCCCCCGTCGGCAGGACGCCCCTGCCGTGCCACTCGCGCGGCTGCGCTTTGCCATGCCGCTGGCGGTGCTGCTGGGCGTCATGCACACGCTGTCGTTCGCGCCCAACCACTGGTGGTGGCTGCAGATCCTGTCGCTCACGGGGCTCGCGGCCCTGGTACAGCGCGCGCCGCGCCTGCGTGACGCCGCCTGGGTCGGCTATGCCTTCGGGCTCGGCTGGTTCCTCTCGGGCGTGTGGTGGCTCTACATCAGCATGCACGTCTACGGCGACATGCCAGCGTGGATGGCCGGGCTTGCGGTGCTGCTGTTCACCGGCTACCTCGCACTGCATCCGGCGCTGGCGGTGTGGGCGTGGCAGTGGCTGACGCGACGCGGGCGCTGGTCGGGCACGGCATCCGCGCTGGTGTTCGGCGCGGCGTGGGCCGTCGTCGAATGGCTGCGCGGCACGGTGTGGACTGGCTTTCCCTGGATCAACGGCGGCTATGCGCACACCGATGGCCCGCTGGCTGGCTACGCGCCGCTAGTGGGTGTGTACGGCATCGTGCTGATTGCAGCCGTGCTGGCCGGCCTGCTGTGCGTGGCCGCCGAGCGCCGCCTGCATTGGCTGACGGTCATCATGGGCGCCGCGGTACTGGTGGCCGGCTGGCCGTTGCACAACATCGCGTGGACACAGCCCGTAGGCAAGCCGATCTCCGTGCGCCTTCTGCAAGGCAATGTGCCGCAGGATGTGAAGTTCCAGCAGACCGGCATCGAGCGTTCGCTGGAGCTGTACACGAAGATGGTCACCGAACAGCCCGCGCAACTGGTGATCACGCCCGAGACGGCCTTCCCGATCATGATCCAGGAGATGCCGCAGGAGATCGCGCTGGCCATCCGCACGTACGTGGATACCACCGGCTCCAGCGTGCTGTTTGGCGCGGCCAGCCAGGACTCGGCGGTGGACTACACCAACAGCGTGTTCGGCGTCGGCCCGCAGGTCCAGGGCGTATACCGCTACAACAAGCACCATCTGGTGCCGTTCGGCGAGTTCATCCCCTTCGGCTTCCACTGGTTCGTCAACATGATGAACATGCCGCTGGGCGATTTCCGGCGTGGCCTGCCCGTGCAGCCAGCCATGACAGTGGCCGATCAGCGCGTCGCGCCCAACATCTGCTACGAGGATTTGTTTGGCGAAGAGATCGCCGCCTCGCTGCGGCATGCGGACCAGCCCGCCAGCATGCTGGCCAACGTGACCAACCTGGCGTGGTTTGGCGACACGATCGCGCTGGACCAGCACCTGCAGATCTCGCGCATGCGTGCACTGGAAACCGGCCGGCCGATGCTGCGCGCCACCAATACCGGCGCCACCGCCGTGGTGCGCCCGGATGGCAGCGTGCAGGCGCGCCTGCCCGTTTTCACGCTCGGCACGCTGCAAACCGAAGTGCAAGGTATGCAAGGGCTGACACCGTTTGTGCGGGCCGGCAACGCACCCGCGCTGAGCCTGGGCGTGCTGGTACTGCTGATCGCATTCGCACGTCGCCGCAAGGCAAAAGCGGATTGATCGTTCGCCGCCCGGAGGGCTTTCGAGCCACTTTCCGGGGCGGCTGACAAAAAACGCTAAAATTCAACGTTTTGCGGCGCTCATGCACGTAACTGCGGGGCCATGCGCTTCTCGTGCCCGCCGCTGCATTCCACCGTCACGCTGCGCCCTGAACGTTCTGGCCGCGGCGGACCACCAGGTACCACCATGCTTACCTTCCAGCAACTCATCCTGAAGCTGCAGTCGTACTGGGACGCCCAGGGCTGCGCCCTGCTGCAACCGATCGACCTCGAAGTCGGCGCCGGCACCTCGCACGTGCATACCTTCCTGCGTGCGATCGGCCCTGAGCCATGGCGCGCCGCCTACGTGCAACCGTCGCGCCGCCCCAAGGACGGCCGCTACGGCGAGAACCCCAACCGCCTGCAGCACTACTACCAGTATCAGGTGGTGCTCAAGCCCGCGCCGGAAAACATCCTCGACCTGTACCTCGGCTCGCTGGAAGCACTGGGCCTGGACCTCAAGCAGAACGACGTCCGCTTTGTGGAAGACGACTGGGAAAACCCCACGCTCGGCGCCTGGGGCCTCGGCTGGGAAGTCTGGCTCAACGGCATGGAAGTCACGCAGTTCACGTACTTCCAGCAAGTTGGCGGCCTGGATTGCAAGCCCGTTACCGGTGAAATCACCTACGGTATCGAACGCCTGGCGATGTACATCCAGAAAGTCGAGAACATCTATGACCTGGTTTGGACGGAGTGGGAAGAACCGGGTCCGAACGGCCCCGTCAAGCGCCGCCTGACCTACGGTGATGTCTACCACCAGAACGAAGTCGAGCAATCGACCTACAACTTCGAGCAAGCCGATACCACCGTACTGTTCCGCCGCTTTGCCGAGCACGAAGCCGAAGCCAAGCGCCTGATGGGCGTGCCCGCAGAAGGTAAGGAAGGTGCGGCAGACGATGGCGCCCCGGTCGTGCAGCTCGCCCTGCCCGCCTACGAGCAAGTGCTCAAGGCCGGCCACACGTTCAACCTGCTCGACGCACGCGGCGCCATTTCGGTGACGGAGCGCGCCGCCTACATCGGCCGCATCCGCAATCTGTCGCGCCTGGTCGCGCAGGCTTACTACGATTCGCGCGAGCGCCTGGGCTTCCCGATGTGCGGCACCGCTGCCGCTGCCACGGAGGCTGCATGACGGCCATGCGGGTCCAAACCGCGCGACGCGGGCTGGCCTTGCTGACGGCGGCGTCGATTGCCGCGCTGGCGCTGCCGGCAAGCGTTGCGCAAGCGGCGCGGCATCGCACGTCCAAGCCGGCATCGACGGAAAAGATCTTCGTCGTGCCGAGTAACCTGACACAGATCTGCGTGGCCGACTCCAAGCCACTGCAACAGGCGCTGGGCACCGCGTGGACGCCTGCCCCGCCCGCACTCGACCAATGGACGAGCCTGGCGCGCACGATGGCCTGCGACCTGTCCGGCGCGCGTGACCTCGGCTGGCACCGTGTGCCGCTGCGCACGTACGCCACCGCCCTGCGCTTCCCGCTCACCTGGGTCGAATGGCAAGGCTCTGGGGCCAAGGCGCAGCGCCGTGCGCGCGTGTTCCGCTCGGCATCGCAACTGCCGAGCCGACTGGAATTCAATGTGTCCGGCACGCTGCAAGAGGTGCGCTATGACGAGCGCCGCGGCACGCTGTCCGCACGCTTCCTGCGCCGCGACGCCGCTGCGCCCGGCACCAACCCCGCGCCGATCGCACCGCCGCCGCCCCCGGGCCAGTGCGCCGGCACGCAACTGCAGTTCCAGCAGCAAAACGGCGTGTGGCTGCTCTCGGGCGTGGAGCCCGTTCCCGGCTCACCCTGCTAACCGAAATACGTAACCGCCGCTCCGGCACTCAGCCTCAAGCGGCGCAGAACAACGACGTCACCGATTCAACTGCTATGTCCACCCTCCTGATCGAACTGCTGACCGAAGAACTGCCGCCCAAAGCACTGGCCCGCCTGGGCGAGGCGTTTGCGCGCAGCCTCTTTGACGGCCTGTCGGCACAAGGCCTGCTGGAAGACAACGCCAGCGTGGAAGGCTTTGCCACGCCGCGCCGCCTGGCTGCCTCGATCACCGGCGTGCGCCGTGCCGCGCCCGATCGCGAGCTGCGCGAGAAGGTACTGCCCGTGACCATCGCCTTCGATGCAGAAGGCAAGCCGGCTGCGCCGCTGATCAAGAAGCTGGCCACACTGGCCAAGACGGTGGGTGTGGAAGCCATTGCGCCCGAGTCACTTGAACGTGCACCGGACGGCAAGGCTGAGTCGCTCTTCTATCGCTACACCGCACGCGGCGCCGTGCTGGCCGAGGGCCTGCAGACCGCACTGTCGCAGACCATCGCCAACCTGCCGATCCCGAAGGTGATGACGTACCAGCGCCCGAACGGTGACAACGTGCAGTTCGTGCGCCCGGCGCACAAACTGATCGCGCTGCTCGATAGCGAAGTCATCCCTGTCAGCGCACTGGGCCTGCAATCGGGCAACGTGACCCTGGGCCACCGCTTCCTGTCAGCCGGCGACATCGTCATCGCCGATGCCACGTCGTACGCCAGCACGCTGGAAGCCCAAGGCAAGGTCATCGCCAGCTACGCCAAGCGCCGCGAAGCCATCCGCGCTGAACTGCTCAAGACCGCCGGCGCCGATACGGTCGTCATGCCCGAAGCGCTGCTGGACGAAGTGAACGCACTGGTCGAATGGCCCGTGGTCTACCCCTGCCACTTTGAGGAAGCCTTCCTCGCCGTGCCGCAGGAGTGCCTGATCCTGACCATGCAGACCAACCAGAAGTACTTTGCGCTGACCGACGCGCAAGGCCATCTGCGCAACCGCTTCCTGATCGTCTCGAACATCGCCACCGGCACGCCGGAGGCCATCATCCAGGGCAACGAGCGCGTAGTGCGCCCGCGCCTGGCCGATGCCCGCTTCTTCTTCGAGCAGGACAAGAAGAAGCCGCTGGCCGATCGCGTACCGCTGCTCTCGCGCGTGGTCTATCACAACAAGATCGGCACGCAGCTTGAGCGTGTGTCGCGCCTGCAGGCCATCGCTGGTCAACTCGCAGAAAAGCTCGGCGCGGATGTCGCACACGCCTCGCGGGGCGCGCTGCTGGCCAAGGCCGATTTGCTGACCGACATGGTGGGCGAATTCCCCGAGCTACAAGGCACGATGGGCACGTACTACGCTCGCCACGACGGCGAACCCGACGACGTGGCGCTGGCCTGCTCCGAGCACTACCAACCGCGCTTTGCCGGCGACGCACTGCCCTCGACCGCGACCGGCACCGTGGTGGCGCTGGCCGACAAGCTGGAAACGCTGGTCGGCATCTGGGGGATCGGCCTGCAACCCACGGGAGAGAAAGACCCGTTTGCACTGCGCCGCCACGCGCTGGGCATCCTGCGCATGCTGATCGAGAAGCCGCTCGTGCTCACGATCGACGACGCGCTGCAGATTGCCGCCGCCAGCTTCGATGGCATCGCCGCCGTCAAGCCAGATCTGGCCGCCATCACCGACTTCCTGTACGACCGCCTGCGCGGCTACCTGAAGGACAAGGGCTACAGCACCAATGAAGTGGAAGCCGTGGTCAGCCAACGCCCGCAGCGCCTGGACGACATCGTCGCGCGTCTGGAAGCCGTACGCGCCTTTGCCGCTCTGCCGCAGGCCGAGGCGCTGGCCGCTGCCAACAAGCGCATCACCAACATCCTGAAAAAGACGGATGTGGCCATCGGTGCGGTGCAGCCGCTGTTGCTCAAGGAAGACGCCGAGCGCGCGCTGCATCAGGCCGTGGCCTTGTCCGAACCGCATGTGCACGACGCCTTTGCACGCGGCGACTTCACCACGGCACTGAAAACGCTGGCCGGCCTGCGCGAAGCGGTCGACACGTTCTTCGACGGCGTCATGGTGATGGCCGACGACACCGCGCTGCGCGACAACCGTCTCGCGCTGCTGGGCGAACTGCACGGCCTGATGAACCGCGTGGCGGACATCTCCAAGCTGGCCGCTTGAGCATTGTTCGGAGCCTGACATGCCTCACGTCCCCAAGCTGGTGGTTCTCGACCGCGATGGTGTCATCAACCTCGACAGCGACCAGTTCATCAAGTCGCCCGACGAGTGGATCCCCATTGACGGCAGCCTGGAGGCGATTGCCGAGCTGAACCAGGCTGGCTATCAGGTGGTGGTGGCGACAAACCAGTCGGGCATCGGGCGTGGTCTCTTTGAGGCGGCCGCGCTCAATGCCATGCACGAGAAGATGTACAAGGCGCTGGCCTCATTCGGTGGCCGTGTCGATGCCGTCTTCTTCTGCCCGCACACTGCCGCGGACGCCTGCGAATGCCGCAAGCCCAAGGCCGGCATGCTCCGCGAGATCGCGCGCCGCTTTGACGTGGACCTGACCGGCGTGCCGGTGGTTGGCGATTCGCTGCGCGATCTGCAGGCTGGCGTGGAAGTCGGTGCCCTGCCGCACCTCGTGCTGACCGGCAAAGGCACCAAGACGCGTGATGCCGGCAATCTGCCGCCTGGCACCCAGATCCACAACGACCTGCGCGCGTTTGCACGCGCACTGCTGTCGCCGCCCGCCCAGGGTACGCCTTCGCGTGCCCCTTGAATTCCCATCCATGAACTTTATCCGCTCGCTGCTGCTCCTGATTTTCCTGGTCGTCTGGACACCGATCTACGCGGTGGCCTGCTTCATCGTGTTTCCGTTCCTCAACCCACATCGCCGCTTCTGGATGGTGACGGGCTGGACCAAGTCCGTGATCTGGACGGCGCGCTTCGTGGTCGGCATCCGCTGGAAATACGAGGGCTGGGAACATATTGAAGAGGCCGTCGCCACCAACAAGCAGGTGGTCCTGCTCTCCAAGCATCAGTCGGCCTGGGAGACCATGGCGTTCGTTGCGACCATGCCGCGCCCGCTGTGCTTCGTGTTCAAGCGCGAACTGCTGTTCGTGCCGTTCTTCGGCTGGACGCTGGGCTTGCTGAAGATGGTGCACATCAACCGCAAGGACGGCGCCAACGCGTTCGCCTCGGTGGCGCGCCAGGGCAAGGAGCGCTTGGCCGATGGCGCGTGGGTCATCATGTTTCCGGAAGGCACGCGCACGCGCTCGGGCGATCCGAAGCCGCGCTACAAGAGCGGCGGTGCACGCTTTGCCGTCGATACCGGCGCTTGGGTCATCCCCATCGCCCACAATTCCGGGCGCGTGTGGCCGCGCAACTCATTCCTGAAGTATCCGGGTCTGATCACGCTGTCGGTCGGCCCTGCCATCCCGACTGCCGGCAAGACCAGCGACGAACTCAACCGCGAAGTCGAAGCGTGGATCGAAACAGAAATGCGTAGAATCGACGCCGATAGCTACCGCGAGCGTGCATGAAACTGCTGCGACCACCGACTTCGCCTACCACCGCCGACAGCGTTCAGCTCGAACTGCCGCTGCTCGCGCCTGAAGCCCCGTCGCTCTCGCACTCGCAGCCGGACGCCACCCTCCTCGCTCCCCCCGCAGTCGATCCCACCACCGTACAGCTCGGCCCCAACCAGCGCCGCCTGACCCTGGGCGAGCGTGCGCTGGTGTACAACCTCAAGCGTTCGTCGCGGCGCACCATCGGCTTTGTCATCGATGACCGTGGTTTGTCGATCACCGCGCCGCGCTGGGTCACGCTCGGCGAGATCGAACACGCCATCAGCGAAAAGCAGAAGTGGATCTTCGCCAAGCTGGCGGAATGGCGCACCAGCGCCGCGCGCCGCATGCTGCCGCCGATGGAATGGCAGGATGGCGCAACGTTGCCCTTCCTCGGCAAATCGATCACGCTCAAGCTGGAGTCGCCCATCGGCGCGCTGATGTTCGATGCCGATGCATGCATGCTGCATCTGGGGCTACCGCCTTCGGCGACCGAGCAGCAGATCAAGGATCGAGTACAAGGCTGGCTGCAGACGCAGGCGCGGCGCGTGTTCGGTGAGCGACTTGAGGTGTATGCGGAGCGCCTGGGCGTGCGGCATAGCGCGTACGCGCTGTCATCGGCTGCCACGCGCTGGGGCAGTTGCACGGCTGACGGCAAGATCCGCCTGAACTGGCGCCTCGTGCATTTCCCGATGAGTCTGATCGACTACGTGGTCGCGCATGAGCTTGCGCACCTCAAGGAGATGAACCACAGCCCGCGCTTCTGGGACACGGTGGAATCGATCTTCCCTGAGTTTCGCGAAGCGCGCGAGCAACTGCGTTCGCATCCGCCGGAATATCTGCCGGCGTTCTAAGGGCGCAGTCCTCTCGCCCTCCACAAACGGCGCGAACACGCAGCGCCGCCATCCATGATCTTTGCCCCCACTCTTTCCCTGCTGGGCTTCCTGCTGCTTGTCGTGCTGCCGCTGGTGGGTGTGGTGGGTACGGTCTTGATGATCGGTATCGTCATGGTCAGGCCGGCGAAGAAACGCCCTCCTCTGTCCAGAAAAGCGCGAACGCGGCTGCGGGCGTTGGTGGCTGTGCTTGCCGTGCTGGATCTATGGGCGGGTTATCTGTACTACGAATCCGTCGGCATCTCGCGCGACATCGCAGCAAAGGATGCGAACCGGGTCGCGCGGCAAAACTTCAATCTCGATCGCGACTTTCAGTATGGCGAACTGGTGATTCCGGCGGGCAGCCAGATCAACCGCTACGATCCGTTTGACAACGGCGAGAAGGATTTGCCCCTGGCATTGCGCGGCCTGCGCGCCGTTCGCTTTCCCCATCCGGTGCGGGTGGCGGGCGTCAATACTGAGGCGATGGATGTGTCCGGGAACGCAAAGCTCGTGTTGGCCGAAGACCAGGCCATCGGTCCGCTGTTCGCCTACAACCTGAAAGGGAAACTGTCACGCGAGGGCCAGCCGGCGTCCGTCGCTTGCAAACGCGGACAAGTTGCCCGCTTCGACGTCCCCTCAATCCCTTACGACATCGAGGCCGAATTCGCCAAGCCGGAACCGGATGGCCCTGAAGCACGGTTCAAGCCGAGCCAGTGGCAATTCCTGGGCTGCACGGACGACGCTTCGATCGACCTGCCGCCCATCGCGCCGCGCTGACACGTCTGTTTGCGTCATTCCACAGGGTGCCAAGGTTGGTGGAGAATACGCCACCCGGCAACCCGATGACGCCGGAACTCCTACGCCAACCATGAAGAAGATTCTGCTCCTGAGTGTCAGTGCCGGTGCCGGCCACATGCGCGCCGCTGAAGCCATTCGCGCCTTTGCCGATGCGCACCCCGCGGGCATCGAAGCCACGCACCTCGATGTGATGGACTTCGTGTCAGCCGGCTTTCGCAAGCTCTACACCGATTTCTACATCAAGCTGGTCAGCAACCAGCCGGCGCTGTGGGGCTATCTGTACCAGAAGACCGATGAGACAGCGCCCAGCGCGTTCTCCCAGAAGATCCGCCGCGCGGTCGAGCGGCTGAACAGCCGCCCGTTGCTGGCCGAGATCAAGCGACAGCGCCCCGACGCCATCATCTGCACGCACTTCCTGCCAGCGGAGCTGCTCTCCCGAGAACTGCGCAAAGAGCGCCTGGACGTGCCGGTCTGGGTGCAGGTGACGGACTTCGATCTGCACAGCATGTGGATCGTGCCGAACATGCGCGGTTACTTCGCGGCCAATGAAGAGATTGCGTGGCGCATGCGCGAGCGCGGGCTGGCGGCCGATGCCGTGCACGTGAGCGGCATTCCCGTGATGCCGGCGTTCGGCAAGCCGCTTGACCGCTCTGCATGTGCGGCAGAGTTCGGTATCGATCCGAAGCGCAAAACCTTCCTGATGATGTCGGGAGGCGCCGGCCTGGGCGGCCTCGATGCCCTGGCCGAGCGGCTGCTGGCGATGGAAGGTGACTTCCAGCTGATCGCGCTGGCGGGCAAGAACCAGACGATGCTGGAAGCGCTGCAACGTGTTGCCCAGCGCCATCCGGGGCGCCTGTTCCCGCAGGGCTTCACGCATCAGGTGGAGCGCCTGATGGCCTGCGCCGACCTGGTCATCACCAAGCCGGGCGGCCTGACCACCTCCGAATGCCTGGCCATGCAGTTGCCGATGATCGTCAACTCGCCCATCCCCGGCCAGGAAGAGCGCAATGCCGACTTCCTGCTGGAGCAAGGCGTCGCACTCAAGGCCATCGACGATGCCGCGCTTGAATTCCGCATTCAAGCGTTGCTCAAGGAGCCGGATCGACTGACGGCGATGCGGCACAAGATTGCGCCCCTGGGTCGTCCAAACGCGGGGCAGTTCGTGCTCGACCGGGTGCTGGACCTCACCGCACAAGCCCGCGCCGCATGAACGCCACCGACTTCATTCCACAACGCCGCACGCTGGCGTTGGTGGCCTGGGTGGTGCTGCTTGGCTTCTTCTTTGCGAACGTCGAGATCCAGATCGAAGGCAGCGCCGGCTGGGCCGCCAATCTGCCCACGTGGCGCATCGAAAAGCACTGGCTGCTCGATCTCTTCTGGGGCGGCCGCCCGATGACGGGCTACCACGCATGGGTGTTTCCGTTCGTGGCCCTGTTCTTCCACCTGCCGGTGGTCTTCAACGGCCAGTGGTCGTGGCGCATCGAGGCACGCATCATCGCCTGCATCATGGTCTTCTGGCTGGTGGAGGACTTCCTCTGGTTCGTGCTGAACCCCGCTTACGGCATCGCGAAGTTCACGCCTGCCAATGTGCCTTGGCATATCCACTGGGCGGCCTTTGCCCCAACCGACTACTGGACCATGAGCGCCGCGGCTGTCGTACTGTTCTTCCTCTCACGCACGCGCATCGTCGCGCGCTGACTTGCCCACCACCATGCGAATTCTCGCCCTTGCGGCCGCCGCGCTCCTGCTGACCAGCCACCTTCAACCGGCCCACGCAGACACCACGTCGCCCATCCAATCGTCGGCCAGCCGCCCGCTCCAGTGGGCGCAAAGCGTAGCGGACGCGCCGGTGAACAACCTGCACCGCATCACACTGTCGCTCTACCGCAGCGCGCAGCTTTCAAAGGGCGATGTCGCGCAGTTGCAGAAGCTCGGCATCAAGAAGGTCATCAGCTTCCGCGCCTTCCACTCAGACAGCGAGATCCTGGCGGGCAGCGGCATCACCATGCAACGCATTCCGATCAACACGTGGAACATCCGCGACGAAGACATGGTCACCGCGCTCAAGGCCCTGCACGAAGTCGAACGCGACGGCCCGGTGCTGATCCACTGCCAGCATGGTGCGGACCGCACGGGGCTGGTGTCGGCGCTGTATCGCGTGGTGTACCAGGGCTGGACGAAGGAGCAGGCACTGGATGAACTGCAGCACGGCGGATACGGCTTCCACTCGATCTGGCAGAACATCACGCGCTATCTGCAGCGCGTCGACATCCAGCGGCTGCGCCAGCAGGTCGACGCGCAGGGCTAGGCCTCTCGCCACATCAAGCCATGCTTGGCACGCGCGTGGCTGCGGCCAGCTCGCCAATGTATTGCGCCAGCGAGCGCGGCGGCCGACCGAGAATGGCGCGCAACGTCAGGCTATTGCCGCGCAGTCCGTGCTGCGCATAGTGTTTCTGGACATTCCCCAGCATCTGCAGCTGATGTGCGTCGAGCACCTGCGCTGCACGCGCGGACCATTGCTCAAATGAAATCTCCACCGCCTTGATCTCACGGCCCAGCGCATCGCTGATGAGCCGGGCGATTTCACCGCGCGTTGGCGCCTCGTCGCTGCACAGATCGAACGTGCCGTAGGCGAGGCGATCCGACGTCAGCGCAATGGCAGCCACTTCCGCCACGTCGCGATAGTCGACCCGCACCACGCGCGTCTGCGCCGGCAGCGGTTCGGCAAGGCGCCCCTGCGCGACGATGCCGTCCCAGCCGCGCGCCAAGTTCTGAAAGAAATTGGCCGGATGCAGGATCGTATAGGCCATGCCAGATGCGTACAGCGCGCTTTCCACCGGCACCTTGACGACATGATTCTCCAACGATGTGTCGGTCGGCTGGATCACCGACGAGAACACGAAACGCCGCACGCCTGCACGTTTCGCCACATCGATCATGTTCAGGCCCATCTGCGTTTCTTCCGCCGCAAAGGCCGGACCGATGTAGAACACGCCATCCACGCCCGCCACCGCCCGCTCCAGCGAAGCGACGTCGCGTAAGTCACCGATGGCGATCTCGGTGGCGCCACGCTGGCGTGCCTGCGCCGCGCCCCGCTCGTCCCGCACCAGACCGCGCACGCGCACGCCGCGCGCCACCAGTTCCGGCACGACCAGGCCAGCAAATTTCCCGGCCGCCCCTACCACCAATACCGTCTGCACCGACTTCGACATCACGCGCTCCTTGTTTAGCGAGAGAGATGCGTGCATCGTAGATTGCGTCATATCCTGAGAGAATATGGTTATTGACGAATACATCCTCCCGATAATCAGGAGAATTCATGGATCGCGCTGACGACATTGCCGTCTTCATCGCTGTGGTGGAGGCCGGCAGCCTGACCGCTGCTGCACGCCAGCTCGGGCGCTCGCTACAAGCGGTCAGCCGCGCGTTGGCATTGCTGGAGCAGAGCATCGGCATCGCGCTGATCCGGCGTACCACACGCCGTTGCAGCCCGACCGAGGCCGGTATGACGTTCTACCGTCGGGTGAAGCCCGCGTTTGCTGAAATCCACGAGGCCTGGGCCGAAGCCGCCGAACTGCGCGACGAACCGTCTGGCGTGCTGCGCATCAGCGCGCCGGTACTGTTCGCACCAACCTACATCGTGCCCATCGTCGCGAAATTCATGGCGCGCCATCCTCGCGTGGAAGTCGACCTGGCGCTCACGGACGCCTTTGCCGATCTGATTGGGCGAGATCTGGACCTGGCGGTGCGCATCGGTGACCTGCCTGACTCGGACCTGAAGGCGCGGCGCCTGGGCGTGTTGCGGCGTGTGGTGTTTGGCACACCCGACTACTTCGCTCGACACGGTTATCCACAGCACCCGTCAGACCTTGCACAGCACGCATGCGTGGTACGGCCCGTCCCCGGACAAGAGAGCACCTGGCCGTTCCTGATCGACGGCAAGCTGCACCGTGTGAAGGTGGGTGGACGCTTTCGCGCAGATGCCAGCACTTCCGCCATCGAGGGTGTGGCGCAGGGGCTGGGCATCGGCTTCGGGCCGCTATGGCAAGTGCGTCACCTGCTGGATGCGGGGCGCATCGAGATCGTGCTGGTGCCGTTCGAGCCGCCGCCAACGCCCGTCCAACTCGTCTGGCACCCGACACGCACACCGCTGGCACGCACGCGCCTGTTTGCTGATTTTCTGGTCGATGCGCTGAAGGATCAATTTGGCCTGACAGCTTGAGAGCTTTCCGGCCATCAGCGCGTTTGCCCAGGGCGCCCTAAAATAACGCCTCTTTGCAGTTCTCCAGGTAGGAACCCCCATGCGAATGCTCCACACCATGCTGCGCGTCGGCGACATGCAGCGCTCGATCGACTTCTACACCAAGGTGCTCGGCATGCAACTGCTGCGCACCAGCGACAACCCGGAGTACAAGTACTCGCTGGCCTTCGTCGGCTACGGCCCGGAAGCCGGCAACACCGTCATCGAACTGACCTACAACTACGGCGTGAGCGAATACGATCTCGGCTCCGCGTTCGGCCACCTCGCCATCGAAGTTGAGAACGCTGCGCAGGCCTGCGACCAGATCCGCAATGCAGGCGGCAAGGTCACGCGTGAGGCCGGCCCGGTCAAGGGCGGCAGCACCGTCATCGCGTTTGTGGAAGATCCGGACGGCTACAAGATCGAGCTGATCCAGGCACGCTCGATGCCCGATGGCAACCGCCACTGACGCGGTCCGCCGCCCATTGGACAGCACCGCCATCGGCCTGATGGTGGTGTTGTGCATGTGCTGGGGCTTCCAGCAGGTGGCCATCAAGGTCGCAACGCACGACGTCGGCCCGGTCATGCAGGCCGGCGTGCGTTCGACCATCGCCTCGGTGCTGGTGCTGGCGTTTGCGCTGTGGCGCGGCACATGCCTGTCGGTGCGCGATGGCACACTGCCCGGCGGGCTGATGGCGGGCCTCCTGTTCGGCGCCGAGTTCCTGTGCATCTTCATCGGCCTGGGCTACACCACAGCCTCGCGCATGGCGGTGTTTCTGTACACTGCGCCGATCTTTACCGCGCTCGGGCTACATTTCTTCGTGGCGGGCGAACACCTGCGGCCGCGCCAGTGGATCGGCATCGGGATTGCATTTGCCGGGATCGTGCTCGCGTTTGCCGACGGCATGCTGCACCCAGCAGCCGGCCCATCGACGTCGTTTGGCGATGCGTTGGGTGTGGTGGCGGGCGCGCTATGGGGAGCAACGACCATCGTCGTGCGCGCGAGCAAGCTGTCGAATGCGCCGGCGGCAAAGACGCTGCTGTACCAGTTGGCCGTCTCCGCGGTATTGCTGATGGTGATGGCCGCGGGCACCGGCCAAGCCTTCACGGCCAACCTGACGCCAACCGCGCTGGCCAGCCTTGCCTATCAGTCCGTGCTGATTGCGTTTTTCAGCTACCTGACGTGGTTCTGGTTGCTGCGCCGCTACCTGGCGTCGCGGTTATCGGTGTTCTCGTTCCTGACGCCGCTGTTTGGTGTGGCCTTTGGTGTACTGCTGCTGCACGAGCCGGTCGGCCTGCGCTTTGCGCTGGCCGCGGCGCTGGTGCTCTCGGGCATCCTGCTCGTCAATCTTCGGTAAGGTCTGTCGCGCTGCTGGCGATGCGGTTGGCCGGCAGCGCGTTCGCCACCGCCACAAAGTCCGCTATCGGCACTTCTTCTGCGCGACGACCCAGGTCGAAGCCCAGTGCCTCAAAATCGATCACGTCACGCAGCGCGCCCAGCGTGTTGCGCAGCACCTTGCGCCGCTGCGAAAACGCCATCGTCACCACCGTACCGAGCGCACGCATATCCACCGGCGCGTAGGGCGATTTGTCCGCCGGCCACGGAATCATCCGCACCACGGCGGAATCCACTTTCGGCGGCGGGTTGAACGAGCCCGGCGGCACATCCAGCACCGGCTCCATGTAGTACCGCACCTGCAACATCACCGACAGCCGGCTGAACGCCTTGCTGCCCGGTTCGGCCACCATGCGGTCGACCACCTCTTTCTGCAGCATGAAGTGCTGATCGCGCACGCGGTCGGCAAACGTAGCCAGGTGAAACAGCAGCGGGCTAGAGATGTTGTACGGCAGGTTGCCGACAATGCGCAGCGGCCGGTCAGCCTCATGCAACGCACCAAAGTCGAAAGCCAGCGCGTCGCCCGCATGCACGATCAGCCGATCACCAAAGCGCCGCTGCAGGCGCGCCACGAGGTCACGGTCCAACTCGACCACTTGCAATGTACGCACACGCTCCATGAGCGGCACGGTGAGCGCGCCCAGGCCGGGGCCAATTTCGACAAGCACGTCGTCGGGCTTCGGATCAATGGCCGCAACGATGGCGTGGATCACGCCGTCATCGACCAGGAAGTTCTGGCCAAAGCGCTTGCGGGCCTGATGCCCCTGGTGAACGCCGGTCGTGGATCGTGCCATCGCGAAACTCGAAATCAAAAAGGTGAAAGCGGAAATCAGGAACGTGCTGCCCGAGAGGCATGCCGAGCCATGGCGATGGCGGTGTCGATCGCCTCGAGCATGCTGCCGAACTCGGCGCGGCCCGTGCCGGCCAGTGTCAATGCGGTGCCGTGGTCAACCGACGTGCGCACGAACGGCAAGCCCAGTGTGATGTTCACACCGTGGCCAAAGGTGCCGTACTTGAGCGGCGCCAAACCCTGGTCGTGATACATCGCCAGCACGCAATCGGCATCGGCCAGCAGGCGCGGCTGGAACAGCGTGTCGGCCGGATACGGGCCACGGGCATGGATGCCACGATCCAGCGCGCGGGCAATGGCAGGCTCGATCACCTCGATTTCTTCGCGGCCGAGGTGGCCGGACTCGCCGGCATGCGGGTTCAACCCGGTCACGAGAATGCGCGGTGCGCTCAGCCCGAAGCGGGCGCGCAGGTCACGCTGCACGATGTCCAGCGTCTCGTCGAGCACGGCAGGCGTGATGGCATCCGGCACCTCGCGCAACGGCAGATGCGTGGTCGCCAGGGCCACGCGCAGCATCGCGTTGTTGTGCGCGGGCTGCGGACCGGCCAGCATCATCACCACACGCGGTGTGTGGCTGCGTTCGGCCAGGTATTCGGTATGGCCGGTGAAGGGCACACCGGCATCGTTGATGGTGCTCTTCTGCACCGGCGCCGTGACCATCGCGTCGTAGCGTGCACCATCCGCCGTGTCGTGCAGGCAGCCGTCGATGGCAGCGTCAAGCAGATCGAGCACGTAGCGCCCATTGGCCGCGTCAAGCACGCCCGCGCGCACCGGTGCGCCGAGCGGGCGCTCCACGATGGTCAGCGCCGTGGACGCCACGCGCCAGAAGTCGCCCTGGCCAATGGCATCGGCACGGGCTTGCAGCAACGCGGCATCACCGATCACGTGCCACTGCACATCGGCATAGCGCGACGATGTCTGCCGCGCCAGATGCAGCAGCGCTGCCACGGTAATGTCGGGACCGATGCCGGCGGGCTCGCCAGTCGTGATTGCAATGTTCAGCATGCGACGCTTGTCAGAAGCAGTGTCGAAGTCAGTCTAGAAATGCCACGGCCGCCCGCAGGCGGCCGTGAGCGATGCGGTTACCCCGCAGCGTAACAGGCTTATTGCTGTTGGCGATTCACGCGGTATTCCACGTGTGCGCCATCGCGCAACTCGCGCAGCCAATCCTCATACGCCGCTTGGACCTTCTGCTCGCGGATCACCGAGCGCGCATAGTCACGCTGACGGTCCACCGGCACTTCGGCTTCGCGGCGGCCTTCCACCTGGATCAGGTGCACGCCAAACTGGCTCTGCACCGGCTGCGAGACCTCACCCGGCTTGAGCAGGTTCATCGCCTGTTCGAACTCCGGCACCAGTTGACCCGGCGACACCCAGCCCAGCTCACCACCTGCGCTGGCCGAACCATCCTGCGAGAATCGGCGTGCCGCATCGGCAAAGTCATAGCCGTGGACGATACGGTCACGCAAGCCAGCCAGTTGGCGACGTGCGTCGTCGGCCGACATGGTCGCACCGGTCTTGATCAGGATGTGGCGGACCTGCGTCTGCTGCACCTTGGTGGCAATGGCGGTGGTCGGGGCACGCTTCTCCACCAGCTTGATCACGTGGTAACCCGCCGGGCTTTCGATCACCTGGCTCGCCACCTGGCCGGCTTTCAGGTCGACCACGGCGTTGGCGAACACCGCCGGCAAGCGACCGATCGGGCGCAGGCCCAATTCGCCGCCCTGGGCTGCATCTTGCGCACCTGAATTTTCACGCGCCAGCTTGGCGAAATCGGCACCGCCCTGCGCTTGCTTGAGCAGGCTTTCGGCCTTGCTGCGCGCAGCGGCCTTCTGGTCAGCCGTGGCATCTTCGGCCACCGGCACGAGAATCTGCGAGACGTTGTATTCCTGCTCGCCAGCGGCGGTGGCACCGCCACCTTGCTGCGCCAGATAGTTGTCGATCTCACCGTCGTAGACCTGCACCTTGGAATCCACCTCGCGCTCGCGCAGGCGGGCCAGCAGAATCTCCTGGCGGAGGTCATCGCGGTACTTGTCGTACGCCATGCCCGACTCCGTCAGCTTGCTCTTGAGCTGCGGTACCGACAGGTTGTTGCGCTGGGCCACGCTTTCCACGGCACGGTCCACATCGGCATCGGACACGCGGATACCGCTTTCCTTGGCGGTTTGCGCCTGCACGCGCTCCAAAATCAGCTGCTCAAGCACCTCGCCCAGCAGATCGGCACGCGGAGGCAATTGACGATTCTGCGCGCGGAATGTGCGCTCAACCAGATCAGCACGATTGAGCAGTTCGCGACGGGTGATGACGTCGGTGTTGACCACAGCCACCACCTCGTCGACAAGCTGGCTGCGCGGCGTGCCGGCAACGGTCGGCCCGGGCAGCGTGCCCTGCAGCAGCGGCTGGCTGGGCGACGAATCAGGCTTGGAGAAGATGCCCTTCAACGGTGCGCCCTTTTGCTGCGGCTGCTGCGCATAAACAGCAGGCACCAGCACGGCACCCACGGCCAGCGCAACCAGCGCCTTTGTCATTGCGCCCAGGCGGCGGGCAGGTGCCACACCCGTGGCAAGGCGGTCAGCGTTCGATTGGAAAGCCATCATGTCGTTATTCATATTGATCCAGCACGGACGGCGTAATCGGCTGCGCGGTCACCGGCTGATAGCCGGGCACGTTCAGACGAATCACGTCGATCGGATTGTTCCCCACCTTCGACAGGCCCTTGAACTCGATCTGGGCAAAGATGTGTGTCGTATAGCCCGAGACCGCGTTGCTGTAACGCTGCACGGCCAAGCGGCCAACCCAGCAATCGGCCACGTATTCGAGACCAAGCAGCATATCCGATGGCTTGCGCGCATCCATGTCGTAACCGATGCGGCCCAGACCATACAGGCGTCGCGTGATCGGCCACTGCGCCGAGATATCCGCCTGTTCCAGCGGCAACTGGCCGGTGTTGACATCGGCGCGGTAGTAGCGGTAGCCGAGGTTGATCACCTTGTTAGCTTCCGGCTTCCAGCTGAACGCCACGGTCGAACGCATGATGCGGTCGATGTCCTGATTGTACTGAAGGTTCGTATCGAAAAAGATGCCGCGGAACATCTGGATCGTGGTCGCGCCCAGCAAGTCCGAGTAGCGGCGCACTGCGGTGGGGGCAGCACCTGCCAACGTCACACGTTGGCCCTCGAAGTCGATACGCTGCGCGATCGTGGCACGCAGCCGTTCGATACCCGACTCTGCCTCGACAAAGCGCGTGGTCACGCCCGCCGTCAGCTTATTGTTGTCCGCAATGCGGTCATAACCGGTGTACGGGTTCTCGGTGAAGATCTGGCCGAGGTTGAAGTCCGACTGGCCGGTATCAAACAGCGGGATCTGCGACTGATCGCGGTACGGCGTGTACACGTAGAACAGGCGCGGCTCCAAGGTCTGGATATAGCTCACGCCGAACAGCTTGGAGACCAGCGTCGCATCCCGCTCGAAGGTCATGCCGGAATCGAGTGAGAACGTCGGCAGCGTACGGTTGATCTGCGTATCCTGCGTGTCGCCTGCCGGACGATCCAGGCGATACGACGTAGCGTTCAAGATGAACTTGGGCGTGACATACCAGCCTGGGCGGACGATCGGATAACTGATCGTCGGCTGCATGAACAAGCGCTCGCCCTGCACAGTATCGGGTGTCGGGATCGAGAACCGCGTGTAGTTGGTCTGAAAGTTGACGTCGAACCCGCCGAGGTCGTATCGGTTGTACGTCAGGCTCAACTCCGGCACGCGTTCGTATGGCGGCGACAGCGGTGTGGTGGCTGTCGACAAGGTCTGGAACTTCTGTACGCGCGCCAAAGCGACCCAGTCACCGATCGAATACGTGACGCCGCCTTCCTGAATGTACTGCCGCTGCGTTGCGGTGACGATGCTGCGACCAAGGTCGTCCGGATAGGTGTTGTCGGAGACCTTGTTGTAGTTGATATAGGCGCTCAGACCGGGAGCCAAACGCTGCGTATGCACTGCCGAAATCGACCAGCGGTTGCGCCCCGCCTCACGGTCATCCGGCAGGAATTCACCACGTAGAACACCGCTGTACGACGGATCAAGATAGCGATACTCCGCCCCCAGTTGCAAACCGCGCTGGCTCAGCAGACGCGGGTACAGCGTCAGATCGCGGTTGGGCGCGATGTTGAAGTAGTACGGCAGCGTGATGTCGGCCCCGCTGCGGCTGTTGTAGCCGAACACCGGTGCGAGGAAACCACTGCGCCGGTCGTCGTTGAGCGGGAAATCCATCACAGGCGCCGCAAACACAGGCACACCGAAGAAGTGCAGGACGCCATTGCGGCCGGTGCCAACCTGGCGATCGCTGTCGATGTCGATGCGGCTTGCGCTGAAGTACCAGTCGACGTTGTCTGGCGAACACGTGGTGTACGTGCCGTGCGTGATGCGGGTGTTGTCCTTGTCGATGAAATCGATGCGATCTGCGTTGCCGCGACCGCCCGTCGTGTGGAACTCATACGACGGTGTGCTCATGGTGCCTTCGTTGGCGGTCACCTTGAGCTTGGCGTCCGGTCCGGTGACCAGCGTACCGCCCTTGAACAGCCGCACATTGCCGGTGGCGGTGGCGACGTCGGTATCCTGGTTGTAGTCGAGCGTGTCGCCCTTCACCACCGTGCCGTTGCGGCGCAACTCACCGTGGCCGCGCAGATGCACGTCTTCATTGGTGCGGCCGTCCATCTTGTCGGCCGCGGTGAACGTGGGGACGGTGTTGTCCTGACGCTGGACCGGCTCGGCCATCTTGGGCACCAGCGGGCTGCCGCCGGGCGTTGCCGGGCCTGAGATGGCCAGCGCCGTCACGGAAGACTCAGACGACGTTGCCACAGGCGCCGATTGCGCGGCGTCCTGGCTCTGCGCTGCGGACGTCGCCGCCCAGACCCCAGCCACGGCGAACACCAGCGGCCGCAGTGCCAGCGCGCTGCGCCGGTTTGCGGCCCCGCGTTCAGCCCTGTCGGCGCCCCGCTCGTCGGGCTTGGCAACAGCAGTGCGCTGCCGGGTCTTCCTGGCTCGGTTCGGTTCGGTCATGCAAGTCGGAAACTGGGCACGCGCCGGGCAAGTGGGCGCCGGGCGCGCAGGCACATCATCGGTCGGTGTTTTGCCGCTCCGGGCCGGCCAGACGGGGCTGGCGCTCGCTCGCGACGAAACTCGGTCGGGTATTATACGGGGCTTCTTTCCTGCCTCATTCCAGCATTCCCTCAGCATGGCTTCGACCCCTGGCGCCGCCACCGGCGCAACCGACGCGCGTCTCGACCAACTGCGCGACTGGCTCAGCACTTTGCCCGCTGCCCACGGGCTGCACATCGATACGCTGCGCCCTGCCTCGGCCGATGCCAGCTTCCGTCGTTACTTCCGAGTAGATGGCGCAGTCAATAGCCAACCTGGCACCCTCATCTTGATGGATGCCCCTCCACCGCAGGAAGACTGCCGCCCGTTCGTCCACGTGGCCGGCCTGCTGAACGGCGCCGGCGTGCACGCGCCGCAGGTGCTGGAACAGGACATCGCCCACGGCTTCCTGCTACTGACCGACCTCGGCCCGCAAACCTATCTGCAATCGCTGCGCGAGCGCAATTTCGATCTCACCTACGCCAATACGCTGTTTCGCCCGGCGATCCACACCCTGGTGCGCTGGCAATCGGCCTCGCGCGAAGGCGAACTGCCGCCGTACGACGAAGCGCTGCTGCGCCGCGAGCTGTCGTTGTTCCCCGACTGGTACATCGACCGCCACCTGCAGCGCCCGCTCGACGCGGCCCAGCGTGAATCGCTCGACAAGGTCTTCAAGCTGCTGGTCGACAGTGCCCTGGCCCAACCGCGCGTGTACGTGCACCGTGATTACATGCCGCGCAACCTGATGATCAACGCGGCCGACCCGTCGCGGCCGGGTGTGCTGGACTTCCAGGACGCGGTCTATGGCCCGATCACGTACGACGCTGCCTCGCTGCTGCGCGATGCCTTCCTGTCGTGGGAAGAAGAAGAGGAGCTCGACTGGGCCGTGCGCTACTGGGAAGCCGCCCGCAAAGCCGGCCTGCCGGTGGATGAGGACTTCGGCGAGTTCTACCGTGCACTCGAATGGATGGGCGCGCAGCGTCACCTGAAGGTGGCCGGCATCTTCGCGCGCCTGTGCTACCGCGATGGCAAGACCGGCTACGTGGAAGACACCCCCCGCTTCATCGCCTACCTGCGCCGCGTGTGCGGCCGCTACAACGCGCTGGCCCCGCTCGCCCGTCTGCTCGATCAGCTCGAAGATCGCGCCCAGCAGATCGGCTACACGTTCTGATTGCCAATGGCCTCTCCACGCGCTGCTGAATTCCGCGCCGGCGTTCTCGCACTCGCCCCGATGCTGCTGGGCGTGGTGCCGTTCGGCCTGATCTACGGCGTGCTGGCCACGTCTGCCGGCATGCCCGCGTGGCTTGCAGTGGCGATGAGCGCCATCGTGTTCGGGGGCGCCTCGCAGATGATCCTGGTGCAGCTATGGGCCGGCGGCGCGCCGGCGCTGGTCATTGCGGCGACCGTGTCGATGGTGAATCTGCGGCATGCGCTGTACTCGGCCAGCATTGCCCCCGCGCTGGCGCATCTGCCGCGCCGCTGGAAATGGCTGATCGCCTATCTGCTGACAGACGAGGCTTTCGCCGCCATGAACCGCCGCGTCGTCAATGCACGTTCCAACGCAAACTCGGGTACGGAAGAGACAACCTACCGCCACTGGTACTTTCTTGGCGCCGGTGTGGCGCTGTGGACGAGCTGGCAGGCATCGACCATCGTCGGCGTGATGCTCGGTGCGCAGGTGCCGACCACCTGGCCGCTCGATTTCTTCCTGCCGCTCACGTTCATCGCCATCGTGGTGCCGTCGCTGCGCACGCGCGCCCAACTGGCCGCTGCGCTCACCGGGGCTGCACTGGCAGTGGCATGGACGGGCTGGCCGCACAAGCTGGGGCTGATGGGCGCAGCGTGCGTCGGCATTGCCATCGGCGCAATTGTCGAGCGATTGCTCACCCGACCGAAGACGGAGGCCGCAGCATGAAGGCACTCATCCTCTTCGGCGTGCTGCTGATTTCCGGCGCTGCCACCTACCTGATCCGCCTGTCGTTCATCGCGCTGGAAGGGCGCATGAACCTGCCGATGTGGTTCCGCAGCGCCCTGCCGTACGTGCCAGCCGCCATGCTGACCGCGCTGATCGCACCTGACCTGCTGATGCGCGACGGCGCGCTGGCGGTGTCGGTCGACAACCCGCGCCTGATCGCCGGCATCGTCGCCATCGTCATCGCACGCCTCACCAAGAGCGCGATGTGGACCATCGTCGGCGGCATGGCTGTGCTGCTGATTCTCTTGAAGGTGATGGCTTGAGTTCCACGATAAAGGCCATGATTTTTGCGGCGGGCCGCGGTGATCGCATGCGGCCGCTGACCGACCACACGCCCAAGCCCCTGCTGAAGGTTGGCGGCAAACCGTTGATCGTCTGGCAGATCGAGCGTCTGGCGGCAGCGGGTGTGCGCGACATCGTCATCAACCATGCCTGGCTGGGTGCGCAGATTGAAGCCGCGCTCGGCGACGGCAGCGCCTGGGGCGTACGCCTTACCTATTCGCCGGAGAGCGAAGCGCTGGAGACTGCAGGCGGTGTCGCCCAGGCCATGCCGTTGCTGCATGCCGGTGACGGCCACAGCGTGTTCATCGCCATCAGCGGCGACGTGTTCTGCGACTACGACTACGCCGCGCTGCGCGAGCGCGCGAGCGCCATGGCTGCGCAGCATGCGCCGGGCATGCACCTCGTGATGGTGCCGAACCCGCCCTACCATCTGCGTGGGGACTTTGCCCTGGCTGATGATGGCGTGCTGCACGCCGACGGCACGCAACGGCTCACGTTCGGCAACATCGGCCTGTACGACACACGCCTGTTTGCAGGCATCGCGCCCGGCACGCGCCTGGCGATGACACCGCTATACCACCAGGCCATTGCAGAAGGCCGCGCCACCGGCGAACGCTTCGATGGCCGCTGGGAAAACGTCGGCACCCCAGCCCAACTGGCTGCGCTGGACGCCGAACTGCGGTCGCAGACAGCCTAGTCAGCCCGACGCCGACGCGCTTAATGATTCGGCCGTCATCGGGCGGCCCAGCAGATAGCCCTGCAGCGAATCACACCCAAGCCGCGTGAGAAACGCCTGCTGCTCGGCCGTCTCTACCCCCTCGGCGACGATACGCAGGTTCAGCGTCTGGCCCAGCGCCACGATGGCCGACACGATGGCCGCGTCCTCCGTGTCGTGCGCCAGGTCGCGCACAAAGCCGCGGTCGATCTTCAGCTCGCTGGCCGGCAAGCGCTTGAGGTACAGCAGGCTGGAATACCCGGTGCCGAAATCGTCGATGGAGATGCGCACGCCCATGGCGTCGAGCTGCTGCAGGATGCGCAGGCTGGCATCAGCATCGCGCATGGCGGTCGACTCGGTAATCTCCAGCATCAAGCAGTGCGGTTCGAGCGCGTGGCGCGCCAGCGCATCTCGCACCGTGTCGATGAGCGCCGCGTGGGCAAACTGCAGCGCAGAGAGATTGACGGCGACACTCCACGTGGTATGCCCTTCGCTGCGCCACTGCGCCATCTGGCGGCAGGCTTCGTTCAGCACCCAGGCGCCGAGCGGCACGATCAGGCCGGTCTTTTCGGCCAGCGGGATGAAGTCATTGGCCGGCAACAATCCGCGCACCGAATGCTGCCAGCGCACCAACGCCTCCACGCCAGCAATGGGGCCGTCGGGTGCATGAAACTTCGGCTGGTAGTGCAGCACGAGCTCGTTGCGTTCGATCGCCAGGCGCAGGTCCTGCACAAGCTGCAATTGCTTGTGCACGTTGGCGTTCATCGACGGCTCAAAAAAGCAGTAGGCGTTCCGGCCCAGGCCCTTGGCGTGGTACATGGCCGCATCGGCATTGGTGAGCAGATCATGCTGGTTGCCGCCGTCACCAGGGTACATGGCGATGCCGATGCTGGTCGACACACGTAGCTCATGCCCGCCCGCCATGAAGGGCTCGCGTACCACATCCAGCAGTGCATCTGCCAGCGACCCGGCGTCTTGCGGATCATCCACATAGGCGAGCACGACAAACTCGTCACCGCCCACGCGTGCCACGGTGTCCTGCTGGCGCACACGCGTAACGACGCGCTGTGCCACATCAATCAGCAGCAGATCCCCAACGTGGTGGCCGTAGACATCGTTGATGGCCTTGAATCCATCCAGATCCATGAACATCAGCGCAAAGCGGCGCTTCTCGCGATCGGCCGTGCGGATCGCCTGGTTCAGGCGGTCTTCCAGCAGCATGCGGTTGGAAAGCTTGGTCAAATTGTCATGCAGCGCCAGATAGGCCAGTTCCTGGTTGGCCTGGGCAAGCGAAGTGGCCAGCACGGCGGTACGCGCTTCCATGCGCATGTCCAGCACGGAAGTGGTCAGCGCAATGGCCAGCACTGCCAGCGTCACGATGATGATGACCAACGCCAGCCACTCGGCGCTCACCCCGGTGTGGGCTGCACCGCATACGCTGGCGTAGGGGAATGCGGCGGCGGCCATGCCGGTGTAGTGCATGCCGACAATGGCGACGCCCATCACCACCGCTGCGCCAGCACGCAATGCCCGCACCCGATGCGATTGGCGACGCAGGCGGAACGCGATCCACAGCGCCGCGCCCGATGCCAGCACGGCAATCACCACCGACAGTGCAAATGTGGCTGGGTCGTAATGGATGCCCGGCATCATGCGCAACGCCGCCATACCGGTGTAGTGCATGCCGGCCACGCCGGCGCCCATCAGCAGCGCGCCGCCAACCAGGCGCCGCCACGGCAGCTCGCTCCGGCTGACCAGCCACAGCGCAAACGCTGACGCCGCAATCGCAATGGCAAGCGAGGCCAGCGTGATCCACACGTCATAGCCAAGGGGAATCGGCAAGCTGAACGCCAGCATGCCGATGAAGTGCATTGCCCATACACCCACCCCCATGGCTGACGCCCCACCTATCAGCCACCAGAATGCCGCGCGGCCCTGTGCGGTTACCACGCGTCCGGCCATATCCAGCGCCGTATAAGACGCCAGGATGGCCACGAGGAGGGAAAGGAGGACAAGCAGGGGGTTGTAGCTGCTGACGAGCATCAGTTCTCCTGGGCAGGCCGATGCAATACGGCCGTTCCATAGCGGGCAGACGTCGCAACCGGGGGGTGCAACTCACAGACGTCTATCGACCATGCTGGCCCCAGACTTTAGAGGACGGCCCCGCACGTCACAATTTTCTTTGCAATTGAGGTGGCACCGGATGGCACAACAAGGGCGGCGTTACAATCGACGCATCCTTTTGCTGCCGGAATCCACGTCATGTCCGCCACTGAACTCGCCTTCCTCCAGACCTATCGCCAGCGCCGCGAGCGCGTCGCGCAGTGGCTGCGCGCGGCGGGTGGCGGTGTGGCCATCGTGCCGACCGCGCCGGAAGCCATGCGCAACCGCGACAGCGATTACCCCTATCGGCACGACAGCTATTTCTACTACCTGACCGGCTTCACGGAGCCCGAAGCGGTGCTCGCCATCATCGCACCGGCTGGTGAGGGCCCCACGCGCAGCGTGCTGCTCTGCCGCCCCAAGCATGAAGAGCGCGAGATCTGGGACGGTTTCCGCTTCGGCCCCGAAGCGGCCAAGGAAGCCTTCGGCCTGGACGCCGCGCATTCGGTCGAAGACATCGACGCAACCGTGCCGGGGCTACTCGCCAACGCCGCAGCCGTGGCCTACCCGCTGGCCGAAAGCGGCACGTTCGACCGCCGCATGCGCCGCTGGCTCGACGCCGTGCGCATGCAAGGCCGCGCAGGCGTGTCGTCGCCGCATCAGGCGCTCGACGTGCGCGCCATTCTGGATGAACTGCGCCTGTTCAAGGACCCGGGTGAACTCGACATCATGCGCCGCGCCGGGCGCATCTCAGCCGGGGCACACGTGCGCGCCATGCAAGCCTCGCGCGCCGGCCTGCGTGAATACCACCTCGAAGCCGAGCTGCTCTATGAATTCCGCCGCCACGGCGCACAGAGCGTCGCCTACAACTCCATCGTCGCCACCGGCCCGAACGCGTGCGTGCTGCACTACCGCGCTGGCAATGCGGAACTGCGCGACGGCGATCTCTGCCTGATCGACGCTGGCTGCGAGTTGGACGGCTACGCGTCGGACATCACGCGCACTTTCCCCGTCAACGGCCGCTTCACCGGCCCGCAGCGCGAACTGTATGAACTCGTGGTCGCCGCACAGGAAGCCGCCATTGCCGAGACGCGCCCCGGCGTGCCGTACAACGTGCCGCACGACGCCGCCACGCGCGTGCTGGCGCAGGGCATGCTCGATACCGGTCTGTTGGATGCAAACCAAGTCGGCACCCTCGACGACGTGCTCGCCGGCGGCCAGTACCGCCAGTTCTACATGCACCGTACCGGCCACTGGCTCGGCATGGATGTGCATGACGTAGGCGAATACCGTACGCCTGGCGCCGCACCTGCGCAGGGTGAACGCCCGTGGCGACCGCTGGAGCCGGGCATGGTGCTGACCGTCGAGCCCGGCATCTACGTGCGCCCCGCCGCGGGTGTGCCCGAGCAGTACTGGCACATCGGCATCCGCATCGAAGACGATGCCATCGTCACGCCCAACGGCTGCGAGATCATCACGCGCGACGTACCAGTGGCCGCGGATGAAATCGAAGCGGTGATGCGAGGCCAGCAATGACGGACGCATCCGCGACCGCGCCGGACTTCGATGTTGCCATCGTCGGCGCCGGGCCGGTGGGGCTGGCGCTGGCCAACTGGCTGCTGCGCGATACCGACTGGCGCATCGCCCTGTTCGATGCGCGCGACGCCGAAGCGGCGGCGCGTGACCCGCGCGCGCTGGCACTGTCGCACGGCTCACGCGTGCTGCTGCAGGAAATTGGCGGCTGGCCAGCACGCGCCACGCCCATTACGCATATCCATGTCTCGCAGCGCGGCCACTTTGGGCAAGCCCATATCCGCCGCGAAGACTACGACGTCCCCGCGCTTGGTCACGTCGTGCAATACGGCGACCTGAGCACCGCGCTCAACACCGCGTTGGCCACGCAGATGCAGCGTTACCCGAACCGCCTCACACGCTATGACCACACGCCGGTCGAGCGCGTAGAGCAACTGCCGCGCGCCGACGGCACCATCGCTCCGGCACGTGTGCGGGCATTGCGCGAAGGGCGCCATCCACTTGCCATCGAAACCGAAGTCGTCGTGCAAGCCGAAGGCGGCCTGTTTGACGATGCGCGCAAGCAGGCCGGCGGACTCTCGCACGCACGCCGGCGCGACTACGGCCAGACCGCCATCGTCGCGCATGTCCGCTGCTCGGCGCCGCTGGAAGGCTGGGCCTGGGAACGCTTCACCAACGAGGGCCCGCTCGCGCTACTACCGCAGGACGACGCCCAGGGCCCGGGCTACGCGCTGGTCTGGTGCTGCTCGCCCGACGAGGCGCGCCGCCGCGCCGGTTTGCCGGAAGACACCTTCCTCACAGAATTGAGCACCGCCTTTGGCGACCGCATGGGCCACTTCACACAGGTCGGCCCGCGCCACACCTTCGCGCTCGGCCTGCATGCCCAGCGCATCCCCGTCGACCGCCGCGTCGCCGCCATCGGCAACGCCGCGCAGACCATTCACCCGGTCGCCGGCCAGGGCTTCAACCTAGGGCTGCGCGATGCGTTCGAGATGGCACGTGCGCTGCGCGATGGGGCAACGCCCGCCGCACTGGCGCGCTTTGCCCGCGAACGCGCATTCGACCGCGCCGTGACCATCGGCCTGACCGATCTGCTGCCGCGCGCGTTTGCGGTGCCGGGCCGGCCGTTTGGCCACCTGCGCGGCGCGGCGCTCACGCTGCTGGAATGCCTGCCGCCGCTCAAGCACGGGCTGGCACGGCAGATGATGTTCGGGCAGCGGGGCTAGCGCGTGAACCCACCCCGTGCCGGAGATCGCCCACACGCAACCGTGGTGGGCGCCGGCATTGTCGGTACTGCATGCGCGTTGCAGCTGCAGCGCGACGGCTACCAAGTCACCTTGCTGGATCAGGCCGGCGTGGGCGAAGGTTGCTCATTCGGCAACGCAGGTTGCCTGAGCGTGGCCTCGGTTGTGCCGATGGCGCTGCCGGGCATGCTCAAGCAGGTACCGAAATGGCTGGCCGACCCGATGGGGCCGCTGACCGTACGCTGGCCATACCTGCCACGCGCACTGCCCTGGCTATTGCAATGGGTACGCGCGGGCAACGAGGCACAAGCCCGCGCGACAGCAGCGCCACTGGCGAACCTCTTTGGCGCGACCTTTCCCGGCTATCGCGGCCTGCTCGACGCCGCGCAATATGACGGGCTGATCCGCCAGTCGGGCCATCTGTATGTATGGCGCACGCTGGCGCGTTCGTCGGGCGACCGGCTGGCGCAGTCGATTCGCGACACGACGGGCGTGCGCTCGCAAGCGCTGAGCGCAGGCGAGACCCGCGAACTGGAACCCTCGCTGGCGCCCGACATTCAATCGGGCCTGCTGCTGCCCGACAACGGCTTCACGTGCAATCCGGAACGGCTGGTCAAAACGCTGGCGGCCAACTTTGTGGCGGCGGGCGGCACGGTCCTGCGGCGCAAAGTGCTGGATTTCGAGTTTGGCGAGCATGGCCCCACGCGGCTGTACACGGATTGCGGCACGCTGTCCGTTTCCACGCTCATCCTCTGTGCGGGAGCCTGGTCGATGCGGCTGGGCGCCAGGCTCACGCGCATTCGTGTCCCGCTGGATACCGAGCGCGGCTATCACACTACGCTGTCTGCGCCCACCGTACAGCCCTCGCGACCGATCATGGATTGCGAACGCAAGTTCATCGCCACGCCCGTGGAAGGCGGCCTGCGGATTGCGGGCACAGTGGAGATCGGCGGGCTGGATGCCCCGCCCGACTACCGGCGCGCCAACATCCTGAAGCGACAGGGCCAGCAGCTCTTCCCCGGCCTCGCGTTTGCCGAGGACAGCGCCTGGATGGGCCATCGGCCATCCCTGCCGGACAGCCTGCCCTTGATTGATCGCTCGGAGCGATACCGCAACGTTTTCTTCGCCTTTGGCCACGGCCATCTCGGCATGACTGGTGCCCCCGGCACGGCACGGCTGATCGCCGATCTGGTGGCCGGACGCGCCCCGTTCATCGACGCTGGCCCCTATAGCCTGCAGCGGTTCCGGTAACGATTGCCACGACAGCGACGCCCGTGCCAACCGGACCGCCGCATAGTTTGTGCACAACATTTAGGCAATTCGGCCGTTTGGCGGTAAAATCCCGACCTCGCATTTTCACCCCCGTCGCTCCGCCCAACGTGTCCACCGACCCGGGCGGAAGGGGCTGTTTTTTCGTTTCTCCATCCCTAGCCACGCATCGCGCACCGTGCAGATCGGACCGCATACCCTCCGCAACAACCTGTTCGTCGCCCCCATGGCGGGTGTGACGGACCGCCCGTTCCGCCAGCTCTGCAAGCGGCTTGGCGCGGGCTATGCGGTGTCCGAGATGGTCGCGTCCAACGCGCAGCTCTGGAAAAGCGAAAAAACCATGCGGCGCGCCAACCACACGGGCGAAGTCGAACCGATCTCCGTGCAGATTGCTGGCGCCGAACCGATGATGATGGCCGAAGCCGCGCGCTACAACGTCGACCGCGGCGCGCAGATCATCGACATCAACATGGGCTGCCCGGCCAAGAAGGTGTGCAATGTGGCCGCCGGCTCCGCCCTGCTGCAGAACGAGCCGCTGGTCCAGCGCATCGTCGAGGCGGTGGTCGGTGCCGTGGGAGACCGCGTGCCGGTCACGCTCAAGATCCGCACCGGCTGGGACCGCGAACACCGCAACGCGCTCAGCGTGGCGCGCATCGCGCAAGATGCCGGCATCAGCATGCTGACCGTGCACGGCCGCACCCGTGCGGACCTGTACCACGGCGATGCGGAGTACGACACCATCGCCGCGGTCAAGGCATCGGTGCGGATTCCGGTGGTGGCCAACGGCGATATCACCACGCCGGCCAAGGCCAAGCACGTGCTGGCGGTGACCGGCGCCGATGCCATCATGATCGGCCGCGCGGCGCAGGGGCGCCCGTGGCTGTTCCGCGAGATCGAACACTTCCTGCAATCCGGCACGCTGCTGCCGGCGCCGGAGGTGGAAGAAATTCGCGGCATCATGAACACGCACCTGGAAGAGCACTACGCGTTCTACGGCGAATACACCGGCGTGCGCACCGCACGCAAGCACATCGCCTGGTACACGCGCGGGTTGGCGGGGGCCAACCTGTTCCGCCACCGCATGAACACGATCGAAGACACTGCGGCACAGCTTGCTGCCGTCAACGCGTTCTTCGACGAACAGCGCGCGCTGTCCGACCGTCTGGTCTACGAAGACCAGCACACCGCCGACAGCGAGCGCCCCACGACGGGCAACAACGACAACAACAAGGAACCGCTTGCCGCATGAGCCGCAACCCGATCGAACGCTGCATCCGCGACAGCCTGGATACGTACTACCGCGACCTGGATGGCGAAAACCCGTCCAACGTCTACGACATGGTGCTGCAGGCCATTGAACGGCCGCTGTTGGAAACCGTGATGGAATGGGCCTCCAACAACCAGTCGCAGGCCGCCGATTACCTCGGCATCAACCGCAACACGCTGCGCAAAAAGTTGCAACAGCACGGGTTGCTGTGACCTGGCTGAGATAGCGTTCAGGCTTCGAACCGATTTCCTTTCTGACGGCATCGCAAGGTGCCACTTTCGCCCAACGGCGTTCCCACCATGATCCAGCAAGCCCTGCTTTCCGTTTCCGACAAGACCGGCATCGTCGACTTTGCCCGCGCCCTGCACGCGCGCGGCGTCAAGCTCCTCTCCACCGGCGGCACCGCCAAGCTGCTGGCCGAATCGGGCCTGCCCGTGACGGAAGTGGCGGACTACACCGGCTTTCCGGAAATGCTCGATGGCCGCGTCAAGACGCTGCACCCGAAGGTGCACGGCGGCATCCTGGCCCGCCGCGACCTGCCCGAGCACATGGCCGCGCTGGCTGAACACAGCATCCCGACCATCGACCTGCTGGTGGTGAACCTGTACCCGTTCCAGCAGACGGTGGCCAAGGACGAATGCACGCTGGCTGACGCCATCGAGAACATCGACATCGGCGGCCCGACCATGCTGCGTTCCGCTGCCAAGAACCACCGCGACGTGACCGTCATCGTTGACCCGGCCGACTACGCCACCGTACTGGCCGAGATGCAGGCCAACAACAACACGGTCGGTTACGAAACCAACTTCATGCTGGCCAAGAAGGTGTTCGCGCACACCGCACAGTACGACGGCGCCATCACCAACTACCTGACCAGCCTGGGCGCCGACAAGTCGCACAGCACGCGCAGCGCCTATCCGCAAACGCTGAACCTGGCTTTCGACAAGGTGCAGGAAATGCGCTACGGCGAGAACCCGCACCAGTCGGCCGCCTTCTACCGTGACCTCAAGGCCACGGACGGCGCGCTGGCTGCGTACAAGCAACTGCAGGGCAAAGAGCTGTCGTACAACAACATCGCCGACGCCGATGCCGCGTGGGAATGCGTGAAGTCGTTCGACCCGGCCAAGGGCGCCGCGTGCGTGATCATCAAGCACGCCAACCCGTGCGGTGTGGCCATCGGTGGCACCGCGCAAGAAGCGTACGAAAAGGCCTTCAAGACGGATTCGACCTCGGCCTTCGGCGGCATCATCGCCTTCAACGTGCCGCTGGACGAAGCAGCCGCGCAAATCGTTGCCAAGCAGTTTGTGGAAGTGCTGATCGCCCCGGGCTTCTCGGAAGGCGCGCGTGCCGTGTTCGCGGCCAAGCAGAACGTGCGCGTGCTGGAGATCCCGCTCGGCAAGGGCGTGAACGCGTACGACTTCAAGCGCGTTGGCGGCGGTCTGCTGGTGCAGAGCCCGGACGCCAAGAACGTGCAGCCGAGCGAGCTGCGCGTGGTGACCAAGCGCCACCCGACCCCGAAGGAAATGGACGACCTGATGTTCGCCTGGCGCGTCGCCAAGTTCGTCAAGTCGAACGCCATCGTGTTCTGCGGCGGCGGCATGACGCTGGGCGTGGGCGCCGGCCAGATGAGCCGTGTGGACTCCGCCCGCATCGCCAGCATCAAGGCGCAGAACGCAGGCCTCACGCTGGCCGGTTCGGCCGTGGCGTCGGATGCGTTCTTCCCGTTCCGTGATGGTCTGGACGTGGTGGTCGATGCCGGCGCCTCGTGCGTGATCCAGCCGGGCGGCTCGGTGCGCGACGATGAAGTGATCGCCGCTGCCGACGAGCGCAACGTGGCGATGATCTTTACGGGCACGCGTCACTTCCGCCACTAAGAAACGCGCTTAAACCGATTCTGGCGGCCCAGCGCCGCCTTGCCGTACCGATATGTACTGTCTGCGGCGGCGCTGAACCACCAGAACCGCTTCGCTTCGGTTTAAGCACGTTTCTCTCAAGAATGACCGATCAACGGGGCAAGGCGTAAACTGGCGCCTTGCCCCGTTTTTCTTTGGCTCCTCACTCACGCTTGCATGCGCATCCTCGGCATCGACCCCGGCCTTCGCACAACCGGCTTTGGCGTACTTGAACGGCACGGCCATATGCTCGTCTACGTGGCCTCGGGCACGATCAAGAGCAACGGCAATGCCGACCTGCCCAGCCGGCTGAAGACGCTGTACGACGGCGTATCGGAACTGGTGAGCACGTACCGGCCCGACTGCGCGTCCATCGAGAAGGTGTTCGTCAACGTCAACCCGCAGTCGACGCTGTTGCTGGGCCAGGCACGCGGCGCGGTGATCTGCGGGTTGATGAGCGGCAACCTGCCGGTGTTCGAATACACCGCGCTGCAACTCAAGCAGGCCGTGGTCGGCTACGGCCGCGCCAACAAAGACCAGGTGCAGGAGATGGTCGTGCGCCTGCTCAACCTCGAAGGCAAACCCGGCTCGGATGCCTCCGACGCACTCGGCGTGGCGATCTGCCACGCACACGGCGGCGAGACCCTTGCCGCCATGGCCGGGCTGGCGCCGCAGCTTGCGCAAAAGGGCCTGCGCGTACGGCGCGGCCGTCTGGTCGGCTGACAGGATTCTCAAAGCCTGCGGGTAGCTCCCTCGCGGCCCCGCGACTACCATGCGGTGAGTCCGTTTCCGGGAGCCCCCGATGCTGCGTCGCCTTACCCTGTTGAGCCCGCTTGCCCTGACTGCAGTCGTTGCGTTGTCCGCCTGCCGGATGGAATACAACCACGGTGGCAACAATGGCGGTGGCGGTGGCGACACCACGCCCATCACCACCATTCAGGTCATCGGCCACCGGGGCGCCTCCGCACTGCGGCCCGAACACACACTGGCGTCGTACCAGAAGGCCATCGACGATGGCGCCGACGTCATCGAACCGGATCTCGTCTCGACCAAGGACGGCGTGCTGGTGGCGCGGCATGAGAACGAGATCTCCGGCACCACCAACGTGGCCGACGTCGCTGCGTTTGCTGGCCGCAAGACTACCAAGACGATCGACGGCCAGAGCGTGACCGGCTGGTTCACGGAAGACTTCACGCTCAGCGAATTGAAGACGCTACGCGCGCGGGAACGCATTCCCAGCATCCGCCCGAGCAACACAACCTACAACGACCAGTTCGCCATCCCCACGCTCGACGAGATCGTTGCGCTGGCGAGGGACCAATCCACCAGGCTTGGCCGCAACATCGCCATCTATCCGGAAACCAAGCACCCGACGTACTTCCAGTCGATCGGCCTGCCGCTGGAAGACAAGCTGATCGACGGCCTGCGCCGCGATGCCTTCACGGCCAGCCGCACCACGGTCTATATCCAGTCGCTCGAAGTCGCCAACCTCAAGGCCATCCGCAACAGGATCGGCGGCAGCCAGCCCAACTGGCGGCTCGTGCAACTGATGGGCACATCCGGCCGACAACCCTACGACTTTGTCGTCGCCAAGGACAGCCGCAGCTTCGGCGACATGATGACCCGCCAAGGCATGCGCGACATTGCCGCGTATGCCAACGGCGTGGGCCCGGACAAGAGCAGCATCATGGGGCTGGATGCCAACGGCAAGCTGACCGCCCCGACCGACCTGATCCGCAACGCGCACAACGCTGGTCTGGTCGTTCACCCGTACACCTTCCGGCCAGAGAACACCTTCCTGCCGCCATCCTTGCGCAGTGGTGCGGACAACACGCGCAACGTGAACGGCTCGATCCAGGAAATCCAGGCCTTCCTGCGTGCAGGGGTCGATGGCTTCTTCACCGACGATCCGGCCATCGGGCGACAGGCCGTATCGACATTCAAGCGCTAAGGCATTTGCGCGACCCGGCATCGGCTACACTGCGTCCCGTTTTGGAGGAGGAACCCCACCCATGATCGGACGCATTGCCGGGACGCTGATCGAAAAGAACCCGCCGCACCTGCTGGTCGATTGCCACGGCGTCGGCTATGAGATCGACGTGCCGATGAGCACGTTCTACAACCTGCCCGCCACCGGCGAGAAGGTCGTGCTGCTCGTCCAGCAGATCGTGCGCGAGGATGCGCACCTGCTCTATGGTTTCGGCACCGCCGCCGAACGCGAGACCTTCCGCCAGCTCATCAAGATCTCGGGCATCGGTGCGCGGATTGCACTGGCGGTGCTATCAGGCATGTCGGTGGCTGAACTTGCACAAGCCGTGACGCTGCAGGAGGCCGGGCGGCTGACACGCATCCCGGGCATCGGCAAGAAGACCGCTGAGCGCCTGCTGCTCGAACTCAAGGGCAAGCTTGGCGCGGACCTGGGTACGGTTACAGGCGGCCCCGCCGTGTCGGACGATGCGGTGGACGTGCTCAACGCCCTGCTGGCGCTGGGGTATTCCGACAAGGAAGCCGCGCTGGCCATCAAGCAAGTGCCGGCCGGCACGGGCGTGTCCGAAGGCATCAAGCTGGCGCTCAAAGCCCTCTCAAAAGGCTGAAGCCCGGGCGGTAGCGAGGCGGTAGAATGGCCCGTCCGCGCCGCCCTCCCGTCATGATCGAAACCGACAAGCTCGCCGCCAAGGCTGTTTCTGCTGAACGCCTGATTTCCGCCACGCCCGCCTCCCCCAACGAGGAGGCCTTCGAGCGCGCGTTGCGCCCCAAACTGCTCGACGAATACGTCGGCCAGGAAAAGGTGCGCGGCCAGCTCGACATCTTCATGACGGCGGCCAAGAACCGCAGCGAGGCGCTCGACCACGTGCTGCTGTTCGGCCCGCCGGGCCTGGGCAAGACAACGCTGGCGCACATCATTGCGCGCGAGATGGGCGTCAACCTGCGCCAGACCTCCGGCCCCGTGCTGGAGCGCCCAGGCGACCTGGCCGCGCTGCTCACCAACCTCGAAGCCAACGACGTCCTCTTCATTGACGAGATCCACCGACTCTCGCCCGTGGTGGAGGAAATCCTGTACCCGGCGCTGGAGGACTACCAGATCGACATCATGATCGGCGAGGGCCCGGCGGCGCGCTCGGTCAAGCTCGATCTGCAGCCGTTCACGCTGGTGGGTGCCACCACGCGTGCCGGCATGCTGACCAACCCGCTGCGCGACCGCTTCGGCATCGTCGCGCGGCTGGAGTTCTATACGCCCGCCGAGCTGGCGAAGATCGTCACGCGCTCGTCGGGCCTGCTGAACGCGCACATCGTGGACGAAGGTGCGCTGGAGATCGCCAAGCGCTCACGCGGCACGCCCCGTATCGCCAACCGCCTGCTGCGCCGCGTGCGCGACTACGCCGAGGTGAAGGCCGATGGCGTGATCACCCGTGAGGTGGCCGACGCCGCGCTGGCGATGCTCGATGTGGATGCGGTCGGCTTTGACCTGATGGACCGCAAGCTGCTCGAAGCGATCCTGCACAAGTTCAACGGCGGGCCTGTTGGCATCGACAACCTAGCCGCCGCCATTGGCGAAGAGCGCGACACGATTGAAGACGTGCTCGAGCCCTACCTGATCCAGCAGGGCTACCTGCAGCGCACGCCGCGTGGGCGCATGGCCACCGCCTCGGCGTACCAGCACTTTGGGCTGGGCGCCCCCAAGGGCGACCTCTGGGACGGCAACAACTAACAGCCTGCCTCATACCCGCCATGACCACCCCAAGTCCTCAGCGCAACTTCCGCTACTACGACTTCGTCATGGCCGCCTTCGTGACGGTGCTGCTGTGCTCGAACCTGATCGGCGCGGCCAAGGCGGCGCAAGTCACGCTGCCGATCATCGGGCCCGTCACGTTTGGCGCGGGCGTGCTGTTCTTCCCCATCTCGTACATCTTCGGCGACATCCTCACCGAGGTGTACGGCTACGGCCGCGACCGGCGCGTGGTGTGGGCCGGCTTTGCTGCGCTGATCTTCGCGTCGTTCATGGCACTGGTGGTACTGGCCTTGCCCGTGGCGCCGTTCATGGCCGACTACCAGAAGAGCCTGAATGACGTGTTCGGCAACACCCCGCGCATCGTCGCCGGGTCGCTCATCGCGTTCTGGTGCGGCAGCTTCACCAACAGCTACACGCTGGCGAAGATGAAGATCTGGAGCAACGGGAAATGGCTGTGGACGCGCATCGTGGGCTCCACGATGGCGGGTGAGGCGGTCGACTCTTCGCTGTTCTACGTGATCGCCTTCTACGGCATCTGGCCCCACGAGCAGGTACTGCGCGTGGCCATCGCGCAATACATCCTCAAGACCGGCTGGGAAATCGTGGCCATGCCGCTCACCTACCGCGTCGTCGCCTTCCTCAAGCGCGCCGAAAACGAGGACTACTACGACCGCGACACCAACTTCACACCGTTCCGGCTGAAGGTGTAGCGCGTCACACGCTCAAACCCACGCTTGCGGTTCAAAGCCCGAAAGCCCGGTATTCAGTGTTTTGAACGCACCGCGCCGGGTTCGGGACTCGGCGATCGAGGTTCTGAACTCGGATGTCTCGGGTTCCAGACGCCGTCGTTGAGGTTCAGAACCCCACATGCGGCGATCTAAACGCTACGCTCAAGGCTCTGAACGCGATGTTTGCGGTTCTGAACTCGGGTCGGTCGCGTTCCGGACGCCGCGTTCGGGGTTCTGCACTCCACCGTTGCGGTTCTGAACCCGATGTTTGAGGTCCCACACTCCACGCTCCGGGTTCTGAACCCAGCCGGCAGCGCAGCGCTAGGGCACGCGGCGGTCGACTTCGTCGAGCACCAGCAAATCCAGGTGCACGACATCCCCCCACTGCAGCACGGTCAGTTGATGACCATCGGATGAGAGCCGGTTGATGCTGGCGTTGCGCAACTCGTGCTGGCGCGGCTCGGTGAGTGTCATGGCGTTGGCGTGACGGTAGAGACAATCCAGCACGCCGCCGTGGCTGACCAGCGCGATGCGCTCGCCGGGGTGGCGGCGAATCAGGCGCAGGGCGGTTTCCACGGCACGCTCGTGGAAACCAGTAAGCGTCTCGCCACCGGGGGGCGCAAAGTCAGGCACACGTTCTTGCCAGGCAGCAAACTCGGCGGGATGTTTTTCGGCGACCTCGGCGTAGGTCAGGCCTTCGAACTCACCGTAGCACCGCTCACGCAAGCCGGCGTCATCGCGCACGGTCACACCAACTTCATCCGCCAGCGCCTGCGCGGTCTGCTTAGCACGCGAGAGATCGCTCGCATACACGGCATCAAACCGCTCGCGCGCAAGCGCGCGGCCCAGCTGCGTGGCCTGCTCCAGCCCCTGCGTGTTCAGCGGCACGTCGAGCTGGCCCTGCAGACGGCGCTCACGGTTCCAGTCGGTCTCGCCGTGGCGGACCAGCACGATGTGGGTGATCTGCGGCAACGGCATGGGGATGGCAGCGGCGCGTGGCATCACGGGTTCCAGAGCAAGTCAGAAAGGTCAGACAGATTGGGCGGCAGATTTGCCGGCTGATTTGGCAGCTTCAGGCTCGGCCTTCTTGCTGACAGGTGCGGCTTGCGGCGCCACCTGCAGCCAGAACGTGACCGGGCCATCGTTGACGAGCGACACCTGCATATCCGCGCCAAACTCGCCGGTGGCGACGATGGGATGCTGTGCCCGCGCCCGCGCCACGAAATGCTCATACAGGCGGCGGCCATCTTCTGGTGCTGCCGCCGGCGTAAAGCTCGGGCGCGTGCCGGACTTGGTATCGGCCGCCAGCGTGAACTGCGACACCACGAGCAAGCCGCCTGCCTGCCCGTTGCCATCCATGTTGCGCACCGGCAGGTTCATCTTGCCCTGTGCATCGGAGAACACGCGATAGTTCAGCAGCTTCTCCAGCAAGCGATCGGCTTCGGCGGCAGTGTCACCGCGTTCGGCACACACGAGCGCGAGCAGCCCCGGGCCGATCTCGCCGACCACGCGGCCGTCCACCCGCACCGCCGCCTGCGAGACGCGCTGGATCAGTCCAATCACGCCAGCACCACGCGCGCAAAACGACGCTTGCCGACCTGCACGACAAACGTGCCGGCTTCGATCTTCAAACCCTTGTCGCTGATGACGGTGCCGTCGATCTTCACGCCGCCCTGCTCGATGTTGCGGTTGGCTTCCGACGTGGACGGGCACAAGCCGGCCTGCTTGAGCAACTGGGCGATGCCCAGTGGCGCGCCCGACAGCTCGATCTGCGGAATGTCGTCCGGCACACCGCCGCGTGCGCGGTGGTTGAAGTCTTCCAATGCGCGCTCGGCATCGGCCTGGCTGTGAAAACGCGCGACGATCTCCTGCGCCAGCAGCACCTTGCAATCGCGCGGGTTGCGGCCCAGCGCGATCTCTTGCTTCATCAGGTCGATCTCGGCCAGCGGGCGGAACGACAGCAGCGTGTAGTACGTCCACATGAGGTCGTCGGAAATGCTCATCAGCTTGCCGAACATGTCGCTCGGCGCCTCGCTGATACCAACGTAATTGCCCTTGGACTTGGACATCTTCTCCACACCGTCCAGGCCGACCAGCAGCGGCATGGTCAAGATGCACTGCGGCTCCTGGCCGTATTCCTTCTGCAGCTCGCGGCCGACCAGCAGGTTGAATTTCTGATCGGTGCCGCCCAGTTCCAGGTCGGACTTGAGCGCGACCGAGTCGTAGCCCTGCATCAGCGGGTAGAGAAATTCGTGCACCGAGATGGGCACGCCGGCCTTATAGCGCTTGGTGAAGTCGTCGCGCTCCATCATGCGGGCCACGGTGTAGCGCGAAGCCAGCTGGATCATGCCGCGCGCGCCCAGCGGGTCGCACCATTCGCTGTTGTAGCGGATCTCGGTCTTGTTCGGGTCCAGCACCATGCTGGCCTGACGGTAGTAGGTCTGCGCGTTGGCTTCGATCTGCTCGCGCGTGAGCGGCGGGCGCGTCGCGTTGCGGCCGGACGGGTCACCGATCGTCGAGGTGAAATCGCCAATCAGGAAGATCACCTGATGGCCCAGGTCCTGCAGCTGGCGCATCTTGTTGAGCACCACCGTATGGCCGATGTGGATGTCCGGTGCGGTCGGGTCCAGGCCCAACTTGATACGCAGCGGCACGCCGGTGGCGGCGCTCTTGGCCAGCTTCTGCTCCCATTCGGCAGCAACCAGCAGTTCGTCGCAGCCGCGCAGCGACACTTCCATCGCGTGCGCCACCTCCGGTGTGATCGGATACTTCGGCGTGGCCGGCACGGCGTGTTCAGAAGCAGGAACGGTGGAGGCGTCAGATGCGGTCATGGCAAAAAGAAAGGTCACCGCGCCCACCGAGAAACTCAGCGGCGCGGACGAGAAACAACAATCGGGAAACCAGTGCGTGCGCGATGGCCGACATCCGTGCAGAAAGCGTCAGCCGCGCAATCCCGCGATTTTACCGTGATGCGCACTCCCGCCCAACGGATGCCTTCCGGCCGGCCTCCTCAGCCCCCCCGCCCCGTGCCCCCGCTGGTATGCTCACGCGCATGACAAGCGCCTCCCATTCCCACAGCGAGCTCTACATCGGCCTGATGTCCGGCACCAGCCTGGACGGCGTCGATGGTGTACTGGTTGATTTCTCCGGTGCCCACCCGGTACTGGTGGCCGATGCTTACGCGCCCTTCCCGCCGGAGTTGCGCCATGCATTCCTCAATCTGCAGCACGCCGGTCACGACGAGATTCATCGCGAAGCCCTGGCCGCCAACGCGCTCGCCAGCCTGTATGCAGAATGCGTCGAGCAACTGCTGAGGAAGAGCGGTTGTATCCGCCGTGAAATCCGCGCCATTGGCGCACACGGCCAGACCATCCGCCATCAGCCGGGCGCGCACGATGGCCTTGGTTACACGCGCCAGACACAGCATGCAGCTGTGTTGGCCGAGCACACCGGCATCGATGTCATTGCCGATTTCCGCAGCCGTGATGTGGCTGCCGGTGGCCAGGGTGCACCGCTGGTGCCCGCCGTCCACCGGGCGCTGTTTGGCCTGCAAGATGCATGGCGCGTGGTCTGCAACATCGGCGGCATCGCCAACCTGACGGTGCTGCCGCCGCAGGCATCGGACGCACGCGACACGGTGCTCGGCTTCGATTGCGGCCCCGGCAACGCCCTGCTTGATCACTGGGTCCACACGCACCATGGGCACACCTTTGACCGTGACGGCGCCTGGGCTCGCACCGGCCATGTCGATGACGCCCTGCTCGCCCGACTACGCGCCGAGCCTTTCTTCGACCTGCCACCGCCCAAGAGCACCGGCCGCGATCTGTTCAACCCTGCCTGGCTGAAATACCGCGCGGGTGATGCGCTAGACCGCCTGCGTCCCCAAGTCGTGCAAGCGACCCTGCTGGCACTGACCACCGACACCATTGCCGATGCGGTTCGCCGCTATGCGCCCCAGGCGAACTCCCTCGTGATCTGTGGTGGTGGCGCGCGCAACAGCGCCTTGATGGATCGGCTTGCTGCGCAGTTGCCTGGCGTCGACGTTGCACCTAGCGACCAGTTCGGCGTACCCGCCAATCAGGTGGAAGCGCTCGCCTTCGCCTGGCTGGCCCGTCAGTGCGTGCGCCGCGAGCCGGGCAATCTGCATCACGCTACCGGCGCGTCGGGGCCGCGCGTGCTCGGCACGATCTATCCTGCCTGAAACGTCACCAGACTCACGGGCAAAAAAAAAGCGCACCGAAGTGCGCTTTTTTTGCGGCGATACCGCGTCAGACCGAGAACGACGAGCCACAACCGCAAGTGGTCGAAGCATTCGGATTCTTGATGACGAATTGCGCGCCGTTGATGTCTTCCTTGTAGTCGATCTCGGCGCCCACCAGGTACTGGTAGCTCATCGAGTCAATCAGGAGCGTCACGCCATTCTTAACCATGGCCGTGTCATCTTCGTTGGTGTCTTCGTCAAAGGTGAAGCCGTACTGGAAGCCCGAGCACCCGCCGCCCTGCACGAATACGCGCAGCTTCAGCTCCGGGTTGCCTTCTTCTTCGATCAGTTGCTTGACCTTGTCCGCAGCGCTGTCGGTAAAGACCAGCGGAGCCGGAACCTCGTTCACATCGGGCGTGGCTGCCTGCGCGACTGCGTTCATGAAAATCTCCTGTGGGAACGTCTCAAAACTTGCCTCTATTTTAAGCGCAAGCTGCAAATCGTGCCGAAGCCCCGGGTTTCAAGAGGATATTGTGCGGTGCGCCAGCAACGGCAGGACAGCCAACACCACACCAAGTGATCAGTCCTGGTTGGACGCAAGCTTGAGATTGGGCAGCAGCTTCACATCGCCGGGCGCCGAGTGCGCCAGCGTGCCCATGACAACGGCACCCTGATGCATCTCCAGCGCCGCATATTGCACATTGCCTTCGATGCGCGCCTTGGGCTGCAACTCCAGCAGTTCCGCCACATGCACCGGACCGACCACCGTGCCGTTCAGAATCAGGTGACCGACATGCACCTCGCCCTCGATGCGCGCGGTATCCGTGATGACCAGCATGCTGGGCTTGTCCGGATCACCGTAGACGTTGCCTTTGATCTGGCCGTCGATCCGCAAGCCACCCGAAAAGCGCAGATCCCCCTCCAGCTTGGTGTGGGCGCCCAGCAGCGTTTCAATTGCCAGCCCCTTCTTCTTGCCAAACAGCATCGTCGACTCCTCTTTGTACGGATCCGACAGGCCCCCGCCCGTCAGATGGAAAAACTCTGGCTCGCCTTGATCTTGCCGTTCTGCAACACCTTCACCATGACCGACTTCACCGTGGTGCCTGGCGGGACATCCACCCAGCCTTCCAAGCGCTGGTAGTGCGTGAGCTTGACGCGCGTGGCCGCTGTGGATGCAGGGGCCGAAGCCGCCGTAGCGGCCGCCGCACCAGGGAAATCGATCGTAGCAGGTTTGCCTGCCTGCACCACATTCAGCGTGAGCGCCAGTTGCCCCTCGAATTCAGAGACCGGTGCGAACGCCTTGCCGCCGCCCTGCATCAGCAAAACGCGGAAATGCATGCGCGTCGGCTGCGCTTCATCCGGGGCGATCCGGAAGCTGCGCACGTAGATGCCGGCGGAATTGGTGGGGGCGGGCAGCAGGCTGTCGAAGAAGGCCAGATCCTCCTTCAACTGTGCGTTCTCGGCTTCCAGCGCCTTGAGCTGCTCGGCCATTTGCGTCTGCGCGCCCTCGGCCATGCCGACGCGCGACTCCGCAGTGCCCGCAGCCGCGGCAAGCTTGTCCCGCTCGGCCTGCACCGCTGTCAGCTTGGCAGTCAGCTCACGATTCATGGCGCGCAGGTCGCTGTCATGCGGGCCGGTCAGGCGGTGACCTTCTTCGAAAGCCCAGAGCGCCGCTGCGGCAGCCAAACCGATCACCACCGCAATCAGCAGCACCGTTACCGGCCACGGCAGGCGCGAGCGCACCGTGACGTTCGGGGCGAGCACGGAAGCGCGACGCAGCAGGCGACGCGCCTTCATGCGGCCGCCCCTCGATTCGCGCTGCGAATCAGAATCGGCTTAGAGCAAATTGCGGATTGCATCATACGGACCAAACGCAAACGAAACGTGAATTGTAGTCTCGGCGACATGTCGGAGCTGTTGCAAAGGGTAAGCGAGGCGTCTGACAGATCACACCGTTTGAGTGGAGCGCTCAAAACAAAAAACCACACCCGAGGGTGTGGTTTTTTGCTGAAGCAGTGAGAAGCGGATTAACGCTTCGAGAACTGCTTGGCGCGGCGGGCCTTGCGCAGACCGACCTTCTTACGCTCGACTTCACGTGCATCGCGCGTCACCAGACCTGCCTTCGACAGGGTCGGCTTGAGCGTTGCATCGTAGTCGATCAGGGCGCGGGTGATGCCGTGACGCACGGCACCGGCTTGGCCGGTTTCACCGCCGCCGACCACGTTGACCTTGATGTCGAACGTAGCTGCGTGGTTGGTCAGTTCCAGCGGTTGACGCACGATCATCAGCGAGGTTTCACGAGCGAAGTACTCGTTGATGGCCTTGCCGTTGACGATGATGTCGCCCTTGCCGGACTTGATGAAGACACGTGCCACAGCGCTCTTGCGGCGGCCGGTACCATAGTTCCAATTACCGATCATGGATGTGGCCCCTTAGATTTCCAGCGCTTTCGGCTGTTGAGCTTCGTGCGGATGCGAGCCTTCGGCGTAAACCTTCAGCTTCTTGATCATCGCGTAGCCCAGCGGACCCTTCGGCAGCATGCCCTTCACAGCCTTTTCCAGGGCACGGCCCGGGAAACGCTGCTGCATTTTGCCAAACGTCGTTTCGTAGATACCGCCCGGGTAACCCGAGTGGCGATAGTACTTCTTGTCGGTCGTCTTGGCGCCCGTCACGCGCAGCTTGGCTGCGTTGATGACGATGATGAAATCGCCCGTGTCGACGTGCGGAGTGAATTCAGGCTTGTGCTTGCCGCGCAGTCGGTGTGCCACTTCGCTGGCGACACGCCCGAGGACCTTGTCCGTCGCGTCAATCACGAACCAATCGCGCTTCACCTCATGGGGCTTTGCGGAAAAGGTCTTCATGATTTTTCCAAAATTTTGAGTCAGTGCCCGAGTGGACCCGTATCGTGCGTAACAACTCATGAACGGATCGTCTTGCGGACGCCTGCGCAACCTTATGCAAGGTCATCGCCGGCCCGCCTTCCCGCTTGTCGGTGCGGGCTCTCCAAGTTTCTTTCCCGCGGGCAATCCGGAAAAGATTTCGATTGTACCTCGCAAGCAACCCTTGACACAAGGAAAAAGGCACGCTCCACCCACAGCGGACGAAAAAAAACCCAAGCCGTTGAGCTTGGGTTTGAATCCACCAAAGGAGGAGGGTGGAGGAGACACCTGCTGATCGTTGACTTGGTGGGTTGCACCGCATCAGCCGATCCAATGGGTGCAATTATACCCATTTCTGGGGCACCCGCAAGATAATTTGCACTACGAAATCGCATTTCGTAATGCAAAATGCACCATAAAGCGCACACAGAGAGATCGACCTATTTAAAATCAAATACTTAGGCAAAATCATCTGCACTGCGGGTGTTGCTCACTAGAAACTTTCCTCCAATTTCGGCCCAACTCAGGTGCATGAGCAACGGGTTGCACCTTTTCATGCGGGTGTTACTGTCAAGGGGAGATCACCCTAGGGTACCGACGCGGGTTCACCACGGTGGCTACAATGTGGTCTTTCGGCAGCACTCGCCGATACGGCACAAGGATTCGACATGGAATGCACAGTGAGCTGGACCGGCCCGGACGGCATGGCCTTTTTGGCGGAAACCGGCAGTGGTCACCTCGTCACAATGGATGGCGCGCCGGACGGCGGCGGCCGCAACCTGGCGCCGCGCCCGATGGAAATGGTGCTGCTGGGTACCGGCGGCTGCACCGCCTATGACGTGGTGCTGATCCTCAAGCGCGGCCGCCAGGACGTACAGGGCTGCAGCGTCAAGCTGCACGCCGACCGCGCCGAGACCGACCCGAAGATCTTCACGCGTATCCACTTCACCTTTACGGTGACGGGGCGCAACCTCAAGCGGGAAACTGTGGAGCGCGCAGTCCAGCTCTCGCACGAGAAGTACTGCTCGGCGTCGATCATGCTGGCCAAGACGGCCGAGATCACGCACTCGCTGGAACTGATCGAACTGGCCTGATTGATGGCCAATCCGGCTGAAGGGAAAAGCGAAGCGAACCGATAAGCCGGATTCTGTGCGCCGCGCGGCCGAAACCAGCGGCGTGACAACCATTCCTCTAGACCGGCTGTTGCCAGCCGGCTCAAGCTCCCTACCCGCAGACTCAGCGAGCCGCTTCATCGCCTGCTTACTTGGGATTGCTCCGGGTGGAGGTTACCGCGTTTCACCCTTCGCCCTGGCCGAAGCCTGGGCGAAGACTCGTCTCTGTGGCCCTATTCCGCACGTCACCGTGGATGGTCGTTAGCCATCACCCTGCTCTATGGAGTCCGGACTTTCCTCCCCTTCCACGCGCACGAGGCGGCGGAAGCAGCGGTTGTCTGGTCCGCTTCGCGAGGCGCGAGTCTAGCATCATTCAACGCTGACGGATTTGACTGTCGCCCGGCGGCCTGGGCGAAACACCGCCGCATCTGCGTAGAAACTGGCGTCTTCGTTGGCTTCGCACCAGCCGGGGATGCCCATGACCGGCAGCGGGCGAAAATCGCCTGGTTTCAACTCGGAGTTCAGCAGCATGTCCGCCAGCGCGGCATCGAGCGACGCCCAATCCTCCGGCAGGGTGGCCACATGCACCGGCCACGCATGTGCGGTGATCGACTTGTATGGCGTGACCAGCTTCTCCAACAGCGCGTGACCGAATGGCAACACCGCGCACGCGGTACCCCACGCTGCCCTGCCCTCCACGAACAGGCCACGCCAGTCGAAGCCGGTCAGGCTACGCTCGGGCGCATTGTCGGTATGCAGAAAGATGAGGGCGTTCTCGTCGAACAAGGTGGCGGCATCACGCACCGTACCGCGCGCGGCGCTGATGCCGTCCCGCGCAATCGCCCGCGCTTGTCGCGCGTTGAGCGCCGCCTTGGCGCGCGGCCAGTGCAGCCAGATCAGCGCGTTGAAAAAGTCGTGCAGGTTATCCCGCGTGGGCACACAGCCCGTGGCGGCGATGTGCGCCTCGTAGGCGGTGCCCGGTGGCAGCGCATCTTGCGGGATGAAGCGCAGCGCATGGCCAGCTGACGTCCGAATCGCTTGCGTAGCCAGGTGCGCGTTCAGTGCAGCACGCAGATCGGCGCCCTGTTCGACTGCATGTGCAATCGGGGCGCCGATGTGCGCGAGTGGCGCGAACGCGGGGTGCGTCCAATCAATCGCGCCCAAGCCTTCGATCACCAACGCAGACCGCTCAGACCGACTTCCAGCGCAGCATCTCGCCGCCGCGCAGCGGCACCAGCGTCTGCTCTCCGAACGGCACTTCAGCAGGGAGTTGCCATTGCGAACGCGTGAGCGTAAGCGTGCCGGCGTTGCGCGGCAGGCCGTAGAAGTCCGGACCATGCAGGCTGGCGAAACCTTCGAGCTTGTCGAGTGCGTTGGCGTCTTCAAATGCCTCGGCGTACAGCTCCATGGCGTGCAGCGCGGTGTAGCAGCCGGCGCAGCCGCAGGCGTGCTCCTTCACCCCCTTCGCGTGCGGTGCGCTGTCGGTACCGAGGAAGAAGCGCGGGTGGCCCGACGTAGCGGCTGCGACCAGCGCCAGGCGGTGCGTCTCTCGCTTGAGCACCGGCAGGCAGTAGTAATGCGGGCGAATGCCACCGACGAACAACGCGTTGCGGTTGTACAGCAGGTGGTGCGCGGTGATGGTCGCACCAACCGGGCCTTCCGCGTCGCGTACGTACTCGGCAGCCTGCTTGGTCGTGATGTGCTCGAACACGACCTTCAGTTCGGGGAAGTCACGGCGCAGCGGAAGCATCACGGTGTCGATGAAAACGGCTTCGCGGTCGAAGATGTCGACGGTGGGGTCGGTCACCTCGCCGTGCACCAGCAGCGGCATGCCGACTTCCTGCATCGCTTCGAGCGTCTTGGCGCAGCGGCGCAGGTCAGTCACGCCGGCATCGCTGTTGGTGGTGGCGCCGGCCGGGTAGAGCTTCACGCCGTGGATGAAGCCGCTGGCCTTCGCCTCGCGAATCACCTCGGGCGAGGTGTTGTCGGTCAGGTACAGCGTCATCAGCGGCTCGAACTGCGTGCCTGCGGGCAGCGCAGCGAGGATGCGGTCACGGTACGCACGTGCCTGCGCGGTGGTCGTCACCGGCGGCTTGAGGTTCGGCATGATGATCGCCCGGCCGAACTGGCGCGCGGTGTCCCCCACCACGTCGGCGAGCGCGTCGCCGTCGCGCAGGTGCAGGTGCCAGTCATCGGGGCGGACGATAGTGAGAGTGTCGGTCATGATGCGTAGGAGATCGGTCAGCGGAAAACGAAAGCGAAACTCAGAGAATAAATCAGTGCAACCGGGCCTTACGCCAGCGCCTCGGCAATCGCGCGGCCCAGATCAACGGTACTTGCCGTGCCTCCAATGTCGCGCGTGAGCGGCGCATGGCCTGGGCCGGCTACCAGCACGCGCTCGATGGCGGCCAGTACTGCTGCGCCCGCCTCGGGCTGGCCGAGGTGTTCGAGCATCATCGCTGCGCACCAGATCTGGCCGATTGGGTTGGCAATGCCTTGACCCGCGATGTCCGGCGCAGAACCGTGCACTGGCTCGAACAGGCTCGGATAGGTGCGGTCCGGGTTGATGTTGCCCGACGGGGCAATCGCAATGGTGCCGGTGCAGGCGGGCCCCAGGTCCGAGAGGATGTCGCCAAATAGGTTGCTGGCGACCACCACATCGAACATCTCCGGCTTCTGCACAAAGTGCGCGGTCAGGATGTCGATGTGAAACTTGTCGACGTTGACCTCCGGGTACTGCTTGGCCATCGCCTCCACGCGCTCGTCCCAGTACGGCATGGTGATGGAGATGCCGTTGGACTTGGTGGCCGACGTCAGGTGCTTTGCTGGGCGGCGCTGGGCCAGATCGAAGGCGAACTTGAGGATGCGGTCGACGCCGGTGCGGCTCATGACCGTTTCCTGGATGACGATCTCGCGCTCGGTGCCGCCGTACATGCGGCCGCCGACGCTGGAATATTCGCCTTCCGTGTTCTCGCGCACCACGTAAAAATCGATCTCACCGGGCGCGCGGGGCTGACCATTGCGATCGACCAGTGGGCTACGGATGCCGGGCATCAGGCGCACCGGACGCAGGTTCACATACTGGTCGAAGCCGCGCCGGAACTGCAGGAGAGAACCCCACAGCGAAATGTGGTCGGGCACCGTATCGGGCCAGCCGACTGCGCCGAAGAAGATGGCGTCATAGCCGCGCAAGGTGTCAAACCAGTCGTCGGGCAGCATCTTGCCGTGGCACGCGTAGTAGTCGCAGCTGGCAAAGTCGAAGTGATCGGTCTGCAACGCAAAGCCGAATTTGCGCGCCGCAGCATCCAGCACGCGCAGGCCCTCGGGGACGACTTCCTTGCCGATGCCGTCTCCGGGGATCACGGCAATGCGATATGAATTCATGGGAATGGGATCCGGTTGTGGCGGCAGTCGGGATGCTACGTTTGGTGGCGAATCTGTCTGCGTGCGGCGTAAGCGCAACGGCCGGCAGGCTCAGCGGGGTGCCATGAAGGTCAAGTCGCTTGGCACCCCTGTCGGCCGGCAGGATAATGGCTATTTTATTGCATCCGACTTTTCTTCCCCACCATGTGCCAGCTGCTAGGCATGAACTGCGCCGAACCGACCGATGTGACGTTCTCGTTCACCGGGTTCGCCGCGCGCGGTGGCGTGACTGACCACCATGCCGACGGTTTCGGCGTCGCGTTCTTCGAAGACAAGGCCTGCCGCCTCTTCATCGACAACCAGTCGGCCGGCACCTCGCCGGTTGCCGATCTGGTCAAGCGTTACCCGATCAAGTCCAAGAACGTCATCTCGCACATCCGCAAGGCCACGCAGGGGACAGTGCGGCTGGAGAACTGCCACCCGTTCATGCGCGAGCTGTGGGGGCGGCACTGGATCTTCGCCCACAACGGTGATCTGAAGAACTTCTCGCCGTTCCTCTCCGGCGTCTACCAGCCCGTGGGCGACACCGACAGCGAACTCGCCTTCTGCTTCATCATGCAGGCGCTGCGCAAGCGCTTTCCGGGTTCGCAGCCGCCGCTCAACGAGCTGTTCTACGCGCTGTCCGACATCACCAAGGAAATCACCCGCTACGGCGTGTTCAACTTCCTGCTGTGCAACGGGCAGGCGCAGTTCGCGCATTGCTCAACACGGCTGTATTACATCGTGCGGCAGTGGCCGTTCTCGACGGCGCACCTGATCGACGCCGACATGACAATCGACTTCGCCAAGTACACGACGCCCGCCGACCGCGTAGCCGTCATCGCCACGGCACCGCTGACCGACAACGAGGTCTGGACCCAGTTCGTGCCGGGCGAGCTGCTGATGTTCGAAAATGGCCAGGCCACCATGGCCACCAAGGTGCCGATTCCAGAGGCGGTGCAGATTGCCAACGCCGCCAACACGGCCTGCACCTGACACGACCGTCGCCCAACAAAAAGCCGCTCCCGAGAGAGCGGCTTTTTGTTTGCCTGGAACCTGGCGTTGGAACCTGTTCACGATCCGTAGCGAGCGGTCCGAGGTTGGTTCGAGAAGCGCAGCCGTACATGGGTACGGCGAGCATCGCAGGACCAAGATCGGGACGCGCAGTAGGATCGTGGACTGGTTCCTAGTGCGACAGGATCTTCGACAGGAACTGCTTGGCGCGGTCGGAACGTGCATCGATGTTGCCGAAGAACTCTTCCTTCTCGCAGTCTTCAACGATGCGGCCCTGGTCCATGAAGATCACGCGGTTGGCGACCTTGCGGGCGAAACCCATTTCGTGGGTCACGCACATCATGGTCATACCTTCCTTGGCCAGTTCCACCATCACGTCGAGCACTTCGTTGACCATTTCCGGGTCCAGCGCGGAGGTCGGCTCGTCGAACAGCATGCAGATCGGGTCCATCGACAGTGCACGGGCGATGGCCACACGCTGCTGCTGACCGCCCGACAGTTGGCCTGGGTACTTGGCAGCGTGCGCCTTCAGGCCCACGCGATCCAGGTACTTCAGGCCCTTGGCCATTGCCTCTTCCTTGGAGCGGCCCAGCACCTTTTGCTGCGCGATCGTCAGGTTTTCGGTAATCGACAGGTGCGGGAACAGTTCGAAGTTCTGGAACACCATGCCCACGCGCGAACGCAGCTTCGGCAGGTTCGTGCCGCGGGCGCCCACCGAGGTACCGTCGACGAAGATCTCGCCCTTCTGGAACGGCTCAAGCGCGTTGACGGTCTTGATGAGCGTGGACTTGCCCGAACCCGACGGGCCGCACACCACCACCACCTCGCTCTTCTTCACGCTGGTGGTGCAGTCGGTCAGCACCTGGAAGGCGCCATACCACTTGGAAACGTTCTTGATCTCGATCATTGGGTCACCTTCTTCTGAAGTCGCTTCACCAGCACGGAGGCGCCGAAGCAGATCACGAAATAGCACAAGCCGGCAAACAGCAGCAGTTCGACGATGCGGCCGTCGCGCTCACCAATGTTGTATGCCTGCGTAAAGAAGTCCGACAGCGCACTCACATACACCAGCGACGTATCTTGGAACAGGACGATGGCCTGCGTGAGCAGCAGCGGAATCATGTTGCGGAATGCCTGCGGCAGGATCACCAGGCGCATGGCCTGGCCGTACGTCATGCCCATCGCGTAGGCCGCGAACATCTGTCCGCGCGACACGCTCTGGATACCGGCGCGGATGATCTCCGAGTAGTACGCCGCCTCGAACAATGCGAAAGCAACCAGCGCGGACGTCATGCGCATGTCGGTGGCCGGCGACAGATTGAAGATCTTCTGCAGCACCTGCGGCACGATCAGGAAGAACCACAGCAGCACCATCACCAGGGGAATGGAACGGAAGAGGTTCACGTACGCCTGACCGAACCACTGCAGCGGCTTGACGCCGGACAGGCGCATCATTGCCAGCAGCGTGCCCCAGACGATGCCGACCAGGATGGCCGTGCCCGTGATCTCGAGCGAGAGGACCATCCCCTCGCCGAGCACGCGCATGTTGTCGGCGTTGATGGACGAGAAATCGAAGTGATAAGCCATGAAGTGTCGTCGCTCCGATTACTTGCCACCGATAAAGCCAGGCAGCCGGGAACGTGCTTCCACCCAGCGCATCAGGCCCATTACGGTCAGGTTGATCAGCATGTACATCAGCGTCACGGCGATGAACGATTCGTAGGGCTGCGCGGTGTAGTCCACCAGTTGCCGCCCTTGCGCCGCCAGCTCCAGCAGACCGATGGTCGACGCCACGGCCGAGTTCTTGAAGATGTTCAAGAACTCGGAAGTCAGCGGCGGCACGATGATGCGGAACGACATCGGCAGCATCACGTAGCGATACGTCTGTGCCAGTGTGAAGCCCATCGCCAGACCGGCGTTGCGTTGGCCGCGCGGCAGCGAGTTGATACCCGAGCGCACCTGTTCACACACACGTGCCGCGGTAAAGGTACCCAAGCACAGCATCGCGCACAGGAACATCGACGTGTTGGGGTTCATCTGCTTGATGTAATCGCCGCCCGGCACGAGTTCGGGCATGACGAAGTACCAGATGAACAATTGCACGATCAGCGGGATGTTGCGGAACAGCTCCACATACGCGGCGGCAAGACCCGACAACCACTTGTTCGGCACGGTGCGCAGCACGCCCAGCAAGGAGCCGATGACGAGCGCGATGATCCAGGAGGAGAGACCGAGCACGACGGTGGTCTTCAACCCCGCCAGCAGCCAGTCGAGATAGGTCTGATTCTGGGCGGCTTCCGTAAAGAAGACGCCCCAGTTCCAGTGGTAATTCATGATGGTTCCCTCAAAAAGAAACGGAAGGGAGAGGACCTGTTAACCGGCCTTTGCCTTCCGTTTCGATGATGCTTGAGTCAGGCCCGTTGAGGGAGCCGATCAGTCAAGAGCCTTGTCGTTCGGGTTCTTGATCAGCGCCTTCATGTCATCCGACAGCGGGAAGTCCATGTTCACGCCCTTCGGCGGAACCGGCTGCGTGAACCACTTCGTGTACAGCGCGTTGATCTCGCCCGACTTCATCAGACCGGCGATGGTCTTGTCGGCAATCGCCTTGAAGGGAGCGTCGTCCTTGCGCACCATGCAGCCGTAGGCCTCGCGCGATTGCGGCTTGGCCACGACAACCCAATCCGACGGGTTCTTGGCCTTGGCGCGCTCGCCGTACAGCAGTGCGTCGTCCATCATGAACGCGACAGCACGACCCGATTCCAGCGTCAGGAACGACTGACCGTGGTCCTTGGTGCTGATGATGTTCATGCCGAGCTGCTTGTCGTCGTTGTACTTGCGCAGCAGACGCTCCGACGTCGTACCGGCAGTGGTCACAACGTTCTTGCCCTTCAGGTCTGCCCAGTCCTTGATGCCCGAATCCTTCTTCACCATGATGCGGGTGCCGATGACGAAGATTGTGTCGGTAAACGAGGCTTGCTTCTGGCGCTCGAGGTTGTTCGTGGTCGAACCGCACTCAATGTCGATGGTGCCGTTCTGCAGCAGCGTGATGCGGTTCTGCGAGGTGATCGGAATTTCCTTGACCTGCAGATCCTTCAGCTTGAGCTGGTCTTTCACGGCCTCGACGATCTTCTGGTTGATGTCGTACGAATAGCCAATCGTACGGACGCCACCAACGTTGTAGCTGAACGGGATGGACGAATCGCGTACGCCCAGCGTGATGGTGCCGGTGTCCTTGATCTTCTTGAGCGTACCAGTCAGCTCTTGCGCGTGGGCAGCGCTGCTCAACACACCAACGGCTGCAAGCACGGTTGCCAGCTTCGCGAGGTTCATGAAAGTCTCCTTTTGACCATGAAAGAGAAAGACGGGACTGTACCAAAAAACATTTGGCGACAGTATTGGTGTTGCCACTAAATCGTTGAATCCAACGGGATTTTTTCCTCTGGCAAACGGCCTGCCGCAACAGTATTTTCCAAGCAACCGGACACCTTACATTGTGCTTTTCCGGAAATCCGGAAAAGCTGCGCAGCATCGGCTACGGAATCGCTCTGCTCAATCGGCACGCATGCACGATGGCTTGAGCGGATCACCGCCAACTACTCAAAGAAAAACCAAGGGGAAATAAAGCCCGCTCGATGTGCGCTCTCTGTCGCTTACACGAACCCGACTTGAGGATGGAAGGGCGACAGTGTTGCCGCCCTTCTCGTGGTGCGGTGCCCCGGAACGTTATGGCTCGTTCTATGAAGCACCGGCTTTCTTCAACCGTCGCGCATAGCTACCTGATCGGCAGCGACGCGATAGACCGGAGCAGCGCCCTGTTGGAGCACCGCGCCGGTATTTGACCGACGCGTCGCCGATCAGGGGTACAGACCGCGCTCTTGGCGGGCCTGCAGAATCCGCGTGCAGGCGATGATGAACGCCGCCGTACGCAGAGTGACCTTGTTGTCCTGCGAAACTTGCCAGACACCACGGAAGGCGTCTTGCATGATCCGTACCAGGCGCTGGTTGATCTCGTCTTCGGTCCAGAAGAAGCTCGAGAAATCCTGCACCCACTCGAAATAGCTGACCGTCACGCCACCGGCGTTGGCGATCACGTCCGGGCACACCAGGATGCCCTTGTCGCGCAGGATGTCGTCGGCCTCGGGCGTCGTGGGGCCGTTTGCACCTTCCACGACAATCTTTGCCTTGATATGGGGCGCGTTCTTGGCGGTGATCTGGCCTTCCAGTGCAGCCGGGATCAGGAATTCGCAATCCAGTGCCCAGAAATCGTCTTGCGAGACGGTCTCTGCAGCAAAGCCGGCCACGCTGCCGTTGTGGTCGACGTGCGTGATCAGCGCGTCGACATCCAGGCCGTTGCCGTTGAACACGATGCCCTTGTGATCCTGCACGGCGATGACCTTCGCGCCGGCGTCATGGAACAGCTTGGCGGCCACGCTACCCACGTTGCCGAAGCCCTGCACCACCACGCGCGAACCCTTGACGTCAATGCCGAGGTTGCGTGCGGCTTCGCTGCCAACCACGAACACACCGCGGCCGGTGGCTTCACGACGGCCCAGGCTACCGCCCAGTGCGATCGGCTTGCCGGTCACCACACCAGTGGCGGTGGAGCCTTCGTTCATGGAATACGTGTCCATCATCCACGCCATGATCTGCGCGTTGGTGTTCACGTCCGGTGCCGGGATGTCCTTGTTCGGACCGATGATGATGCCGATCTCGCTGGTGTAGCGACGGGTCAGGCGTTCCAGCTCACCGGAAGACAGCTTGCGCGGGTCGACACGAATGCCGCCCTTGGCGCCGCCGTACGGCACGTTCACAGCCGCGTTCTTCACCGACATCCATGCGGAGAGTGCCATCACTTCCGACAGCGTCACGTCCTGGTGGAAACGCACGCCACCCTTGCCCGGGCCGCGCGACGTGTTGTGCTGCACGCGATAACCCTCGAAGTGGGCAATGCTGCCGTCATCCATCTGGATGGGCACATCGACGATCAGGGCGCGCTTGGGGCGCTTGAGGGTTTCAACCCAGCGTGCCAGCGAGCCGAGGTAGGGGGTGACCCGGTCGACCTGCTGCAGATAGATGCCCCACGGGCCGAGGTTGTCGGCCGGCAGATAGGACGGGATGGCGTGCTGAAGTGTCGTCGGAGAAGCGACATTGGACATGGTGTCTTCCTTTTTTGGACCTCGGTAAGGCCCCTCGTTTGGGAATATGCGGTCCCACAAAATGCCCGCCAGCTTAGGGACCGCCCAGAACGAAATCCAATGCCGTTTTTACATCGGGTTATGCATCAGGCGCATAACCCTACGCACCAATGCGATACCTCATTCAGCCCGCGAGCGCACTCCACAGCGTGTCGATCAGTTCCCGTTTGCGCTTGGATTGCGGGTGGCGGCGATCATGCGCGCCGTTCTGCGGGTGCTCGCGGTACAGCCGGATCTCCATCTCGATCGACAGCGTGCCACCGCCCTTGCCTTCAGCGCGCACAAGCCGCCCGGCAGCGACATCGTCACGCACCGCGCTCTCCGGCAGGAAGGCAACGCCGTGGCCCGCCAGCGCCATCACCTTGAGCGCCTCGGCCATATCGGTCTCGTAGCACTTATCGAGCAGCGGTGCCACCGGCGAGTTCTCCAGCAGCACATCGACCATGCGGCCCAGGAAGGCATTCGGCGTGTAGCTGAGGTAGGGAATCGGCTTGCGCGCTGCAGGCACCAGCCGGTAGATCGGGCGGCCGTTTGCGTCCGGCTTCGAGAACGGCGACAGCCGCTCGGTGCCCAGTACCAGCATGTCGTAGCGCGTTGGGTCGAGCTGGATCATCTGGCGTGCATGGTGATAGACCATGACGAGATCGCAGCCGCCCTCCACCAGCGTCATCACCGCATCGTGCACGTTGAGCGCACGCAGGCGGCACTGCAGCTTGCCGACCTTCTCCTCCACTTGTGCCAGCCACCCTGGAAAGAACGTGAGCGACAGCGTGTGCGGCACAGCAAAGTCGATGGTCGACGCGCTGGCCGGACGCTGGCCCCGCATCAATGCACGCGTCTCACTCACCTGCGCGAGCATCGCCAGGGCCTGCTCGTAGAAGACCTCGCCCGCGGGCGTGAGGCGCGTGGGATAGCTTGATCGGTCGATCAATTCATTGCCCAGCCATGCTTCGAGCGACTGGATACGCCGGGAGAATGCTGGCTGCGTGACGTGCCGCAACTCCGCCGAGCGCGAAAAACTGCGTGTTTCCGCCAGGCTGATGAAGTCTTCCAGCCATTTGAGTTCCATCGCCTTGAATCCCCTTCCCCGCAGTGTCGATGGCGCCAGGGGCCGCCCGCGCACTGGCGGACGCACCCCGTTCGGGCGCCTGCTGGAAGGACATTTTAAGCGCTGCCGACACCGGCAGCCTCAGGCACGCATCCTTTCGGCGCGCTGTACAAGCTGTTCGACCGCCGCGCGGGCCTGTACCCCCAGCAATGCAAGATCAACACCGGGGATCGCATCCTCCTCCACAACAACACGCCCGCCCACCAGCAAAGCGCGCAGGCTCGGCCGTCCGCCACTGGCCACCGGTGCGATGGCCGGGTCATGCAGACCGAAGTAGCGAGGATCGTCGAGCCGATAGATTGCGAGGTCGGCGCTTTGGCCCTGCGCGACGGTGCCAACGCCTTCCAGCCCGAGCACGTTGGCGCCACCGGCTGTTCCCCAGCGCACGACGTCTTCGATACGAGCGGCATCCGCACCGCCTTCCGCACTGCCGCCCTCCGCTTGGGCGCGCGCCTGCTCGCCGCGACGCGCGCGCTGCATCAACCAAGCGGCATGGGCTTCGGAAATCATGTCGGCCGCCTCGTTGGAAGCGGCCCCATCCACACCGATCGACACAGGCACACCCGCTGCCTCCAGCGCTGGAATATTGGCAATGCCGCTGCCAAGCCGGCCGTTGCTTTGCGGGCAGTGCGCGATCCCGGTGCCGGTCTCGCCCAGCGCACGGATTTCCAAGGGCCCCAGTTTGACCAGATGGGCGAACCAGACATCCGGGCCGAGCCACTCATGCTCACCACAGAATGCCACCGGCGTGGTGTCGTGCAGCGCGAGGGCCACGTTCTGGTACTCCACCGTTTCCGACAGATGACTGTGCAGTCGAATACCAAGCCGACGCGCGGTGCGGGCGCATGTGCGCAACTCCTCGGGTGACATCGAATACAGCGGTGTCGTCGGCGCCATCACAACGCGGCGCATGGCATTGGGGCCAACCTGGTGGTAGCGCGCGACCAACCGCTCGCAGTCAGCCAAGTACGTGTCGAGCGGCTCCGGGCGCAGCGCTTGTGGCAAGGCACTCTCCAGACCACGCGTGCGCGTTGCGCCACCGCGGCACAGGACGAAACGCAAACCCAGTGCTTCAGCCTCTTCAAACAGGATGGCTGAGCTGTCGAACGGCATGCCTGGGTAGTAGAGATAGTTATGGTCGGCCACCGTTGCGCAGCCGCTACGCACCAGCTCGATCAAGCCGATGCGGGCAGCCAGACGAAAGGTCTCCTCGTCGAAGGCGGCGCGAAAGCGGTACGGCGTGGCACCCAGCCAGGGCGTGAGCGTCAGATTCAGTCCCTGTGGCTCGCCTTTCAGCAACGACTGGAACAGGTGATGATGCGTGTTGATCCACGCGGGATACACCACGCAATCGGTCGCATCCATGACACGCTCACCGGGCCGTGGCGGCAGACGGCCAATGGCTTCGATCATGCCGCCGGCGATGCGAATGTCCGGTCCGGCAATGCGCTCGGCGTGACCGGCGCGCATGTCCTGCCCCGTGAGGATGGCCGCCGCGTTGCGGATCAGGAGCGAGGGTTCAATGGCGGGTGTCATGCGACCTCGCTTTCATGCCAGTGCGACAGCACCATTCGCGACAGCGCAACCATGATCGCGAACAGCGCAATGCCGGTCAGCGTAATCAGAAAGAGCGCGGCAAACAGGCGCGGGATGTTCAATGAAAACCCCGCTTGCAGGATCTGGTAGGCCAGCCCCGCACCTGTACCACCGGTACCCGCCACAAACTCCGCGACCACGGCGCCGATCAGCGACAGCCCGCACGAAATGCGCAAACCGCCAAAGAAGTATGGCAATGCACTCGGAATGCGCAGTCGCACGAGCGTATCCCATCGGCTCGCCCGATTGATGCGAAACAGGTTGGCCAGCCCGGGGTTGACGCTGCGCAAACCGAGCACCGTGTTCGAGATGATCGGGAACACCGCGACCAGCGTTGCACAGATGACAAGTGCAAGCGTCGGCTCCTTGACCCAGATGATGATCAGCGGCGCGATGGCCACGACTGGCGTGACCTGCAGCAGAATCGCATACGGAAACAAGCTGGCTTCGATCAACCGGCTCTGCACGAACAGGAACGCCGCCGCCGTGCCACATGCCACCGCCAACGCGAATGCCAGCAGCGTGATCTGCAGCGTCACCCATAACGAACCGGCCAGCAGCGACCAGTCTTCGATCAGTGTCTTGCCGATTGCTACCGGAGAAGGCACGAGATAGGGCGGCACATCAAATGCCACGCAAACGGCCTGCCAGGCAAGCAGCAGCACAATACCCACCGCAAGCGGCGCGGCCACCCGCTGTACGGCGGGTCGGGACAATAGTGGAGGATGCATGATGAACTCCTGGGTCAATCGATGACAGGTGCGCCTGTGTTGGCCTGCGTAAGCAATGCCGACAACTGCGCGCAGTACTGCATGAACATCGGTGACACGCGAAACGCTTCATCGCGCACGGTCGGCCCTTCGATCGGCACATCGGCGATCACGCGGCCGGGGCGCGCCGCCATCACGATCACGCGGCTCGATAGATAAACCGCCTCGTAGATGCTGTGCGTAACGAACACCACCGTGAGCCCCCGCTCGGCCCACAACGCGCGCAAATCGGCATCGAGCTTGTTGCGAGTGAATTCATCAAGCGCGCCAAATGGCTCGTCCATCAGCAGCAGGTCCGGATGCGTAGCCAGGGCTCGCGCAATCGATACACGCATCTGCATGCCGCCTGACAGCTCGCGCGGATACACCTGCCCGAATTGACCGAGCCCAACCAGCGACAGCGCGCGCCGCACACGCTCATCGGCTTCCGGGCGCGGCATGCGGGCGAGGTCGAGAGGCAGACGGGCGTTCTCGACCACCTTGGCCCACGGCATCAGCGTGGCCTCCTGGAACACCATCGCCAGCGTGCGGCCCGGTGTGCCGACACCAGCGGCAAGTGTGGGCCCGCCCCACCAACGCACGTGACCGGCCGATGGTTGCTCCAACCCGGCAAACAGCTTGAGCAGCGTGCTCTTGCCGCAGCCGGATGGCCCGAGCAACGAAACGAACTCGCCCGGCTGGATGGCAAGCTTCACGCGCTCAAGAGCCACGGTACCGTTTGGATAGGTCTTCTCGACCTGGTTGGCAAACAGCGCCGGCGCATCGCTACTGCGCATGCCATCAAGCGGTGGTTGGCCGCCGCCAAGCGGTACGGGCGCACCCGTCCGGTTGCTACGAGAGACGAGCGACATGGGGACCCCCTTGGCCAAATCGTGGTTGCGCTTTGTTCGTGGCAGTGATGGCGTTCAAGGCATCACCTTCAGGTCTTTGACGAATTGCGTGGTGTAAGCCCGCTTCCAATCCACGTCGGCTTTCAGCAAGCCCGCACTCACCATGAAGTCGCGCGTTTGCTTCCAGCGTGCGTCGGTCATGACACCAATGCCCAGCGTGGCCGCATCGCCACCCGTAATCATGCGGAATTGCTTGAGCTTCTCCAGCCCATAGGCGAGCTGGTCATCGTGCATGTTGGGATTGTCGTGCTTGATGAGCGCATTGGCCGGCGCAGGGTCGGCCAGGTAACTCTTCCAGCCCTCCATCGACGCGCGCACGAAGCGGGCGACCAGGTCGGGCTTGTCCTTGACGGTTTTGTCCATCGCCACGATGGTGGTGCCGTACGGCGGGTAGCCGTCATCGGCAAACAGGAAGAAATGCGTCTTCACCCCGGCCTTGTCGGCGCTGAACAACTCAGACGACGCATAGGCTTGCTGCGCGGATTTCGGATCGGCAAGAAAGGGTTGCAGATTGAACGTGTAGACGCGCGACTGCGCTTCGTCCAGCTTGTACTTGCCCTTTAGCCACGGCCACCACGTCGTACGTCCGGAGGTGGAGACAAGGACGCTTCGCCCCCTGAGATCGGCCAGGCTCTTGACGTCCTCGTGGGTCATCATGCCCTGCGGGTCGGCTTGCATGGAAGCGCCCACCGTGGTGACGGGCACGCCCTGCTCAACGCTCTTGAGCACCTGCAGGTCATAACCCATGAGGAAATCTGCCTGCCCGCTGGTCAGGATCTGCATACCGTTGACCTGCGGCCCGCCCATGCGTATCTGCACGTCAAGCCCGTACTTTTTGTAGAGGCCGGTGGCAACGGCCTGATAGAAGCCGCCATGTTCGGCCTGGGCATACCAGGAGGTGAGAAAGACGACCTTATCCAGTGCAAACGCACTGGCAGAGCAGAAGAAGGTGGCGATGGCAGCCAGCCCGAAAAGGCGGCGAAGGAGGCGAGGTTTCATGGCGGGGCGCGGTTTGAGCTGTCGTTCAACACGCCTGCAGCTACGCCATCATGAGAGCCCATGCGGTTCGATGGAGGCCGGGCATTGCGTCATGAAGGCACGGCCATGCGCCGGACAACCGGACGCGCAGGCGCGGCTTTCAAGAGCAATTTCCGGCTGCTGCGTTGATCGTGCGAAGTGCCGGAGGGCACCTCTCACAGCAGTGAACGCTTCTACTCTCGCTTCGTGTTTTGCAACTTCCATACCATCCGCCACAGCGTCATGCAGATACGCATGCGCACGGTATCGACACGCCAGCGCTGTGCATGGCGTGCGCATCGAAGGTGCGCACGATCCCTCTATGGTGCATACGAAAGCAAGCCACGGCCTGCAGCTTGCGCCCTTGGGCGTTGGCCTGAACCTTGCGTAATTCCCTGCAAGAGTAGAAGCGTTCAGCAGCCGTGCGCAGCGTGCCGGCTGGCCGGGAATTGCTCTTGAAGTCGGAACAGGCCGAGCCGCAAGGGTTGGCCTGTGTACCATTTGGAACTTCAAGACACTGCCACCGCTTCTGCGCTTGGTCTTGTGGCTCCTGGTCCGACATTCATCGACCTTCTTTCGCATGGAGTCCACATGACCACGCTCGCCACCTCCTCCTACACGCTCACCGAGCTCGACAAAGAAGCCCGCATGGGCGGATTGGGTTCGGAAACCGATTCGCGTGAAATCCACCGCATCGACCTTTCCGATTTCGATGCGCGCCGCGCACAGATCACCAACGCGTTGTGGGTCGCCGCCACCGATGTCGGCTTCTTCCAGCTCGTCAATCATGGGATCGACCTGGCGCAGGTACATGGTGCATTCGAGATGGCACAACGCTTCTTCGCGCTGCCAGATGGCGTCAAGGCGCAGTACCCGCTGCAGCGTGCGCTGAATAGTGGTTGGGAAAGCCGCGCACAGGTGCGCCCATCCACTGGCACCCAGGATCAGAAAGAGTCTTACCAGATCACGCTACCGCACATGACCCCGCTATGGCTGAGCGAAGACGAGTTGCCTGGTTTCCGCGCGGCCATGCTGGCGTTCGAGGCGCAGTGTTGGCAACTGGGCATGCGCGTGCTGTCGTGCTTTGCCGACAAGCTCGGATTTGACGCGGATTTCTTTACGCGCGCACACGACCCATCGAGCCCGACCTATCAGAGCACATTGCGGCTGCTGCACTACTTTCCGACCGATCCGTCCATGCCGAGCGGCCTCTGGCGCGCCGGCGCACACACAGATTTCGATTGCCTGACGCTGCTGTTCCAGCGTACCGGCCAGGGTGGCCTGCAATTGTGTCCGGGCAAGGAAATGCAAGGCGAGGCATGGACCAGCATCGAACCGGCGGACGATGTCATCACCTGCAATATCGGCGACATGCTGATGCGGTGGAGCGACGACCGACTGCCGTCGAACTTCCATCGGGTGCGCAACCCATTGCCGCACGAGTACCAGGGTTCGCGCTACAGCCTGGCTTTCTTCTGTCAGGCCAACCGTGACGTAATGATCGAAAGCCCGTCCGGCAAGTACGTGCCGATCAGCGCGGAGGACTACCTGCGCCAGCGTGTCGCCGCCAACTTCCACGCGGTAGCGCAGGCCATGTAGCCGTCAGATGGCCGCTTCCTGTTCGCGCTCGGGCTCGCGCGCCTGCATGCGCCACATCTGCGCGTAACGCCCTTCGGCGCGCAGCAGTTGTTCATGCGTGCCACGCTCGATGATGCGGCCGTGCTCCATCACCAGGATCTGGTGCGCGCCCACGATGGTGGACAGGCGGTGCGCGATGACCAGCGTGGTGTGATTCTGCGCCAGGCGCATCAGCTCTTCCTGGATGGCGTGCTCGGTGCGCGAGTCGAGCGCCGAAGTGGCCTCGTCGAACACCAGAATCGGCGGACGCTTGAGCAGCGTCCGCGCGATCGCCACGCGCTGCTTCTCGCCGCCGGAGAGTTTCAGCCCACGTTCACCGACCTGTGTGTCGTAGCCATCAGGCAGCGATTCGACAAAGTGGTGGATCTGCGCGGCGCGGGCGGCTTCGATCACCTCTTCGCGTGTCGCCTCGGGGCGGCCGTAGGCGATGTTGTAGTAGATGCTGTCGTTGAAGAGCACCGTGTCTTGCGGAACGATGCCGATGGCTGCACGCACGCTCGCTTGCGTAACGTCGCGCAAGTCCTGGCCGTCGATTTCAATGGCGCCGGATTTGACGTCGTAGAAGCGGAACAGCAAGCGCGCGAGTGTCGACTTGCCCGAGCCACTTTGTCCGACGACCGCCGTGGTGGTGCCTGCAGGAATGGTGAAGTCGACATCAAACAGGATCTGGCGCTTGGCCTCGTAGCTGAAGTCCACATGCGCGAAACGCACCTCACCAGCGTGGACGGCCAGCGGTTGGGCATCCGGCTTGTCGGCCACCTCGCGATTGGTTTGCAGCAGGTGAAACATGCGGTCCATGTCGGTCACCGCCTGCTTCAGCTCACGGTAGATCACACCCAGGAAATTGAGCGGAATGTAGATCTGCAGCATCAGCGTATTGACCAGCACGAGGTCGCCCAGCGTCATATGCCCAGCCGCTACACCCTGCGTGGCGCGATACAGGATCAGGATCAGCGCAGTGGCCACGATGACCTGCTGACCAAAGTTCAGCAGCGACAGCGAGCTCTGCGAGCGAATGGCGGCAGCGCGGTACTTCTGCAAGTTTTCGTCGTAGCGGCGCGCTTCGTACTCTTCGTTGCCGAAGTACTTGACCGTCTCGAAGTTCAGCAGCGAATCGATCGCCTTCTGATTGGCGCGCGAGTCCAGCTCGTTCATCTTGCGGCGGAAGTGCGTGCGCCAGTTCGTTACCGTCACCGTAAAGACGATGTAGCTGACCAGCGCGCAGAACGTGATGAGCGCGAACCACACGTCGTACTTCACAAAGAAGTACGTGATGACAAGGCCCACTTCCACCAGCGTCGGCAAGATGCTGTAGAGCGAATACGAGATCAGCGACTGGATACCGCGCGTACCACGCTCGATGTCGCGGCTCATGCCGCCGGTCTGGCGCTCCAGGTGAAAGCGCAGCGACAGCGCATGCAGATGCCGGAACACCTGGAGCGCGAGCGTGCGCACCGAGCTCTCCGTCACCTTCGCAAAGAGAATTTCACGCAGCTCAGAGAACAGCGACGTCGACAGCCGCAGCAGCCCATACCCGATGATGATGCCTACCGGCACGACCAGCAGCGCGCGCGGGTCCGAAGGCGATACGTTCATCGCATCGATCAGCCGCTTCATGACCATCGGCACGCCAAGGTTGGCGACCTTGGCCGCGATCAGAAACGTCAGCGCAAACCCGACACGCCACTTGTAGGCCAACAGGTACGGCAGCAGGCTCTTGATGGTGCGCCAGTCACCGCGGTTACCCCCGGGCGGAGGCGGTTCGGAAGAGGCGGGGAAGCGGCGCATGTGCGGTGCAATAAAATGGCGGATTGTGTATTCTCCCACCGATCACCTGCGTGCGCCCCGCACCCGCTGGTGGGTACTTCTCTCCGCTTCAATGCTGCCCTGCATCATCATGTCCGATACCCAAGCCTCCACTGAGACCGTCAAGCTGCCCGCCGGCAAGCAACCCGCTGTGCGTGTCATGCCGATGCCGTCCGACGCCAACGTGCACGGCGACGTGTTCGGCGGCTGGATCATGTCGCAGGTCGACATTGCCGGGTCGATTCCGGCGGTGGTGCGTGCCAACGGGCGCGTGGCGACGATTGCGGTCAACTCGTTCGTCTTCAAGCAGCCCGTGTACGTAGGCGACTTGGTGAGCTTCTATGCCGAGGTGGTCAAGACTGGCCGCACTTCCATCACCGTGGATGTCGAGGTCTATACGCAGCGCATGGGCACCAACGGCCGCCACGCCACCGTCAAGGTCACGGAAGCCACCCTCACCTACGTCGCCACCGACGAGACCCGCAAACCGCGCGTGCTGCCGCAGCAGTAAATCGCAGCCTTGAATAAAAGAACCCGGCCTAGGCCGGGTTTTCTTTTGCGTTGAAGCAGCGTGCTCAGTTGAACTTGGAGAAGTCCGGACGGCGCTTCTCGAAAAATGCCGTGAAGGCCTCGCGCGCTTCCGGCGCACGCAGCATCTCGCCAAACTGCTTGCCTTCCACCGACATGCGTGCGGCAATCTGCGGCATGGCACCTTCTTTCATCAGCCGCTTGGTGGCGCGCAGCGAAGCCGGTGGCAGCAACGTAAGCTTGCGCGCCTGCGTACGCACGAAGGCATCGAGTTCACCCGCCGGCAACACGCGATTCACCAAGCCCAGTTCGCGCGCTTCCTGTGCATCGAATGGCTCACCAAACAGCAGCTTGTCGGCCGCGCGGTGATAGCCGGCCAGTTGCGGCAGCAGTAGGCTCGACGCTGCCTCCGGGCACAGCCCCAGTTGCGCGAACGGCATCGACAGCTTGGCCGTCTCCGAGGCATAGACGAGGTCACAATGCAGCAGCATCGTCGTGCCCACACCAACCGCCGCACCGCTCACCGAAGCAATCAACGGCTTGGTCGCCGTGCTGATTGCCTTCAGGAACTGGTGCACCGGGGCGCTTTCATCCTTGGGCGGATGCTTCATGAAGTCTTCAAGATCGTTGCCAGCCGTGAAGACGCTTTCGTGGCCCGCCAGCACGATCACGCGGATGGCGGGATCGGTCTCGGCGGCCACCAGTGCATCCGCCAGCGTCTGGTACATCGCAGCGGTGATGGCGTTCTTGCGGTCCAGACGGTCGAAAGTGAGCGTCAGGACGCCGTCTGCGGTTTCGGTACGAATCGACATGAAAACTCCAAGGTAAAACCCGTGCCGCTAGATTGGCACAGGGGAATCCGATAAATAACCGACGGAGAACGCGTTGGCCCCAACGTTCAACGCCACGGTCAGGCTCATCGGCGCGAGCAGCACTTCCACGCCGTGATCCTGTGCGGTTCGCATCAACGCTTGCACCGGCTCCATGCGGCGCACGTTGTCGAGCGAACCGGAATACGTGATCGCCACCACGGGCGTGGCCAGACGCTCCTCGGCGATCATGGTTTCGGTGTGCGCGAGCAGGCGGCGAATCCCTTCATCAGAGCCGCGCACCTTGGCAATGGCTTCGGTCTCGCCGCGATGCATATGGATGAGCGGGCGCACATTGAACGCCGTGCCCATCATGTAGCGCCCCCAGGTGATGCTCTTCTCGCCCTTTTGCTTGGCACGTGTGTACATGTACAGCAGCTCGTCCGGCACGAGATAGACGTGCGAGGCATCGCGCAGGCGGTTCTCGATCACATGCACCACATCGCGCACTTCGGCGCCTTCGCGCAGCATGCGTGCGGCCTCGTGCACCATCAGCGCCTGGCCAGGGCCAATGGCGCCGGTGTCCACCACCGTCAGCTCGAACAGACCCGAGCGGCCGGCATCCTTGCGCGGCTTGAAGCTCTTGGCCGTGGTGCCTACCACCGCGCCAGTGGCGTGGCTGTAGAAATGGCTGCGTGAGCTGGCAATCGTCAGCAGCAAAGCGCGATCGTGTTGGGTGACCACGTGCTTGAGCAGGTAGTCTTCAATCTCGCGCTCAAGCAGCGGGATCGACTCGGCATAGTGGTCTTGCTTATCAACGAGGTACTTGCGGTAGAGCTGCGGCAGCGCCACCTCGTCGCGTCGGTCTTCCACGAAGATATCGCCCGCACGGATGCGGAACGGCACCACGCCCAGACCCAGTTGATCGATCATCGAGCGCGGCATGTCGCATGCCGCGTCGGTCAACACGATTGTGTCGCTGATGTTGCCCATCGCGCGCCCTCCTCTTGGTGCACCGCCGGTGACCCGGTGGTGTGTCTCCTCTGTCGCGGAATCGTGGCTCCGCTTCTGTCGCGTGCCCACTGGCGTGGGCCGCATTCTTCGGCGCGCTTGTTCTGTATTGCTGTGCGCGCCTGCGCAACTATGCGTGGTGAGACGGGCGATATCAAGCAGGGGAAGGCCCTAAAGAGCGGCCTGAGCCTTCCCCCTCACGTGGGGTCACATGCGTTCGAAAATGCCCGCAGCACCCATGCCGGTGCCGACGCACATCGTCACCATGCCGTACTTCAGGTTGCGACGGCGCAGGCCGTGCACAACGGTCGCGGCGCGGATGGCACCGGTCGCGCCCAGCGGGTGACCCAGCGCAATCGCGCCGCCCAGCGGGTTGATCTTGCTGGTGTCCAGGCCCAGGTCCTGAATCACAGCCAACGACTGCGCGGCAAACGCTTCGTTCAACTCGATCCAGTCGATCTGATCTTGCGTCAGGCCGCCAGCCTTCAGTGCGGCAGGAATGGCTTCCTTCGGGCCGATCCCCATGATCTCCGGCGGCACACCGCGCACCGCAAACGACACGAAGCGCGCCAGCGGCGTCAGGTTGAATTGCTTGAGGATCTTCTCCGACACCAGGATCAGCGCGCCCGAGCCATCCGACGTCTGCGAGCTGTTGCCCGCCGTCACGCTGCCCTTGTTCGCGAACACGGCACGCAGCTTGCCCAGGCCCTCAACCGAAGTATCGGCACGCGGGCCTTCGTCCAGCGACATGGTGCGCGTCTTGATGTCCACAGCGCCCGTGCCCAGGTTCGGGAACTTCTCGATGATCTCGATCGGGGTGATCTCGTCCTTGAACTCACCGGCCTGCTGCGCCGCCAGCGCCTTCTGGTGCGACAGCAGCGAGAAGGCGTCTTGCGCCTCGCGCGAGATCTTCCATTGCTGGGCGACCTTCTCCGCCGTCAGGCCCATGCCGTAGGCAATGCCGACGTTCTCGTCACGCGTAAAGATCTCCGGCGACATCGACGGCGAGTTGCCCATCATCGGCACCATGCTCATCGATTCGACACCGGCGGCGATCATCACATCGGATTCACCCACGCGGATGCGGTCAGCCGCCATGGCCACGGCGGTCAGGCCCGAGGCGCAGAAGCGGTTGACGGTCACGCCGCCCACCGTGTTCGGCAGGCCCGCCAGCAGCGCGCCGATACGCGCCACGTTCAGGCCCTGCTGCGCTTCGGGAATCGCACAGCCGACGATGGCGTCTTCGATCACCGCCGGGTCCAGGTTCGGCACCTGGGCGACAGCGCTCTTGAGGATGGTCGCCAGCAGATCGTCCGGGCGCAGGTTCTTGAGCGTGCCCTTGGGCGCCTTGCCGATCGGTGAACGGGTCGCGGCGACGATGTAGGCGTCTTGCAGTTGCTTGGTCATGATGAAACTCCTGTTCTCTGTCGTCGCGGCGATTAGTTACGCACCGGCTTGCCGGTCTGCAGCATGCCCATGATGCGTTCCTGCGTCTTGGAAGTGCCGAGCAGATCGACGAAGGCCTTGCGCTCCAGCGCCAGCAGCCATTCTTCATCCACCAGCGCGCCGGCTTCCACATCACCGCCGCACACCGCTTCAGCGATGCGCGAGGCGATCGTGAAGTCGTGCTGCGAGATGAAGCCGCCGTCACGCATGTTCACCAGCGATGCCTTGATGGTCGCAATGCCCGAACGGCCCGCCACCGGAATGCCCACCGGACGCAGCGGCGCACGGTAGCCCGAGTCGGACAGCGCACGCACTTCGTTGCGCGCCACGTGCAGCAGCTCGTGCACGTTGAAGACGATGGTGTCGGTCGGTTGCAGGTAGCCGATCTTCTGCGCATCCAGCGCCGAGCTCGACACCTTGGCCATAGCCGCAGCCTGGAAGCGGTTGGTCAGGAACTGCAGGATGTTGGTGCTGCCCGCAGCCTGTGCAGCCTTGGCAGCCGCCAGTGCAGCTTCCTTCAGGCCACCGCCTGCCGGCACCAGGCCCACGCCCACTTCCACCAGACCGATGTACGTTTCCAGCGCAACCACACGCTTGGCCGAATGCAGCAGCAGTTCGCAGCCGCCGCCCAGCGCGATGCCCGACGCTGCGGACACGACCGGCACACCGGCGTACTTCACGCGCATCATGCCGTCCTGGAACTTCTTCACGAACGGCTCGATGCCCTTGGCGCCGCCCATCATGAAGGCCGGCATGGCTTCTTCCAGGTTCGCACCGGCAGAGAACGGACCACCCGGCGCGCCCAGCTTGAGCGACGTCGGCTGCCACACCACCAGACCCTTGTAGCCGGCTTCGGCCAGATCAACCGCACGCGTCAGGCCGTCGATGACGCTCGGGCCGATCGTGTTCATCTTGCTCTTGAACGAGATGATCAGCACGTCGTCCTGACCGGCAGCATCGTCCACCCAGATGCGCACGGCGTCGGTCTCTTCGATGGTCTTGCCGTACGTGAGCGGGTTGACCGTCGTCGCACCCTTGATCGGTGCGCGGAACACCTGGCGGCCGTACACCGGCAGTGTGCTGCGCGAGAGGAAGGTGCCTTGCTTGGCCGACCACGAACCCTGCGCCGAATGCACGCCGCCGTTGTCCGCCACCGGGCCCGAGAACACCCACTGCGGCAGTGCTGCGTTCGACAGCGCCTTGCCCGCATCAATGTCTTCCTTCACCCACTCGGCCACCTGCTTCCAGCCAGCCTCTTGCCAATCTTCGAACGGGCCGCTGTTCCAGCCGAAGCCCCAGCGAATGGCCAGATCGACTTCCGCGGCCGAATCCGCAATCTGCTCCAGGTACACAGCGATGTAGTGGAATACGTCGCGGAACACAGCCCACAGGAACTGCGCCTGCGAGTTGGTCGATTCACGCAGCAGCTTCAGACGCTCGGCGGGCTCCTTCTTCAGGATGCGCACGACGATGTCGTCAGCCTTCTTGCCGCTCGGGCCGTACTGGCCGCTTTGCGGGTCCAGCACCTTGATGTCCTTGCCTTCCTTCTTGTAGAAGCCGGCACCGGTCTTCTGGCCCAGGGCACCCGCTTCCACCAGCTTGGCCAGCACAGGCGGCGTGGCGTAGACCGGGGCGAACGGATCGTCCTTCAGGTTGTCCTGCATCGTCTTGATGACGTGCGCCATGGTGTCCAGGCCCACCACGTCCGCCGTGCGGAACGTCGCCGACTTGGCGCGGCCCAGCTTCGAGCCCGTCAGATCATCCACCACGTCAAACGGAATGCCGTACTTGGCCGACTCCGCAAACACCGCCAGGATCGAGAAGATGCCGACGCGGTTGGCGATGAAGTTGGGCGTGTCCTTCGCACGCACCACACCCTTGCCGAGCGCGGAGGTGAGGAACGTTTCCAGCTTGTCGAGAATGTCGCCACGCGTGTGCGCGGTCGGGATCAGCTCGACCAGGTGCATGTAGCGCGGCGGGTTGAAGAAGTGCACGCCGCAGAAGCGCGACTTCAGCTCCGCATCAAAGCCATCCGACAGCTCGGTGATCGACAGGCCCGACGTGTTCGACGCAAAGATCGCGTGCGGGGCGATATGCGGTGCGACCTTCTTGTACAGGTCGTGCTTCCAGTCCATGCGCTCGGCAATCGCTTCGATCACGAGGTCGCAATCGCGCAGCTTCTCGATGTCGTCTTCGTAGTTGGCAGCCTGGATCAGGTTGGCATCATCCTTGATGCCCAGCGGCGCCGGCGACAGCTTCTTCAGGTTTTCAATGGCCTTGAGCGCGATGCCGCTCTTCGGGCCTTCCTTGGCCGGAAGATCGAACAGCGTGACGGGAACCTTGGCGTTGATCAGGTGCGCGGCAATCTGCGCGCCCATCACGCCGGCGCCCAACACGGCCACGCGCCGGACGAGGAAGTTGGAGCGCTGGCCGGCCTGCGGCTGCGCGCTGGTGGGGAGTTCGGTGCGGGTCATGACATCCTCAACTGAGAAGAGGAAAGAGACGAGCGGGGCGACATCTGTATGCGTCGCCCCGAGGGGTGTGCGGCTGTTTGCTTAGAACAGATCCGCTTCGAGTGCCATCAGCGTCGCGCCGCCAGCACGTGCCATGCGGATCTGCGAAGCCGTTTCAGGCAGCAGCTTGGCAAAGTAGAAGCGTGCGGTCGCCAGCTTGACCTTGTAGAACGTATCGCCGCTGTCTTGCTTTTCCAGGGCGATCTTGGCCATGCGGGCCCAGAAGTACGAGAACACCAGGTGACCAACCACACGCAGGTACGGCACAGCCGCAGCGCCCACTTCGTCCGGGTTAGCCATGGCCTTCATACCGATTTCCATGGTCAGCTTCTGGACCTTGTCACCAATGTCTGCCAGCGGGTTGATGAACTCCTGCATGGCTTCGTTGGTGCCTTCGGCTTCCACAAAGTCCTGCACGAGCTTGCCGAACTTCTTCATCTTGGCGCCCATGTCGCCCAGGATCTTGCGGCCAAGCAGGTCCAGCGACTGCACGGTGTTCGTGCCTTCGTAGATCATGTTGATGCGGGCGTCGCGCACGTACTGCTCCATGCCCCACTCGGCAATATAGCCGTGGCCGCCGAAGACTTGCATGCCTTCGTTGGTGGAGATGAACGCGTTGTCGCTCAGGAAAGCCTTGGCGATCGGGGTCAGCAGCGCGACCAGGTCAGCCGCATCCTTACGCACGGACTCATCCTTGTGCGACAGCTCGCGGTCGATCTGCAGGGCGATCCAGTAGCTGAACGCGCGGCCGCCTTCAGCAAAGGCGCGCTGGGTCAGCAGCATGCGGCGCACGTCCGGGTGCACGATGATCGGGTCGGCCGGCTTTTCCGGTGCCTTCGGGCCCGACAGGCTGCGCATCTGCAGGCGTTCCTTGGCATAGGCCGCCGAGTTCTGGTACGCAACCTCGGTCAGGCCCAGGCTCTGCATGCCGACACCCAGGCGGGCCGCGTTCATCATCACGAACATGGCGTTCAGGCCCTTGTTCGGCTCGCCAACCATCCAGCCGCGGGCACCGTCCAGGTTGATCACGCAGGTGGCGTTGCCGTGGATGCCCATCTTGTGTTCGATGGAGCCACACTTCACGGTGTTGCGCTCGCCGGGGTTGCCGTTGGCATCGGGGATGAACTTCGGCACCACAAACAGCGAGATGCCCTTCGTGCCGCCCGGTGCGTCCGGCAGACGTGCCAGCACCAGGTGGATGATGTTTTCGGCCAAGTCATGCTCGCCTGCCGAGATGAAGATCTTGGTGCCGGTGATGGCGTAGGAGCCGTCGGCCAGCGGCTCGGCCTTGGTGCGCAGGATGCCGAGGTCGGTGCCGCAATGCGGTTCGGTCAGACACATCGTGCCGGTCCACACGCCCGAAACGAGCTTCGGCAGATAGCGCTGCTTCAGTTCATCGGTGCCGTGTGCGTGCAGGGCTTCGTACGCGCCGTGCGACAGGCCGGGATACATCGTCCAAGCCTGGTTGGCCGAGTTCAGCATCTCGTACAGCGCGTTGTTGATCAGGATGGGCAGGCCCTGGCCGCCGTATTCCGGATCGCAACCCAGTGCCGGCCAGCCTGCCTCGACGTACTGCTGATACGCTTCCTTGAAACCCTTGGGTGCGGTCACCACGCCATCGCCGTGGTACGTGCAGCCTTCACGATCGCCCGACTGGTTGAGCGGGAAGATGACTTCGGAGCAGAACTTGCCGGCTTCCTCGATCACTTGGTTGATGGTGTCGGCATCGATCTCCGCGTGCTGCGGCATCTCCTTCAGGTGATCCTCCACGCCCAGAAGCTCGTGAAGAACGAAGTGCATGTCGCGCAGCGGTGCGGTGTATTGACCCATCTTGGGCTCCTTAGGTGTTACTGCGCGACCGCTAGGTGTGCGATGCCGCGTCAGGTTCGGTAAGACTGAATCAGTTTGTTAAGTGCCACCATGGCCAGCTCGGCGCTGTCCGGAAGCCGCAGGAAACGTGCATCGTGATGCAAGCCCAACTCCAGGCTGTACATCTCGAACAGCATCAACCGCGGGTCCGCCTCAGCACGCAGATGGCCTTCTTCCTTTGCCTGCTCGATCGCGCGGGTCAGCGCCGCCCGCCAGATCGTCACGCTCTTGACGAGTTCGTCGCGCACCGGACTTTCGGCGCGATCGTCGTACTCCACCGCGCCGCTGATGTAGATGCAGCCTGTGGTCACTTCTTGAATGCGCTTTTCCATCCAGCGGCGCACCATGCTCCACAGGCGCGGCAGGCCGCGCGGTTCCGTCAAGCTCGGGTAGAAGACTTCCTGCTCGAACCGTTTGTGATACTCGCGAACCACTTCCACCTGCAGATCCTCGCGCGAGCCGAAGTGCGCGAACACCCCGCTCTTGCTCATCTGCATGCGCTCCGCGAGCACACCGATCGTCAACCCTTCCAGTCCGTCGCGTGAGGCCAGTTCCAGCGCGGCATCGAGAATCGCCGCACGCGTCAGCTCGCCCTTGCGCATCGGCGTGGCTGCTGCGTGATTTGATTCGAGACGAGCGGTCGGGTGACGCATGATGATTTCTCTCCGTTCTTTTCTGGGGCGTGACACACTTAAAATTCAGCGCTTCGCAAGGCGCCTTTCGCGTGTCGGGCAGGACTGTAAACCAGCCTGCGGAAACACTCTAGCCCAAAATCGAACGGTCGTTCAATTATTTACAGGGCCCTGTATGGCAGCAAGTGTTTTATTAGAAAGCCGCATCTAAATGAAGGCGTCGCAATGGCGTCTTCCGCGGCGCAGCGCGAATCCCGCAAACCCTTTCTGGCAAAGACTTTGCAAGGTGTGCGCTGCACCCATAAAACCCGTGCAGCGCAGCATGTCCGGTCGATTTTCTAGTGCTACCCGTCAGTAAATAAAACGGAGCGCAATCAGGCCAGCGAGGTGCTTGCGCACATAGGGCCGCGGCGGAAAATGCGGGCATCCATTTCGCGCAGATCCGGTGCCACGGCAACCTCTGCGGCACATTGGTCGAGCACATCGCGCTGCAGGTCGATGCCGGGGGCGATTTCGGTGAGCGTGAGACGTCGACCACCCTGACCGTCGTCGCGCATCTCGAAGACGGCGCGCTCCGTCACATAGCGCACAGGAATGCCGGAGCGCGCTGCATAGTCGCCGTTGAATGTGAGGTGCGAGACAGCCGGCACGATCTTCTTGAGGCGCCCTTCGCGCACGATGCGCAGTTTGCCGCCGTCGGCTTCGACCTGAAGGCCACCCGCCGTGAGCGTGCCCATGAACACGACCGAGCGTGCGCTCTGCGTGATGTTGATGAAACCGCCCACGCCCGCCACGATTGTGTCACCACCCTCGCCGAACAGGCTCACGTTGACGTTGCCGGCACCGTCCAGTTCCGCCAGGCCGAGGATGGCAAGGTCAATACCGCCGCCCTCGTAGAAATCGAATTGTGCGGGCTGGTCAACCACCGCTTCCGGATACGCGGATGCACCGAAGCTCAACCCGTCTGCGGGCGTACCTCCAATCGGGCCGGCCTCCACCGTGAGCGTGAAACCGCGTGCGCCTTCCTGTTCGGCCAGCGCGCCCACGGCAGCCGGCATGCCGACGCCCAGGTTCACCACACGCGGTTGCTGCGCCATCAGTTCAAGCACGGCGCGGCGCTGTACCAGCGTGCGGGCATCGAGCGCACCTTGCAGGTTGGCTTCTAAGGCCTCACTCGCCTCCAGCGCGTCTTCCTTCAACTGAACCGCCTCGCCTTGCCACGGGCGGATGTAGGTCGGGTTGAACGCCTCGCCAAAGGTCATCTGATGCTCGGCTTCATCCTCCGCGACGACCACGTAGTCGACCAGAATGCCCGGCACGTGAATCGCCTGCAGGTTGTCGTGCCGATCCACCAGCCGCCGCACCTGGGCGATCACGATGCCGCCCGATGCGCGCGCCGCCTGCGCCATGGCCAGCAGTTCGTGGTGGAAGGCCTCTTCGTGGGTGCTGATGTTGCCCCGCGGGTCGGCGGCCGTGCCGCGCAGGAACACACAGTGCAACGGGAAGCTCGGATAGAAGAGGTAGTCTTCGCCGCGAAAGCGTTCGAACTCGACCCACGATGCGGTGCCCGCCGCCCGCGCCGCCTTGGCACGCGCATTGATGGCGGCACCGTGATAGCGCACATCGAGTTCGGTACGTGGATCGACGAAGGTATGCAGGCCGATCTTGGTAAGCACGCCCGGCTTGCCACCCGCGATGGCGCGATACAGATGCGTGAGCACCCCCTGCGGCAGGTTGAACGCATCGCACTGTTCGGCCAGCGCCAGGTCTGCCAAACGCGTTGCTGAGCGCCAGTGCCCACCCACCACGCAGCGCGTCATACCAGGATTGCCGAAGTGGTTGACGCCGCGCGTGGCGCGATCGCCCTGGCCTGCCGAGTAGACCAGCGTGAGATCGCGCGGCTCGCCGGTCGCCAGAAAGCGGCGCTCCAGCGCGTGCGTGACGGCCTCCGCGTGACCCGCGCCGACAAACCCGGCGCACGCCACCGACCATCCGGGCTGCACCAACCGAGCGGCTTCGTCTGCTGTGATGACCTGCATGTCTCCTCCGTCCTTGTTTTGTTTTCGATGCGCGTCTAAACCAGCATGCCGCTAATACTGTGCGGCCTGTCCGCTGATGACCACCCCCAGACGCACGACCCGGTATGCGCACCAGTCTGCCAGGCGCCACCACCAGCGGCGCGCGGCATGGGTGTCTGCGAGCACGGGGCGGGCGTGATGTGCGATGGCCTCTTCCAATTCCGTACGTAATTCGCCGGCGACTTCGGCATCCCATGCGACAACGTTGGCCTCGCGTGCGAGCAGCAGGCTGAATGGGTCGATGTTGCTGGAGCCGACCGTGGCCCAGCGCTCGTCCACCACCGCCACTTTTGCGTGCAGGAAGCTGGCCGTGTATTCGTGAATCTCCACGCCGTCACGCAGCAGCATGTGGTACAGCGAGCGCGTTGCGAAATGCTGCAACGGATACTCAACACGCCCCTGCAGCAGCATGCGCACGCGCACGCCGCGCCGCCGGCATGCCGCCAACGCACGCATGAAGCGCACACCCGGCAGGAAATACGCATTGGCGATGATCACTTCGTGCCGCGCCGTACCGAGCGCCCGCAGATACTCGCGCTCGATCGCACGCCGATTGCGCACGTTATCGCGCAGCACCAGCGAGGCAAGCACGCTGCCCGGCGCACGCTCACTCTGTGCCCCTGACTCACCGCGATGACGCGGACGGGGCGTATCGGTCATCACCGGAAAATCGGCCGCCACGCCAGTCACACCCACCTCGCGCACGCCGGAGCGCACCCCCATCTGCCACCAGAGTCGATCGACCGTCAGCACGATCTGCGCAACCAGCGGCCCGCGCACGCGTACCGCAAAGTCGTAGCGCGCGCCGAGCGTGGCGTCGTTCAGTGGCGCGTGGTTCAGGTCGTCGATGATGTTGATGCCGCCGACGAAGGCGATCTCATCGTCAACGATGGCGATCTTGCGGTGCAGGCGGCGCAGGTAGCGCCGCTGCAACGCGAAGCCACGCACGGGGCGGTACACGCGCCAGACTACGCCTGCCGCGTCGAGCATCGTGGCGATGTCGGCGGGCAATGCGCCGGTGCCGAAACCATCGACCGTCAGGTGAACCTCCACGCCACGCTGTGCAGCGCGCGCAAGTGCTTGGGTCACGCTGCGTGCGACGTCGTCGTTGGTGTAGATGTAGGTTTCGAGCGCGACACGATGTTGCGCACCATCAATGGCCGCAATCAGTGCGGGGAAGAACGCTGCTCCGCCGCACAACAGGTCGACGTCGTTGCCTGGCAGGGGCTTGCCCCGCCGCCACTCAGAACGCAGCGGACCCGCATCGCGCACGACCCTCATGGGCGCGCCAGTTCCGCCATCAGGGGCACGTGGTCGGAGCGCTGCGCCCACTCGCGGCCCGTGAGCGCATGCGCGCGTTCAATGTCGAACCCGCGCACGTAGATGCGATCGAGCCGCAACCACGGCATATGGCTTGGGAAGGTGCGCACGGGGCGTGCATCGGCTGCCTTGTCGGCCACTTCTGTCGCACCCAACGACTGGCAGATGATGCGGTCGAGGCGGTTGTTCCAGTCGTTGAAATCACCGGCCACCACGAGCGGTGCGTCTTTCGGTACCACGGCGCGCACGCGGTCGATCAGTGCTTCAGCCTGCCGCTGCCGGCTGCGCGCAAACAGGCCGAAATGCGCGCACAAGAGGTGCACCTCACCGAAGCCGAGATCGGTCACCGCATGCAGCAGGCCGCGCTGCTCAAAACGGTGATCGGAAATATCCAGATTCTCCGACAACAGAATCGGAAACCGCGAGAGGATGGCGTTACCGTGGTGTCCGTGGTCGTACACGGCGTTGCGGCCATAGACCGAGTGCGGATAGACGTCGGTCGCCAAGTAGCGCAGTTGCGTATAGCTCGGGTCGAATAACTCGGAAGCGACCAGCCGGTCGTTGCGGTCCTGCACTTCCTGCAGGAAGACGATGTCGGCGTCCATGGTGTGCAAGCCTTGCCGCACATCATGCACGCGCACGCGACGCGCAATCCCCGTTACGCCCTTATGGATGTTGTAGGTGGCGACGCGCAAGCGGAGCATGTCAGGCCTGGTCCTTTGCGATGGCGCCCTGGCGGGCCGTGTAGGCCGCCAGACGCTCGGGCAGTTGCAGGATGGCCTCGCCGTTGCTGCGTGAGAAGCAGCGCGCAGCGGCTTCTTCATAGGGCAGCCACTCAGCCTGGAGATGCTCGCGTGGCGATAACCGCACCGGCACCTTGCTGCTCACCAGCAGGCCGAACCAGTGCTCGGTGTTGCGTGTGACGCCCGGTGCGTAGCGGTGGCGCCAGCGCGGGTAGATCTCGTATTCGATCTGGTGCCCCCAATCGATCAGGTGATGCCGGCCCGTATCGATGCCGGTTTCTTCCTGCACCTCGCGGCGGGCGGTTTCGGCCAGGGGCTCATCAAGGGCGTCGCAACTGCCGGTGACGGATTGCCAGAAGCCAGGGTGATCCGCCCGCTCCATCACCAGCACATGCAGATCAGGCGTGTGGATGACGACGAGAACGGAAACGGGAATCTTATGCGGCATGACGGTTTGGCAGCGGGTAACGGCGGGCGACATAAGCGCACCGCAGTTCGATAGCTTACCGCAGCCGGATGCCGCTGATTGTGATGATCGCCATTGCCAGGCAGCGCTGCGATGCCGCAGCCATCAAGCCGCGCGCAATGGGCCCTGGCCGGTACGCATGCGTGCAAGCCACAGCACGGTCTCATCGGTGGCACTGCCGTGGCCACCCTCGTGGCCAAGTTCGCGGCGCGCGACCGCCAGCAGTGGGTCGAGCATCGCAGCGTAGTCCGCGGCGGCCAGGTCCGATCGGGCCCACAGTGCCTCGGTTCGTTCACCCAGTTGCTGGCGCAACGCACTGACTTGCGCCGTCAGCTCGCGCTCGCGCGTGCCCAGCGCGTTGAACTTCTGGATCAGGAACCGCTGTACCTCGGTCTGCTCGGACTGCGCGTTCGCCTGCTCGAAGCGCACCACAATGGCGGACGTCTCACGCTCAATGCGCTGCAGCTCTTCGCGGCCTTCACGCTCGGCAGCCTCAAGGGTCTGCAGGGCACGGCGGGCGGCCTGCAGCGCGTGGGCATGCTCGGCAAAACAGCGCTCAGCGGCAAGGTGCTTCTCTGCCAACGAACGTGGCGTGTCGTACAGCAGCGGATGGACCGGCGCCTCCGGTGCGGCCAACGGCAAGGCGGCATCCGGCACACGCAGATTGGCCACACCGCGCAGCCAATGCATGCGATCTGCAGCCAGGCGCCCCAGATCGCGCAACGCGTCGTCCAGGCGTGCGGTTGGAACCGAGGTTGCCGCGGCGGTTGGATGTGCACTCTGCGCTGCAGCGGCGATCTCCGGCACGCAAGCCGCTACGGTTGTTGCCACGGCCTCAGTCATGGCGATGGCCGCACGGCGGGTGGCACGGCGGATTTCGATCCACGCCACGGTCATGATGACCAGCGCGGCGATCAGCCAGGTCAGCAGGAATTCTGCGTGCGCCACCACCCAGGTGCGCACAAAATCAACAGGATCATTCAAGGTGGTCCTCCTTCGCCGTCACCCAACGTGACAACTCCAAGGGACTCCGCGTAGCAAGTGACGTTCCCGCACGAAGCCAGTGCCCAAAAACAAACCGCGCCGCCCTTGCGGGTCGGCGCGGTGTGCGTCGCAGCGCGAACGACGAGAATCAGGCCGTCGTTGCAGCGTTCGGTGCTGCCACCTTTGCCTCGGCAGCGCGCAGACGAATGTGCAATTCGCGCAATTGTTTCTCGTCCACCGGGCTCGGGGCCTGCGTGAGCAGATCCTGCGCACGCTGCGTCTTCGGGAAGGCGATCACGTCACGGATCGAATCCGCACCGGCCATCATCGTGACAACGCGGTCCAGACCGAATGCGATGCCGCCGTGCGGGGGCGCGCCGTACTGCAGGGCGTCCAGCAGGAAGCCGAACTTGGCACGCGCCTCTTCCTCGCCAATCTTCAGGGCGCGGAACACCTTGCTCTGCACGTCCTCACGATAGATACGCACCGAGCCACCACCGATTTCCCAGCCGTTGAGCACCATGTCGTAAGCCTTGGCGATGCACTTGCCCGGATCGGTTTCCAGGTATTCCAGGTGCTCGTCCTTCGGGCTCGTGAACGGGTGGTGCATGGCCACCCAGCGGGCATCTTCCTCGTCGTACTCGAACATCGGGAAGTCCACCACCCACAGCGGCTTCCAGGCATCTTCAAACAGGCCAGTGCTCTTGGCAAAGTCGGAGTGGCCGATCTTCAGACGCAGCGCGCCCATGGCATCGTTGACGACCTTGGCACGGTCCGCACCGAAGAACAGGATGTCGCCATCCTGCGCACCGCTGCGCTTGAGGATTTCAGCGATGGCCGCGTCGTGCAGGTTCTTCACGATCGGCGATTGCAGGCCGTCGCGACCCTTGGCCACTTCGTTGACCTTGATCCAGGCCAGGCCCTTGGCACCGTAGATCTCGACGAACTTGCCATAGGCATCGATATCGCCGCGCGACAGGGCGGCGCCGCCCGGCACACGCAGGGCCACCACGCGGCCGCCTTCAGCGTTGGCTGCAGCCGAGAACACCTTGAAGTCGACATCCTTCATCGCGTCGGTCAGCTCGGTGAACTCCAGCTTGACGCGCAGGTCCGGCTTGTCCGAACCGAAGCGGGCCATCGCCTCGCGGAACTCCATCACCGGGAACTTGGCATCCAGCTCGACCGACATGGTGTTCTTGAACACCGTGCGGATCATCTCTTCAAACAGATCGCGGATTTCCTGCTCGGTCAGGAACGACGTTTCGCAGTCGATCTGGGTGAACTCGGGCTGGCGGTCAGCGCGCAGGTCTTCGTCGCGGAAGCACTTGGTGATCTGGTAGTAGCGGTCGAAGCCCGACACCATCAGCATCTGCTTGAAGAGCTGCGGCGATTGCGGCAGCGCAAAGAACTGGCCAGCGTTCACACGCGAGGGCACGAGGTAGTCGCGCGCGCCTTCGGGCGTGCTCTTGGTCAGCATCGGCGTTTCGATGTCGATGAAGCCCTTGTCGTCGAGGTACTTGCGCACCTCCATCGCCACCTTGTAGCGCAGGCGCAGGTTGTACTGCATCTGCGGGCGGCGCAGATCCAGCACGCGATGCGTCAGGCGCGTGGTTTCCGACAGGTTGTCGTCGTCCAGCTGGAACGGCGGCGTAACGGAGGCGTTGAGCACGGTCAGCTCGTGGCACAGCACTTCAATCTTGCCGCTGGCGAGGTTGGCGTTGGTGGTGCCTTCCGGGCGAGCGCGCACGATGCCCTTCACTTGCAGGCAGAACTCGTTGCGCACACCTTCTGCCACCTTGAACATCTCCGGGCGGTCCGGGTCGCACACGACTTGCACCAGGCCTTCACGGTCGCGCAGGTCGATGAAGATCACGCCACCATGGTCACGACGGCGATGCGCCCAGCCCGACAGGGTGACGCTCTGGCCGAGCAGTTGTTCGGTGACCTGACCGCAGTATTGAGTACGCATTTGCATGTTGTGATTTTCCGCGAAGCGCGCTGCCAACAGGGCAACGCGCGAGAAAGTTGATCGAGGGGCCGGAGGGATGGGCTCACGCTACCGGCCGAATGCGTTACTAAGGAGCTGATACGGCGCCGCCGGTTTCAGGCAGCGCGCTCGGATTCGAGGGGTCGCGCGGCGAGTTTGCCGGCGACCGGTCCTCCGTATGTGGCGAGGCATCAGGCGGGTCCATGCGGCGCGGCAGCGTCTCAGGCGCCACTACCCCCATCGACACGATGTACTTGAGCGCCGCATCCACCGTCATGTCCAGCTCGATAGTGTCGGCCTTGGGCATCATCAGGAAGAAGCCCGACGTCGGGTTGGGCGTGGTCGGCACGTACACGCTGACGTACTCGCCCTGCAGATGGTTCTCGACGTCACCGCCGGGGCGACCGGTCAGGAAGGCAATCGTCCACGAACCCTCGCGTGGGTACTGCACCAGCAGCGCCTTGCGGAAGGCATTGCCGTTGGACGACAGCAGCGTGTCCGATACCTGCTTGACGCTCGAATAGATCGGGCCAACCACGGGAATGCGGCCCAGCAGCGCTTCCCACCACGTCACCAGCTTCTGGCCAATGAAGTTGTGCGCCAGCACGCCCACGATCAGGATGAACAACAGCGTCAGGATCGCGCCCAGACCCGGGATCTTTACGCCGAGCAGGCGATCGGGCTGCCAGGCCGACGGCAGCAGCGCCAGACTCTGGTCCATCGTGCCGATGATGAGCGACAGCACCCACAGCGTGATCGCAAGCGGGACGAGCACCAGAAGACCGGTCAGGAACCACGTCTTGAGCGCGCTGGTTTTCTGTTTCATGGGGCGGCGGACCGAGAAATCAACGATGCGATCAGTGGCACGCGCACGACGTGCCGCAACCGCCGGAGGCCGCCGGAGCAGCGCTGGATGCGGTGGAGGAGGCGCTGTCGGACGAAGCGGCCGGCGCGGCAGCGGATGCCGCAGCGGCATCCGGCTTGGCCGCCGTGCTGGCAGCCGACGTACCGCCCGAGCCGCCACGGAAGTCCGTCACATACCAGCCCGAGCCCTTGAGCTGGAAGCCGGCAGCAGTGAGCTGCTTCTTGAACGCCGGCGCGCCGCACTCCGGGCAATCCGTCAGCGGCGCGTCGCTCATCTTCTGCAGCACATCCTTGGCGTGGCCGCAGGCGTCGCATCGATAAGCATAGATCGGCATGGTGTCCTCACCCTGGAACAAACGAAATTCGAGAAAACGATTGAAATGCCCGTCGCCAACCGCGATTCCGGCACAGAAAGCGTGTGCGGGCTTGCGAAAGATCGGGGCAACTGCGCCGGTTGCAAGTCCATCTGACAAGCACGGGCGCGCAAAGCCTTGAATTATAAACCCTTTCAGTGGGATTCCTGACCGCGGTTGCGGTACAGGCGATGGCCGCGCGCCACAATGTGGCACACCGTGCATTTCATCGCTCCTGCCCAACAGCGCTTAATCAGGCTTGCGTAGCGGCCTTGGTGGTTGGCGTACGATTCTCGATCCACTGCGGCCCGAGCGAGCCAAGGATCATCGCGCCCAAGCTGGCCAGCAGGCCAACCAATTGTGGCGGAAGCGCCGCATCCGGCAAGAACACTTCACACCATATCCACGCGGCCAGACCCAGGATGATGGCCAGCAACCCCCCCTGCTTGGTCGCGCGCTTCCAGAACAGGCCGAAAGCCAGCGGCACGAAGGCGGCCACCAGCGTCACCTTATAGGCACTCTCGACCATGTGGAAGATCGACAAGTGCGAGTTCAGCGCAAACAGCGTCACCAGCACCGTAAAGGTCAGCACCACCGCCTGCATCACACGCAGGAAACGCTTGTCGTCCATGTTTGGCAGCAGCGGGCGCAGCACGTTTTCAGCAAAGGTCACGGACGGTGCCAGCAACGTCGCACTGGCGCAACTCTTGATGGCCGACAGCAGCGCACCGAAGAACATCACCTGCGCAAAAACCGGTGCGTGCTGCAGCACCAGGTTGGGCAAGATCATCTGCGAATCGGTATCGATGTATTTAGCGACCATCTCCGGATCGATCAATGTGGCGGAGTAGGCCAGGAACATTGGCACGAACGCGAACATGAAGTACAGCACGCCGCCCAGCACCGAAGCCGACCCGGCGATGCGCTCGGTGCGCGAAGACGTCACACGCTGGAAGACGTCCTGCTGAGGAATCGAGCCCAGCATCATGGTGATCCAGGCGGTCACAAAGCCGATGATCTCGATCGGGTTGAACGCCGGCCAGAACGAGAACTTGCCCGAAGCCGCCGCATGCGCCACCACCGTGCCCACGCCGCCGGCCTGCCCCGAGACTTCCCAGCCGATGTACAGCATGCCGATCACAATGATGATCATCTGGATGAAGTCGGTCACGGCCACCGACCACATGCCGCCAAACAGCGTGTAGACCAGCACGCTGCCCGCACCGATCATCATCCCCATGTCCTGCGAGACCGCGCCGTCCGACACGGTATAGAACACCAGGCCCAACGCCTTGATCTGCGCCGCCACCCAGCCCAGGTACGACACGACGATGCACAGGGTGGTCAGCGTTTCGGCCAGGCGGCCAAAGCGGTTGCGGTAGAAGTCACCAATGGTGAGCAGGTTCATCCGGTACAGCGGCTTGGCGAAGAACAAGCCCACCAGGATCAGGCACAGGGACGAACCGAACGGATCGGCCACCACGCCATGCAGGCCGCCCTTGAGAAATTCTGCGGGAATGCCCAGCACCGCCTCGGAGCCGAACCAGGTGGCAAACACCGTGGCGGTCACGACATAGAACGGCAGGCTGCGGCCGGCCACCGCAAAATCGGCCGCATCGCGAACACGCAGCGCAGCCCAAAGGCCGATCCCGACCGAAATCACCCAGTAAATAATGACGAACCAGATCAGCATGGCAGCGCGGAAGAATTGCAGGAAATCCCGTTGGCGGCCAAGCCGGGCGCCGGGCGAAGTGGCGGGATTATAGCGATGGGACTGTGCGACGGGGCATCGGTGCGACCACGAATACCACCCCGTTTGCCACTTTTTTGTGCGGCGCCCCGCAACGGGCGTCCGTAGGCTTTTTGTTGACTGCCGCCATTGTTGCTTCGCACCAACACTGGCCGCAGTCAGGATCAACCGGCCCGACGCCGCCAGATCTGCCAGCGCTCGCGGCCGGCAAACACCGGGATCGTATCGGCCTCGGCGATCGGCATATCGCTGATACGCTCGAACGTCGGCAATAGCAGCGTATCCAGCTCAGCCTGGGTCGTCTCGAACGGCGGGCCCTTGGGCAGAGCATCCCGGCCCTCCACCACGGCAAAGAAACCTGCCAGCAGTCCGCCCGGCGGCAACAGCTTCGCAACCTGCGTGGCGTAATCCGGCCACAGCCGACGCGGCATCGCGCACAGGAATGCGCGCTCGTAGATCCATTGCACCGGCCGGTGCGGCTCAAAACGGAAAAAATCCGCCAGTTCCACCACATCGGCATACGGGCCCAGCACGGCCTTGGCTGATGCCACCGCGCTCGGCGCAAAATCGATGGCCGTGACGGGCCAGCCGCGCTCGGCCAGCCAACCGGCCTCATAGGCATTGCCGCAACCCGGGATCAGCGTAGAAAGTGGCGCGGGCTGCGCTTCAAAGAATTGCTGGAAAGCGGCCGGCACACCGTGTGCATCCCAGGGCGTGTGATCGCGGCTGAAGCGCTCATCCCAGAAAGCAGGATCAGCGGCGTCACGGGATTGGAAGACGGGCAGCTCGGCCATGGCAGCAACGGACAATCAGGGAATCAATGACGGGCCAGCCATGCCAGCACATGGGTGGCGATGATGCCGACGGCGAACCCACCGATGAACAGCAGCGCGGCCGAAAGCAGCCGATTGGTGCGCCGCTGCTCGGCAAGCAACGCGGTTAGCGCTTCGGTTTGGGCGTTGCCGTTGTTGCTCGCGTGGCGATCCAGGATCTGGTGCACCAGGCGCGGCAGGTCCGGCAGCTTGTTGGCCCATTGCGGCGCCTCAACCTTCAGGCGCTCGACAAAGCCGCGCCAGCCGATCTGCTCGTGCATCCAGCGTTCGAGGAACGGCTTGGCCGTCTTCCACAGATCCAGATCCGGATCGAGCTGGCGGCCGAGACCTTCCACGTTCAGCAGCGTCTTCTGCAAGAGCACCAGTTGCGGCTGCACTTCTACGTTGAAGCGGCGCGAGGTCTGGAAAAGACGCATCAGCACCAGGCCGAGCGAGATCTCACCCAGCGGCCGGTCGAAGTACGGCTCACAACAGGCGCGGATGGCACCCTCGAGTTCCTCCACGCGCGTTTCTTCAGGTGCCCAGCCGGACTCGATGTGGAGCACCGCCACCCGGTGGTAGTCACGCTGGAAGAACGCCAGGAAGTTCTGCGCGAGATAGTTCTTGTCGAACTCCGACAGCGCCCCGACGATGCCGAAATCCAGTGCGATGTAGCGACCCAGCGTCTCGGGCGCCACGCTCACGAGGATGTTGCCGGGGTGCATGTCGGCGTGGAAGAAACCGTCGCGGAAGACCTGCGTGAAGAAGATCTCCACCCCGTCGCGCGCCAGCTTGTGCATGTCAACGCCGGCGGCACGCAGTTCTTCGGTATGCGAGATACGCATGCCGTGCATGCGTTCCATGACAAACACGTCGGAGGTGCACCAGTCCCAGAACACCTCAGGCACCAGCAGCAGATCGGACTTGGCGAAGTTGCGGCGCAGCTGGCTGGCATTGGCCGCCTCGCGCATCAGGTCAAGCTCGTCGTGCAGGTACTTGTCGAACTCGGCGACCACCTCGCGGGGTTTCAGGCGCTTGGCGTCAGCCCAGAGTTTTTCCATCCACGTGGCCAGGTCACGCATGAGCGCAAGGTCACTGTCGATCACGGGCAGCATGCCCGGGCGCAACACCTTGACCGCTACCTCGCGACCGTCGTCTGGGCCACCGCGCAGCGTGGCAAAGTGCACCTGCGCAATCGATGCGCTCGCAACCGGGTGATGATCAAAGCGATGGAACAGTGCGGACAGCGGCTTGCCCAACGACTTCTCGACAATCGTTGCGGCGACCTTCGGATCAAACGGCGGCACGCGATCCTGCAGCTTGGCGAGTTCGTCCGCCACGTCAGGCGGCAGCAGATCACGCCGCGTCGACAACACCTGACCGAACTTCACGAAGATCGGCCCGAGCTGCTCGAGCGCCAGGCGCAAGCGTTCGCCGCGCGGGCGCTTGGGCTTGCGGCCCAGCGTCAGCAGCCACACCAGCGCGCGGATGCGCCGGCTCTTGAACCCCGACAGCGCGAGCTGATCCAGCCCGTAGTACAGGATGACGAAAACGATCTTGCCCAGCCGGAAGAAGCGCGTCATGCCGATTCACCCGGACGTGCCATCGAGATTGCCGGGCGCGGGAGCCTCTCAAGCCGCTCCAGGCGTTTGGTCAGCCGCGCCTCCGCATCGCGCAGCGCGGCCACATCGGCAGCGAATTGCGCGAGGCGCGCGTGGCGCACCAGCGTAGGTTGTTCATCGGTCAGGTACGACGCCACCGCCTCTGCCAGCGAGCGGCTGACGCGCGTCGCCTCGGTGCGCGCGGCCTGCGCCCCGCTCACCATGCGCTGCGCGATCACATCGCCAAACACGCGCGAGAGGTCTTCCGCCGCGTCCCAGCGCAGGTTGCGCAGTAGCGTCGACAAGACGTTCGCAAACTCAGCCTCGCCCTCGATACGCACGTGCTTGAGCACGGCGGCCTGCCCGCCCGTCGCGTAGTCGCTGGCAGCCGCGGCGAGCGGCACGACTACGGTCACGGCGGGCTCCAAACCGGCCTCTGGCACCGTCACAAGGCCCGCCGCATCCACCTGCAGCGTCACCGAGACGGGGGCCAGATCAAAGCGCGCGACACGGCCCGCGAACGGCCGCAGCGTCTCCTGCGCCCAGGGTTCCTGGCGTAGCAGATGGTTGAGCGCGAGCAGCAATGGCTGCATCAGCATGGAGGGAAACGAAGACGAAGTGGCTGTCGAAGACATGCGGCAAAGGTGCGCAAAAGCGGCCAGAAGCGGGCTAGCCGGCAGGCAACAAAAAGGGCCCGAACCGGATGGTCGGACCCTATTTTACGGGGAATGTTGAAACGGCCGTTTTGCGCCGCTTCAACTGTTACCGCATCACTGCAATTGCTGGATACCAGCCAGCACCCAGCCACCGCTGCCTTGCGTCGGCTTGGACAGGTTCCACACCTCGGCAAACGGCTGGGCCGGTGCGCTGGCTTCCTCGCGGATCATGCCCGAGAAGCGCACGCTCGCCAGGTACTCGCTGGCCTGCGTTTCGATACCGAGCATCTCCGCCTCGACCGACACCACATCCGTCTTGTTAGGCGTCGCGCCACGATCGGCCAGGTCCATCTTGATCTCGGCGAACATCTCCGGCGTGGTGAATTCGCGGATGTCGTTCAGGTTGCCGGCATCCCATGCGGCCTGCAGGCGGATGAAGTAGACCTTGGCGTTGCGCAGGAAGGCTTGCGTATCGAAATCGGCGGGCACGCCCCACGGCTGTTGCGGTGCAGCTGCAGCAGGCTGCGCGTTGACCGCAGACGCAGCGGCTGGGCCACCCAGGCTCCACGATTGCGCGGCCGTCGGCGCGCCCGCGCCCAAGCCCGACGTACTGGTGCTGCCGGTGTTGAACGACGAAGCTGCCGGTGCGGAAGCCTGCGGCGCCGGCGCGGCGGGTTGCGGCACATACGGCTCGCGATCACCACCAAACGACGGGCCACCCGTTGCGTAGGCCGGGCCCTGCGGACGGCTGCCGCGCACCTTGCGGATGATCCACATCACCACGAAGGCGACCAGTGCGATCAGGATCAGATTCGACAGCAGCGAGGCAAGGCCTGCGCCCAGACCGAACTTGGACAGCAGGTAGCCGATGCCCAGACCGGCGGCCAAACCACCCAACATACCGCCCCAATTACGACCAGGCTTTGCGGCCGGTGCGCCCGGGGCTGGTGCTGCCGGCGACGGCTGCGCGGCTGGAGCGGCCTGCTGCGCCGGCGATGGCGTGGTCGGCGGCGTTTGCTGACGTTGCGTCACGGCAGACGACTGCTTGCCGACGCTGCGGCTGCTGCCCATGCGCTTGGCGTTGGCGTCCATCGCCGTACCCAGTGCGATCGTCGCGACCATCGCGCCGACCATCAATTTTCCACCCCAATGCAAACTCATCGCTGTCTTCTCTCCAATGGCAGTGACGCCATTAGATGAAGACGTCAACGCCGAAATTCAATGTGAAGGATCGTGGCATATCGTCGCAGTGCGCTGCATCGCCCATCTGGTGGACCGGATGAACCGCCAGTCAGAGGCGACGACCAACGTGCAGGGCCACGACACCCGCCGTCAGGTTGAAGTATTCGACCGAGTCCAACCCAGCCTGTTCCATCATCTGCTTGAGCGTTTCCTGATCGGGATGCATACGGATGGACTCGGCCAGGTAGCGGTAACTCTCAGGATCACCGGCCACCTTGCTGCCCAACCACGGCAGTACCTTGAACGAGTACACGTCATAGGCCTTCTCCAGCGGCTGCCACACCTTGGAGAACTCAAGCACCATCACCTTGCCGCCCGGTTTGACGACACGGCGCATCTCGGCGAGCGCTCGATCCTTGTGCGTCATGTTGCGCAAGCCGAATGCCACTGTCACTACATCGAAGTAAGCATCTGGAAAGGGAATGTGCTCGGCGTCGCACAGGCAGTTGGGCGTGAGCACGCCGGCATCAAGCAGGCGGTCGCGGCCGACGCGCAACATCGACTCGTTGATGTCGGTCAGCCACACCTCGCCGGTGGGGCCGGCCTGGCGCGCGAAGGCCTTGGCCAGATCACCCGTGCCGCCCGCGATGTCGAGCACCTTGTAGCCCGGACGCACGGCTGCCTGGGCGATAGTGAACATCTTCCACACGCGGTGCAGGCCACCGGACATCAGGTCATTCATCACGTCGTACTTGCTGGCGACGGAATGGAACACGCCGGCGACCTTGCCGGCCTTCTCGCGCTCGTCGACCTTCTCGAATCCGAAGTGGGTTTGGCTCATGACAGAAAGAAATGCGAATTGGGTTGCGCTCGGGCGCTTATGCGCCGCGATGTGAATCTGGAATCAGTGGCTGTGGCCGCAGGCGTGGCCGGCATTGGCGGCCATCGGCGCATCACGGTCAAGGCCGGCGGCGACCAAGCGATCGAGGTAGGCCTGCCACAGCGCGTCGTGCTCGACGCCCAGGCGGTACAGGTAAGCCCAATCGAAGATGCCAGAATCGTGGCCATCGGAGAACAGCGGACGGATCGCATAATTGCCCACCGGCTCTACGCCAGTGATGCCGACCTCGCGCTTGCCGGTCTGCAGCACTTCCTGCCCCGGCCCATGCCCCTGCACTTCAGCCGACGGCGACAGCACACGCAGGTATTCGAACGGCAGGCGGAACTGTTTGCCATCGGCAAAGGCGATCTCCAGCACGCGCGATTGCGTGTGCACGGTAATACCGGTCGGGTGCGGGGTGTCGGCGGAAAGTCCTGCCATGAAAAACGTCTCGTTGATTGTGTTTCAGGAAGCGGCCAACGCCATGTGCGCAGGCTCTTCCACCACCCGATAGCTTACCGCAGTCGACGGGTCGCCCTCAGGGATGTAGCGCAGGCGGCGATGGTGGAATCGTGCCACGGTGCTGCGGTGCGCCACGCTGACGATCGTCACATCGGGCATCGATTCGAGCATCAGGCTGTACATGAATGCCTCGGTATCCTCATCGAGTGCGCTGGTGGCCTCGTCGAGGAAGAGGTAATCGGGGCGCTGCAGCAAGGCGCGTGCGAAAGCCAAGCGCTGCTGCTCCCCAGGCGACAGGCGCAGGCTCCAGTTGCTGACCTCGTCCAGCAAATCCATGAGTGCCGGCAGGCGGCACGCGACCAGCACCTGCGAGAGGCGCTCGGCGGTGTATTCGGTGGCGAGCTTAGGGTACGACAGCGCATCCGCCAGCGTGCCGGACGGCAAGTAGCTGCGCTGCGGGAGGAATAGCACGCTGGCATCTTCCGGAATCTTGATCTGACCATTGCCGTACGGCCAGATGCCGGCCACGGCGCGCACCAGTGTGCTCTTGCCGCAACCCGACGGGCCGTTGACGAGCACACGCTCACCGCGCGCGAGTGTCATGTCGAAGGGTTCGACCAGCAGATCTTCAGGTTTGCGGTTCGGCAAGTTCAGCGCGAGATCGCGTGCCTCGATGGCGGGCACGGCAGCGGTTTCGACTTCGATGTCCTGGATACCGGCGCGGTGTTCTTCTTCACGCTCGGCGGCACGCATGGCACGCTGGAATTCGATCAGACGATTGGTGGACGCCTTCCAGCTCACCAGCGTGCTGTAGTTGTCGACGAACCACGACATCGCGCCCTGCACCTGCCCGAACGCGGTGGCCACCTGCATCATGCCGCCCAGCGTGAGCGTGCCGCCAAAGTAGCGCGGCGCAGAAACCAGGAACGGAAAGATAATGGCGAACTGCCCGTAGCCCGAGCTGGCGAAGTTCAGGCGCCGGGTGTAGTCCATCAACTGGTTCCAGTTGGCGCGGATGCGCTCGAAGCGGCCGCGCAGGATGGCTTTTTCGCTGGGCTCGCCACGATACAGGGCGATGCTCTCGCTGTTTTCGCGCACGCGCACGAGCAGGAAACGGAAGTAAGCCTCGTAACGCTCCTGCTGGAAAGACAGCCCGATCAAGGGACGGCCGACGAAGTGGATGATGACCGAGCCCAGCACGGAGTACAGCAGCGCAAACCACACCATGTAGCCGGGGATGATGAAGTCGTGACCGCTCAATGTGAACGCGAGCGGCCCTGACACTGCCCACAGGATGCCGAAGAACGACACCAGCGTGACCGCTGAGTTGAAGAAGCCGAACCCGAGGTTGACCGTGGCGTCGGTGAAGTTGCGCAGGTCGTCAGAGATCCGCTGGTCGGGGTTGTCCGCCGTGTGTGTCTGTTCGAGCCGGTAGAAGGCCTGCTTACCGAGCCAGCCGTCGAGGAAACTGCCGGTGATCCACGTCCGCCAGCGGATGCGCAGCAGCATCGTGTAGTACTGGCGCAGCACCGAGGCGATGATGATGCAGGCCGCAATCCACGAAAAACGCCCCAGTTGATGCCAGAACTCCGCTTGGTTTTTCTGCTCCAGCGCGTTGTAGAAGAACTTGTACCACTCGGTGTACAACACGGTCATATAGACCGTGAACAGGCTCAGCGCAATGACCAACGCCAGCAGCCCCCACGCCTTGTAGCGGTCTTCAGAAAACCAGTAGGGCTTGATGAGCTGCCAGGTCTCGGACAGGTTCAACCGGCCGTGATGGACATTCAGCTCGGCGATCGAATCCTTGTGGGAGTCGGGTGTGGCGGCGGTGCGCGGTGTCGTCATGGCGATGTCGATGGCTGTAGCGCGACGGAAAATGAATCTGACGCCCTGCGCACCATGAGGGTTCCGCGCTGGGCGTGGCGATGCGTTACGGGTGGCGGCCGCTCAGACGTCGGCCAGCGCGGATTGCAGCGCGTACGACAGCGCCGGCAGCCTGGAAGTCACCTCGGCCATACGCGCAGCATCCGCCTCGCGCTGGGGCGGGCCCCAGACGGCCTCGGGAAAATGCGTGTCCCACCGATAGCGCGGAATGACATGCCAATGCAGGTGCGGGACGAAGTTGCCGAAGCTGGCGAGGTTGATCTTGTCCGGCGCCAGCTCGGCGCGCAGCACCCGCTCCACGCGTGTGACGACTTCCATCAGCCAGTGGCGATCCGCGTCGGACAAGTCCGTCTGCTCGGCGACGTGGTCGTTCCAGATCACGCGGCAGAAACCCGGAAAGCGCGCGTGCTCGACCAGCACCACGCGCGCCCGGGCGTTGCGCCAGACGGGCTCGCCGCCGTCGGTCTCGCACAGCGCGCAGCCGGGCACCCGATCGGCGGTCGCGCCCGTTGTCACACCAGCACCCGCTCGATGCCGCCGGCGTTGGCCCGGGCCACGTAGTCCTGCAGCCAGCTCTCGCCAAGCACATGGCGCGCCATCTCGACCACGATGTAGTCGGCCTGCACCGAGACATCTTCGGTGTAGCGCGACAGACCCTGCAGGCAAGCCGGGCAGCTCGTGAGGATCTTCACGTCGCCGTCAAACGCCTGTTGACCACCCTGCCCGTCGGCGCGCAGCTTGTCGGCGCCCTTCTTCATCTCCTCTTCCTTGCGGAAGCGGACCTGCGTGGAGATGTCCGGGCGCGAGATTGCCAGCGTGCCCGACTCGCCGCAGCAACGGTCGTTCTTCTCGATCGCGCGGGTTTGGCCGTCGGCCCCAAGGTTTCCACCCATAAGCTGGTTGACCAGCTTGGTCGGGTCCATGGTCTTGATCGGGGTGTGGCAGGGGTCGTGGTACATGTAGCGCGTACCCTGCACACCCTCGATCTTCACGCCCTTCTCGAGCAGGAACTCGTGAATGTCGATGATGCGGCAGCCCGGGAATATCTTGTCGAATTCATAGTCGGCGAGCTGGTCGTAGCACGTGCCGCAGCTCACCACTACCGTCTTGATATCGAGGTAGTTGAGCGTGTTGGCCACGCGGTGGAACAGCACGCGGTTATCGGTGACGATCTTCTCGGCCTTGTCGTACTGGCCCGAGCCCCGCTGGGGATACCCGCAGCACAGATAGCCCGGCGGCAGCACGGTCTGCACACCGGCGTGCCAGAGCATCGCCTGCGTGGCCAAGCCCACCTGCGAGAACAACCGCTCCGAGCCGCAGCCCGGGAAGTAGAACACGGCCTCGCTATCGGGCGTGGTGTTCTGCGGGTTGCGGATGATCGGGACGATCTCGTTGTCCTCGATGTCCAGCAGCGCGCGCGCTGTCTTCTTGGGCAGATTGCCCGGCATCTTCTTGTTGATGAAGTGGATCACCTGCTCGCGCACCGGCGGTTTGCCCACCGTGGCGGGGGGATGCGCGGTCTGCTTCTTGGCAAACTTCTTCAAGATATCGTGACCCAGGCGCTGCGCCTTGTAGCCCCAGTCGAACATCACCTTGCGTGTGAAGTTGATCGTCTCGGGGTTGGTCGCGTTCAGGTAGAACATGGCCGCGGCGGTGCCGGGGTTGAATTTCTTCTGCCCCATCTTGCGCAGCAGGTTGCGCATGTTCATCGACACGTCGCCAAAGTCGATCTTGACCGGGCACGGCGTCACGCACTTGTGGCAGACCGTGCAGTGGTCACCCACATCGGCAAACTCCTCCCAGTGCTTGACCGACACGCCGCGGCGCGTCTGCTCTTCGTACAGGAAGGCCTCGATCAGCAGCGAGGTGGCGAGGATCTTGTTGCGCGGGCTGTACAGCAGGTTGGCGCGCGGCACGTGCGTGGCGCACACGGGCTTGCACTTGCCGCAGCGCAGGCAGTCCTTGATCGACTCCGAGATGGCGCCGATGTCGCTCTGCTGCATGATGATCGACTCATGCCCCATCAGGCCGAACGACGGCGTGTAGGCATTGCGCAGATCAGCGGCCAGTGCTTGCGGGTCGTTGATGTCGCGCAGCAGCTTGCCCTTGTTGAAGCGGCCGTTCGGATCGACACGGCGCTTGTAGGCGGCAAAGTCGGCGATCTCGTCGTCAGTCAGGAATTCCAGCTTGGTGATGCCGATGCCGTGCTCGCCCGAGATCACGCCGTCGAGCGAGCGTGCCAGCGTCATGATGCGGGCCACCGCCTTGTGGGCGTCCTGCAGCATGTCGTAGTCATCCGAGTTGACCGGCAGGTTGGTGTGCACGTTGCCGTCACCGGCGTGCATGTGCAGCGCCACGAAAACGCGGCCGCGCAGCACCTTCTTGTGGATCGCCTGAGCCTCGTCGAGGATCGGCTTGAACTCGCCGCCGTTGAAGATCTTGCGCAGCTCGGCGCGGATCTCCGCCTTCCACGACACGCGGATCGTGCGGTCCTGCAGCAGGTGGAACAGATTGGCGTCCGGCTGATTCACCAGGCGCTCGTCGATGGTCTGCGCGAGATAACCCAGGCCCAGGCCGATCAGGCTGGCGCGTGCCGTATTCACCGGCGTGTCGAGATGATCCAGCAGGTACTGCCAGCGGGCGCGCGTGCTGCGCACCAGTTGCTGTGCTTGCTGCACACGGTCTTCCAGCAGCTCGGCGCTGGGGATCTCGTTGGCGTCGTCGGTGCGGCCCAGCGGCAGATCGTTGCGCGCGAAGAAGTCTTGCAGCGCGTCGGCCAGCTTGAGCTTGTTCTTGATCGACAGCTCGATGTTGATGCGCTCGATACCGTCGGTGTACTCGCCCATGCGGTTGAGCGGAATCACCACGTCTTCGTTGATCTTGAAGGCGTTGGTGTGCTTGGCAATGGCCGCGGTGCGCGAGCGGTCGAGCCAGAACTTCTTGCGTGCCTCGGGGCTCACGGCCACAAAGCCTTCGCCGCTCTTGCCGTTGGCCAGGCGAATCACTTCCGAGGTGGCACGCGCCACGGCGTCATCGTCGTCGCCAACGATGTCACCAATCAGCACCATCTTCGGGAAGGCGTTGCGCTTGCTCTTGGTGGCGTAACCGACCGCGCGCAGGTAGCGCTCGTCCAGGTGCTCCAGGCCGGCGAGGATCGCGCCGCCGGGCTTCTTGGTCTCGGCGTCGAGGTAATCCTTGATTTCGACGATGCTCGGGATCGCGTCACGCGCCTGGCCGAAGAACTCCAGGCACACGGTACGCGTGGCCTTGGGCATGCGGTGCAGGATCCAGCGCGCGCTGGTGATGATGCCGTCGCAGCCTTCCTTCTGCACGCCGGGCAGCCCAGCCAGGAACTTGTCGGTAACGTCTTTGCCCAGGCCTTCCTTGCGGAACTTGCGGCCTTCAATGGTGAGCGTCTCGCTACGCAGCAACTTGCTGCCAACCGGGGCGTTGCCGTCGAACCACTTCAGCTCGAACGTGACGAGCGGCGCGTCGTGGATCTTGCCGAGGTTGTGATTGAGACGCTGGACTTCGAGCCAGTTGCCGTCCGGATCGACCATGCGCCACCAGGCGAGGTTGTCCAGCGCGGTGCCCCACAGCACAGCCTTCTTGCCGCCTGCGTTCATGGCGACGTTGCCGCCGATGCACGAGGCGTCGATCGAGGTCGGGTCCACGGCGAAGACGAGACCAGCCTTTTCAGCGGCTTCCGCCACGCGGCGCGTGACCACACCGGCGCCCGAGTAGATGGTCGCCACAGGGTGGTCGACGCCCGGCAAGTCGGTCTGTTCAACCGCGTCCAGACGTTCAAGCTTCTCGGTGTTGATGACGGCCGAGAACGGCGTGAGCGGCACGGCGCCACCGGTGTAGCCGGTGCCGCCTCCGCGCGGGATGATGGTCAGCCCCAGTTCGAAGCAGCCCTTGACGATGCCGGCGATCTCTTCTTCCGTATCGGGCGTGAGCACCACGAACGGGTATTCGACCCGCCAGTCGGTGGCGTCCGTCACGTGCGAGACGCGCGACAGGCCGTCGAACTTGATGTTGTCCTTGGCGGTGACACGGCCGAGCACCTTCTGGGCGCGGCGGCGCAGGTCATATACCTGGGCAAACTCTTCCTGGAATGCCTTCACGGCGCGGCGGGCGTGCACGACCAGCTGCTCGACCTTGCTGGCGCGCTCGTCGCCCACCGGGTCATGGTGGGAATCGTGGTCGGCCACGCGGCGCTTCTCGATCTCCGCCAAGCGGTGATTGAGCGCATCGATCAGCATCTGGCGGCGCTTGGGCGTCTCGAGCAGATCATCCTGCAGGTACGGGTTGCGCCGCACCACCCAGATGTCGCCCAGCACTTCGTACAGCATGCGTGCCGATCGGCCGGTGCGGCGCTCGGCGCGCAGCTCGTCCAGGATCTGCCACGCAGACTCGCCCAGCAGGCGGATGACGATTTCCCGATCCGAGAACGAGGTGTAGTTGTAGGGAATCTCGCGCAGCCGGGGCGCAGCGTCCTGCGCCGCGAGTTTGGCGTCGATCAGAAGTGGGGCATTCATGGCGTGCCGCTGGGAGGAGGGGCGCGACAAGGAGGGCTCAAGCCGCGCGGTCTTTAAAGGGCGATTGTACTGCAAGGTTCAGCGTTGATGCGCCGCAGCAACGTATCCCATGCCGGGAGCATGGCCGCGAAAACTGCCGCGTTTTCAATAGCTTGCGAACGACGTTCCGCGCAATAAGTGATGAATAAACCACGCAAACGTCACATCAGCAGGTTCTTGATCCAGCCCAGGATGCCGTGCCAGAAATCGTCGGGCAGCATCAACAGCGCGCCCGTCATGACGAGATAGCGCAGAAACTTGCCAATGGCCATATACATGACGCTTGGCCAGAACCGTAGGCGCAGCCAGCCAGCCAGCGTGCAGAGCGGGTCCCCAATGCCCGGCAGCCACGACGCCAGCAGCGACACCGGCCCAAGACGGCGCATCCAACGGAAATACTTTTTGTCGAGCGGCGGCGCGCGGTGGCGTTTGGGGTGCGGCACATGCTGGGCGTGCTCGGCATCATGCTGGCGGCGGCGGCGTGCCAGGTGGTAGCGCACCAGCGCCAGCTTGGCCGCGTAGCCCATCCACCAGTCGACCGCGCCGCCCAGCGTGTTGCCGATGGTGGCCACGATGATGGCCGGCCAGAACATCTCCGGGTTGAGCTTGATGTAAGCGAAGACCGCCGGCTCGGAGCCCAGCGGCAAGAGCGTCGCCGAAACGAAGCTGATGATGAAGATAGCGGGCAGCCCTACGGTGGGCAGCGCCAGCGTCGTGAACAGCCAGTCGATGAATGCGTCCATGCGGTCGATTGTACTGGCCGGGGTAACCCGCTCAGCCGAAGAACAGATAGGCGATGAACACGGCGCCGATCAGTCCGATCAAATCGGCCCACAGCCCGCAGGCCAGCGCATACCGCGTGTCTTTGATGCCAACGCTGCCGAAATAGACAGCCAGCACGTAAAACGTGGTCTCGGTCGAGCCTTGGATGATGGCGGCCAGCTTGCCCTGGAAGGAGTCGACGCCGTAGGTGGTCATCACGTCCACCATCAGGCCGCGCGCGCCCGCGCCAGACAACGTCTTCATCAGCCCCACGGGGAGCGCCGGTACGAAGCGGGTGTCGATGCCGAGGTGCGAGAACAATGCGGAAAGCCCCTGCATCAGCACATCCATGCAGCCCGCTGCGCGAAACACGGCAATCCCAACCAGCACCGCCACCAGGTACGGCACGATGCCGATGGCGACCTGGAAGCCATCCTTGGCACCGTCGACAAAGGTCTCGTAGACGTTGATGCGGCGGATCGCCCCACACGCCAGGAATGCCACCACGATGGTGAGAATGGAGCCCGCGCCGATCAGTCCGATCCACGCTGCCATCTGCTGCGGTGGAAACTGGTGCAGCCACGCAAGCAGCAGCCCCATCGCCACGACAAAGCCGCCGAAATAGGCCAGCAGCGCCGGCTTGAACAGGTTGATGCGCTGATAGACCGCCACCGCCCCGATGCCCGCGCAGAAGCCGATGAAGGTGGACAGCAGGGTCGGCAGGAAGATGTCTGCCGCGTTGAACCCGACCAGCCCCTGCTTGACCGCCATCGCCTGCCGGATGGCAATGACAGATGTCGGCACCAGCGTGACGCCCGCCGTATTGAGCACCACGAACATCAACTGCGCATCGCTGGCGCGCTGCGGCTGCGGGTTGATCTGCTGCAACTCGCGCATGGCCTGCAGGCCGAGCGGCGTGGCGGCGTTGTCCAGGCCCAGCACGTTGGCCGACACGTTCATCATCATCGCGCCGTTGGCCGGGTGGCCGGCGGGCACGGACGGGAACAGATGCCGCATCAGCGGGTTCACCAGCCGCGCGAACACATCCACCACCCCGGCACGTTCTCCCACGCGCATGATGCCGAGCCACAGCGCCATCATGCCGGTCAGGCCGAGTGCGATCTCGAAGCCGGTGCGTGCGGCATCAAACATGGCGGTCAGCATGCGGGAGAAGACTTCCATGTCGCCCTGCACCACCTGCACGCAGGCCGTGACAAAAGCAACGAGAAAGAAAGCCAGCCAGACGAGGTTCAGGGCCACGGACGTTGCGCGTTGAGATTCGACAAGCTGCTCATTGTGCCTGGGCCGGCGCCTCGGTTGGCGCATCCACCGGCACGATCTTGTGGAAGTTGTCGTAGTTCACATGCGTGACGCCGTTCTCGTCGTCGCGCATCAGATCGACGTAACGGTAGCCCCAGCGGATCTCGTCGTGACGCCAGGCGTTGCGCGCCTGCAAGGTTTGCGCGGCGGTTTCGTCCGAGCCCGCGATGGTGAGCATCAGCAGCGCATCGCCGGCAGCGAGGGACTCGGGGGTGGCGTTGTACAGCGGGCTCGTCTCGTCGATCACGTGCATCAAGACCCAACCGAGCAGGAAGATCGGGTGCTCACTACGCTCCAGGTGCAGATCGCGGATGCGGTAGATCGAGTAGCCCTCGGGCGAGCGCTCATCTTGCAGCAAACGCAGCTTGGCAGTGGCCTCGGCGATGACGTTCTGGCGCGCATTGGCTGCCCGCACCATCAAGGTCATCTTGCCGTTGAGCGGCCGCACCACAGCGTTCTGCGCGAACATGATCTTGGCACGCGGGCGCGAAAACCGCGCAAACACCAAGCCCGTTGCCATGGCGATGCCTGACATGCCGATAAAAATCTCCAGCGTGGCGATGACATGCGCGTACAGCGTCTGCGGGTGCATGTCGCCATAACCCACGGTGGCGAGCGTTTCGACGCTGAAGAAGAACGCCCCCGCAAAGCCGGCCGGCGACTGATTGGCGATGGCCGCATCGCCCAGCGAATACAACCCCGCAAACACGGCGTTGAGGGTCAGGAAGAGTCCCGCCAGGATGCCAAAGAAGGTCGGCCAGTTGACTTCCAGCGCGTGGTGATAGATGTCGCGCCAGCCCAGCGATGGCATGCCGTACGCGATGACCTGCTGGGTGCCGGACCAGACTTTGCGACCCCGGCGCGGGTGCCTTGGGGCTTGGGACGAAGACCACGGGCTGTTCATTTGGGAGCCTCACGCCGAAGATGGGCCGCACTCCCAGGCGCGGCCGGGGCAGTGTACCGACCGGCCCGCCGGTCCTGCAAGGCAGGCTAGGCAACGCATGATAGGCTTACGGGCTCTCCTCACGTCCAACCCGGTCCGCACCATGGCCATCGATTACCTCAAGAAGATCCTGACCGCGAAGGTCTATGACGTCGCGCTGGAAACCGAGCTGAAGTTCGCGCCCAACCTGTCGACGCGCACCGGCAACCGCGTCTACCTCAAGCGCGAAGACGACCAGCCGGTGTTCTCGTTCAAGCTGCGCGGCGCCTACAACAAGATGGCTTCGCTCACACCGGCCGAGCGCAAGCGTGGGGTGATTACGGCATCGGCCGGCAACCACGCGCAGGGTGTGGCGTTCAGTGCGGCCCGGATGGAGTGCAAGGCCGTCATCTGCATGCCGGTCACGACACCGCAACTGAAGATTGACGGCGTACGCTCGCGCGGCGGCGAGTGGGTCGAAGTCGTGCTGCATGGCGAAAGCTATTCCGACGCCTACAACCACGCCGCCAAGCTGCAGGAAAAGCACGGCTACACCTTCGTGCACCCGTTTGACGACCCCGAGGTGATCGCCGGCCAGGGCACCATCGCCATGGAGATCCTGCGGCAGCATCCGCAACCCCTCCATGCGATCTTCTGCTCGATCGGTGGCGGTGGCCTGATCTCCGGCGTGGCCGCCTATGTCAAGGCCGTGCGGCCGGACATCAAAGTGATTGGCGTGCAGAGCGTGGATTCCGATGCGATGGCGCGTTCGGTGGCTGCAGGCAAGCGCGTGGAACTGAAGGACGTGGGTCTGTTTGCCGATGGCACCGCCGTCAAGCTGGTGGGCAAGGAAACCTTCCGCATCACGCGCGAGCTGGTCGACGAGATCATCACCGTGGATACGGATGCCATCTGCGCGGCGCTCAAGGACGTGTTCCAGGACACGCGCAGCCTGCTGGAGCCCTCGGGCGCGCTGGCGCTGGCGGGTCTGAAGCAATACGCCGAGACGCACAAGCTGAAGAACGAATCGCTGGTGGCCGTGGCCAGCGGCGCCAACATGAACTTCGACCGCCTGCGCTTCGTGGCCGAACGCGCCGAGGTGGGCGAGGCACGCGAAGCCGTATTTGCCGTGACGATTCCGGAAGAGCGCGGCAGCTTCAAGCGCTTCTGCGAACTGGTCGGCTGGTCGCGCAATGTGACCGAGTTCAACTACCGCATTGCCAGCAAGGACGCCGCGCACATCTTCGTGGGCGTGCAGATTGCGTCGCGCTCGGAGAGCGACAAGATTGCCGAGAACTTCCGCAAGCACGGCTTCCCGACGCTGGACCTGTCCAACGACGAACTCGCCAAGCAGCATATCCGCTACATGGTGGGTGGGCGCTCGCCGCTGGCCGAGAACGAACACCTCTACCGCTTCGAGTTTCCGGAGCGGCCGGGCGCGCTGATGAAGTTCCTCTCGAGCATGAGCCCGAACTGGAACATCAGCCTGTTCCACTACCGGAATCAGGGCGCCGATTCGAGCAACATCCTCGTCGGCATCCAGGTGCCGAAGAACGAGAAACGCGAGTTCAAGACGTTCCTGGGCACACTGGGCTATACCTATTGGGACGAAAGCGAGAACCCGGTCTACAGCCTGTTCCTCTGATCGCCCGCGGAGCCTTTGTCATGAGCAACCAACCTGAACACTCGCCGCTGGGCAAGACGTCTGCCTACAAGACGGAGTACGACCCCAGCCTGCTGTTTCCCATCCCGCGCCAGGGCAAGCGCGACGAGATCGGTCTGCCTGCCGGAACCGCCCTGCCGTTCTTTGGCGTGGACCTGTGGAACCTGTATGAACTGTCGTGGCTGAACCTGCGCGGCAAGCCGCAGGTGGCCATTGGCACCGTGATCGTGCCGGCAGATTCGCCCAACATCATTGAATCGAAGTCGTTCAAGCTGTACCTGAACTCGTTCAACCAGACCAAGGTGGCTTCGCATGAGGCGCTGCAGCAGTTGATCCACCATGATTTGTCGGAAGCCTGTGGTGCGCCGGTGCAGGTGCGCATCCTGCCGCAGGAAGAGTTTGCACGGCAGAAGATGCACGAGCTTGACGGCCTGCTGCTCGATCGCCTGGACATCGAAACCGATGTCTACCAGCCCACACCCGAACTGCTGCATGCGGACGAGGAAGAGAGCCCGGTAGAGGAAACGCTGGTCTCGCACCTGCTCAAGTCCAACTGCCTGGTAACGGGCCAGCCGGATTGGGGCAGCGTGCAGATCCGCTACGTGGGTGCGCCGATCAATCAGGAGGCGCTGCTCAAGTACCTGATCTCGTTCCGCGAGCACAACGAGTTTCACGAGCAGTGCGTCGAACGCATCTTCACCGACATCCAGCGCCAGTGCCGCCCAGTCAAGCTGGCGGTGTATGCGCGCTACACGCGGCGCGGTGGGCTGGACATCAACCCGTTCCGCACGAACTACAACACACCGTGGCCGGATAACTTCCGGAATGCGCGTCAGTAACAGTAAGTGCTGACCCTTGGCAAGACACGCAAGGCGCCTTCGGGCGCCTTTTTCCATGCAAGAGCGATCGGCCAAACGAACACGCTCGCCTCCTCCATTTTGGGTACGCGATGGCCCTATCGTTTCACGCCCGCTCGCCTATAGTGATACCGCAGTAAAGCTACCCGGGGGAATCGTGAAGAGCCTATCCACTTTTCGTGGAGAGGGCACTCTCGACGGGGGACATTGCCATGAAGAACGCACCATGGGGGCCGCAAGGTTGGTCGATTCATGCGGTAGCGTGCGCATGCCTGCTGTTGTGTGGCAGGACGGCCCTTGCACAGACCAGCGAGCCGGTGGATGACAAACCACCCAGCTTTGAAACCCTGCAGCGGCAACTGGCCGAGGAGCAGGAGCGGCTGATCGAACTCAAGCATTCGATCCAGCAGCAGGAAGCGCGACTGAAGAGCATGCGGCGCGCGCTCGGCATGAGCGAGCTCGACACCGTGCGCGGTGCCGGTGCGCCCGGTGCTGGCGGAGATGCCTCCTCCGGCGAAGCCGCCGCCCAGATGGCACAGAACAACGGCCAGCCCGGCAGCACACCCGTCGGCAAGCCGCCGGAACCTTCCGACCAGCCACCACGCGTCGCTCAGATCTTCGACGAGCCCAGCGCGCTCACCCCGCCGGGCAAGTTCGTGGTCGAGCCTTCGCTGCAGATGGCGTACTCGTCGTCTGACCGGGTGGCGCTGGTGGGTTACACCATCATCCCCGCGCTGCTCATTGGCCTGATCGATGTACGGGAGGTAAAGACCACCACGCTCACCAGTACGCTGGCCGTGCGCTACGGCCTGGCCAAGCGCTGGGAGCTGGAACTGCGCATGCCTTACGTCTACAGCTCCAGCGATACGGTCAGCCGCGAGATCTTCACGGGCACCGCCGCCGACAACGCCTTCAGCTCGCACGGCCACGGCATCGGCGACGTAGAAATGACGGCGCGCTACCAGATCAGCGCAGGCGGTGTCGACAAGCCGTTCACGATCGGCTGGCTGCGCTTCAAGACGCGCACCGGCAAAGACCCGTTCGAGGTCACCACGGATTGCGTGACACGCTGCGTGAGCAACACCACAGGCACTGGCCTGCCGCTGCAGCAGCCGACCGGCTCGGGCTTCTACGCACTGCAGCCCGGCCTGACTTGGCTGTATCCGACTGACCCGGCCGTGTTCTTCGGCAGCGTGAGCTACCTGCACAACTTCGAGCGCAAAGGTGTCAGCCTGAACCTGGTGGATGGATCGCAACAGTTCTTAGGCGACGTGAAGGCGGGCGACATCATCGGCCTGAACTTCGGCATGGGGCTGGCATTGAACGAAAAGGCGTCGTTCTCGATTGGCTACGACCAGAGCATCATCGGGCCGACCACGCAGAACGGCCAGCGCGTGCCCGGCTCGGTACGCACCATCCTGGGCACGCTGCTGGTGGGCTATTCGTACCGCATCTCGCCCAAGATGACGTTGAACCTCTCGGTGGGTGCGGGCCTGACGCGCGACACGCCAGACCTGACAGTCACGCTGCGCTTGCCGATCCAGTTCTGACGCTGACGTTCTGACGCGGCTTCGGCTTCAGTGCAAGCCTGTCACCACGTTGGCCAGCGCACTCTGCAGCGCGTTGCCGAGGCTGAGCTGACGGAACTGCGGCAGGCTGTTGACTGCCGCATTGATGGTCGTGATTGCTTGCAGGGTCTGGTTGTTCAGGCTGTTCTGGATAACCGTGGCGGCCGCTGCCGCACCCGCAGCAATGTCGGGCGGCGCAACGTTGTTCGGCCCGTTCTGCACAACATTGACGGTGTTGACCACGTTGGCGAGCTGCTGCGCCTGGGCCGCTGTCATGCGTGTGACATCCGGAATATTGACCGTCATGCTCGCGACTAGATCGCCGTTGATGTAGACGGCGCGATCGATGCCAAACGAGATTTGCAGGTTGGTCGATGGAATATCAAATCCGCCGCGCATGTCGTCGAGCTGGTCTTCCGATACGGCCTTCCACGCGTGGACCGGGTTGTTCACGCGCGGGCCATCCACGGTATCCGTATCACCGTCCATGCCCGCCGCCAGCGCATGACCGGACCCAGCCAGCACAAGCGTGCTCGCTGCCCACAGCACCCCGCCAAACCATCTCATGGTGCCCTCCTACCGCATGTCATCCAAGAGACGCCGCGCTCAGAAGTCAGACGGCCCAAACTTGGGGATCACGATGTTCCCCAGGCCCGTGCGGTCCACCCCTTCCTGCAACGGCGCGCGCGGTGCAACGTGCCAGTCCGATCCCGCGTTGAACGTCGCACGCTCTTCACGGTTATGGATGACGAACAGCAAATGGTTGTCCCACATGTGCTCGAAACTCGCACGTGGGATCGCACGTGTGCCCATGGCCGGATCGCCCACCAGCACGCGCCCCTCCTGTATGCCCTTGACCACCACGAAGTGGTGATAGCCGTTCTCGCTCAACAGCACGATGGCCGGCAAGTGAGCGTTGTTCAATGCATCCAGCGGCTGCTCGAAACCATCGGCCTGAAAGCCTTGCGACTCCAGATAGCGTTTGATGTCGAGCAGCGAAAAGCCTTCTCGCCGGATCTTCTCCTGATTGCCATTCACGTACATGGCCTGGAACACCGTCTGCTCACTCACCGGATAGCCGTACTGGTAAGTCAGCAGCGTCGCCACGGCGGCCGAGCCGCAACTGAAGTCGAAGCGCTGATGAATCGTGCGCTGGAAACGCGCCTCCTTCATGCTCGTGACCGGCACGTTGTAGGTTGCGCCGCCCGTGCCGAGCATGTCGATCGAACCCGCGAATGTCGGCACAGCAGTCGACATTGCCGCCAGCCCGCACGCGCACAAGATCGGCACCGCGCCCCACATCCGTCGCATCGCTCCACCCCGCATCGCCGTCATTGCATCACTGCCTGAACTGCACGTTGACGATGGTGGAGTTCTGGATCAGCACGTTCGCTCCGGTGTTCTGGATGACCGTGGGGATCCCGGCAGCGTTGGCGAACGAGCCACCGCCCACGATGTTCGAACCCGTCGCCACGTTGACTGCGGTGTCGTTGCTCACCGTGCCGGACAGCCGTGCATCGTTGACGGTCTGGTACAGGTCCTGCGTCCCACCGCGATAGCCTTCAAGCTTGTCTGCATCGATCGCGTGACCAAACCCAGGCACCGACGCGGGCGCGGCGACCGGGGGACGCACCGCTTCCACGTTGGCTGTCTGAAGATCGTTCGTGACCGGCGCATCCTCCGCTGCCGTCACCGCCGTTGCCGGCAACACCACCAAGCCGCACGCCAGGAGCCATGCCGCCCATCCTGCTGCTGTTCTGTCGGATCGCATCGAATATCTCCCAGATGCCCCAACCGCGGTTCCGACGGGGGCCGGACCTGGTTGCCCGGTCCGGCCCTGTCAGCCGTCGCTACCAACGTAGCGGCGGTACTTCCCCGCTCAAGCCTGATGCCGGTTCAGTGGCCGACATTCAGGTTGGCCTGCACATTGACGCTTTGTTGGATGAGAGAAGCAAAGCCGCTGTTTTGGTTTGCGATCATCACCCCGGCAGCCGACTGGCCGACGCTGGTCATGGCATTGGACATGTTGAACGTGCCCGCATCCACCGCCACCGTACCGCCAGCACCACCTGCACCGCCGACTGCGCCATTGCCAACGCCACCGTTGCCAGTGCCACCGGCACCGCCTGCTGCACCCACCGCGCCCATTGCGCCCGCAGCACCGTTGCCGGCCATGGACGTAGCTGAGCCATTGGTTGCGCTGCCGTTGGTTGCGCCGCCACCTGCACCGCCGTTGCCTGCAAGGTTGGTTGCCGCGCCACCTGCTGCGCCTGCGCCGCCTGTGCTGGTGCCGGTTGCTGTGCTGGTACCAGAGCCTGCACCGCCGGTGGCCGTTGACGCACCGCTGGTGCCCGTACCGCCGGCAGCACCGGCGCCACCTGTCGCAGTGGCTGCGCCACCGGTTGCCGTACCGCCACCGTGGTGATTGCCGGCATTGCCACCGGTTGAGCCCGCGCCACCGCCACCACCACCGCTGCCACCACCAGCTGCGCTGCCAGCCCCTGCCAAGCCACCCAGGCCTGCACCAAGGCTGGCCGACAGCGTGCCGGAGGCACCGCCTGCACCGCCTGCGCCGGCATTGCCATGGGCATTACCGCCATCGCCAGCACTGCCGGCAGTTGCGCTGCCGTTGGTCGCGCTGCCGTTCGTGACGTTGCCCGAGCTGCCGCCCGAACCGCCGCCGCCGCCTGCGCCGCCCGCGCCACCGTTGCCGCCGCCGCCGCCCATGCCAACGCCGCCAGTACCGCGGCCACCACGGCCGCCAGCGCCGCCGTTGGCAGAGCCGCCGTTATTGGTAGCGATGTTGCCGATGCCAGATACGCTGAGGTTGGTCACCGTGCCTTCCAGCTTGGAGATGGCAATGGCTTTGCTGGAGTTGAAGGCATCGCTGAAGGTTGCGGTTGAAGTGCTGCCATTGTTGGCAGCCGCGGTGCCGTAGCCGGAGGCAGTGGAAGCACCGCTGTTGTCGCGGTCGTTGCCTTGGCTTTGGTTGTTGTGTTGATTGGAATTGTCAGTCGCTTTGGTTTTCGTGTGGGTACTGCTGTCCGTGCTGGTTGTGGTCGTGGTGTTGGTGATGGTGGACGTGTTGGTCTGGGTCTGAGTCCCCGGGCCTGACGCCGAATTCCCGATATCAGCCAGTGCAACGCCTGAGACCCCCAATCCCATGGCGATCGCGGTGGCCAGTAAGGTCTTCTTCATAACGCACTCCATAAAGTTGAGAGGGGCGGTTGGAAGCGCAGCCGATGGGGCCCCTGCGCTCTGCCTGTGGGAAAAAAAACATCACCCACCCCGGGGGGCGCTGATCGCATATTCAGTGCCATCTGCTCGCGCGACTGCTCACCGCATCGCCGGAGAATTGAAAACACTGTGAAATCAATGGCTGGCGCACGCAGCGCGTGGCCGATCAAATGGAATCGTGCCAAGGCATACTCTTTTTGGAGTAGCTGTTCGTCCGATCTGGTTGCAGTGCTGAAACAGCAAAATTGCAACCGCGGCGCCAGCGCTGTTCTGCCATTGGGCCAAGACCAAGAACTGGCCCGCAGATTGCGCTCACGCGGGTGTTCGAGTGCGCCCGCTTTCAGGGTGTTTCAACATGGATACATCGGCGCATCAAGGCTCACATTGCGCGAGCCGACGTTGATCAGGAGCGTGCATCCCGTCACGCACGTTGCAACGGAATTGACACGTGATCGCGAAGAGGTGCAGCAATGCGCCAGGCATGCGCGGCGCTTTCCTGCGAGTGCCCCCTATCGGCAAGACGCATGCGGCGTCGGCGTTTCGCTTTTCACGTTCCACCTCGGGCGGACACGCGCAAAAGAATGCGCACGGCAAACATCGTCATGGCAACGACATGCCGTGCGCAACCGGTTCGCATTTCAGCGGAGAAACCGCGCGCAGCGTCTGTTCATGCCGTTTGTGCGACGGTCAGCTTGAGCTCGTCGATCATGCGGTCACGCATGACGAACTTCTGCACCTTGCCAGTGACCGTCATCGGCATCTCGGTGACAAAGCGGATGTAGCGCGGGACCTTGTAGTGCGCGATCTGGCCTTTGCAGAATTCGCGAATCTCATCTTCCGTGGCCTGCTGGCCCGGTTTGAGCACAATCCACGCGCACACCTCTTCACCGTACTTCTGGTCGGGCACGCCAAACACGTTGACGGCCTGCACCTTCGGGTGGCGGAAGAGGAACTCTTCGATCTCGCGCGGGTACACATTCTCGCCACCGCGAATGAGCATGTCCTTCACGCGGCCGACGATGTTGCAGTAGCCCTCGGCATCAAAGGTGGCCAGATCGCCCGTGCGCATCCAGCCGTCGTGGATGGAGTCGGCGGTCTTGGCTTCGTCATCCCAGTAGCCAAGCATGACCGAATAGCCCTTGGTCCAGAGCTCGCCCTTCTCGCCCACCGGTACGGTGTCGCCCACACCATCCACCAGCTTGACCTGCAGATGCGGCTGAATGCGGCCAACGGTGGTCACGCGCTTGTCGAGCGGGTCCGTCACGGCGCTCTGGAACGACACGGGGCTCGTCTCCGTCATGCCATACGCGATGGTGACTTCGCGCAGGTTCAGCTCTGACACCACGCGCTTCATCACCTCGATCGGGCACGGCGATCCGGCCATGATGCCGCCACGCAGGCTCGATACGTCAAAGGTCTTGAAGTCCGGATGATCGAGCTGCGCAATGAACATGGTCGGCACGCCGTGCAGTTGCGTGCAGCGTTCTTCCGCCACGGCGCGCAGCGTGGCGAGCGGGTCAAAAGCCTCCCCCGGGAACACCATGCACGCGCTGGTGGCGGTACACGTGAGCACCGACATGACCATGCCGAAGCAGTGGTACAGCGGCACGGGAATGCACAGTCGGTCGCCGGCCTGCAGGTTCATCGCCATGGCAACAAAGCGCGCGTTGTTGACCACGTTCATGTGCGTGAGCGTGGCGCCCTTGGGCGCACCCGTGGTGCCGCTGGTGAACTGGATGTTGATCGCGTCGTCGGGCGACAGCGTGGCGGTAATCGCATCCAACGCATCAACGGATACGCCGCCTTTGTCATCTACGCCACGCGCAATCACGTCGGCAAAGTTGATCATGCCGGGCGTCACAGCCTCGCCCATCCGGATGACCCAGCGCAGCGCGGGCAGCTTGGCGGCGTTCAATGCCCCGGGCTGTGCGCTCGCCAGCTCGGGGGCGAGCGTTTGCAGCATCTCCAGGTAGCGCGAGGTCTTGAACGCCTCGGCCGCCACGATGGCCTTGCAGCCGACTTTGTTGAGCGCGTATTCCAGCTCCGAGAGCCGGTACGCCGGATTGATGTTGACGAGGATGAGCCCCAGGCGTGCCGTCGCAAACTGCGTGAGCACCCATTCATAGCGGTTGGGCGACCAGATGCCGATGCGGTCGCCCCGCTCCAGCCCCAGCGCATGCAGGCCAGCGGCCAGCGCATCGACCTGCGCGGCAAAATCGCGCCACGTCCAGCGCACACCTTGCTCGCGAAACACCACCGCCTCCGCGTCGGGGTAGCGATTTACCGTCGCTTCCAGCAACGCGGGCACTGTCACGTGCGCAAGCGGCACTTCCGTATCCCCCACCACGTACGACATGCCGTTGTGTGGACGCGGGTCGAAACCTTCACCAGCCATGGACGTCTCCTCCAGTCAACGTTGGTCCTTTTGGGACCTTGTTTTGAATGATTCTTCCTACTGCGTTTGCCCGCAATTTGACGCAGCTTGACGCATTTGGCAATCCGTTCTCTGACGAACAATGACGCGGAACAATTGCTGCACCGCAGCAGCAAAAATCTGCGGCCGGTATCGTCAACGCGCTAACATGCCGGACTGACGTTTTTGCCAGTGGGAAGCGTGATGATTGTTGTAGTGATGGGTGTTTCGGGTTGCGGCAAATCGACGGTGGGCCAGAAGATTGCCGAGCGTCTGGGCTGCGCCTTCCGAGATGGCGATGAGTTCCACAGCGAAGCCAACCGCGCCAAGATGCACGCCGGCATCCCGCTCAACGACGACGATCGCAAGCCCTGGCTCGAATCCATCCGCACCTACATGGACGAGACGACGAACGGCGGCGGATCGCTGGTCGTTGCTTGCTCCGCACTCAAGCAGCGCTACCGCGACGTGCTGCGCGGCAAGACCGGCAACACCGAGTTCGTCTACCTGAAGGGCGACTTCGATCTGCTGCAAGGCCGCCTAGCTGCCCGCAAAGACCACTTCTTCAACCCAAATCTGCTGCGCAGCCAGTTTGACGCGCTGGAAGAGCCGACTGACGCCATCGTCGTCAACATTGCCCTGCCGCCCGACAGCATCGTCGATGAGGCTGTCACGCAACTGCAGACACGCGCAACACATCGCCCGGCGGCCTGACCCTCGGGCGCGCTAGCTGCGCACAAGCTGCTGTAGCACGGCTTGCACTGCGCCGTTGCAGACTCGGCTCATGCGGTCCTGCTCTTGCGGCGTATCGATCTGTTCGTGCGCCTGCAAGCCCAGTTGGATGAGCGACTGCGCGCGCGGCAGCCAGTGACGCGTCAACTGTGTCTCCAACTCGACTGCAATGCGATCCGGATCGCCAAAGTACAGCCGCCCGCCGTATTCGCGCTGGATCTCCTTGCGGATCACCTCTGCTGCACGCGGCAGCACGGCGCGGTTGACGGCCACGTGGCGCAGCTCGTGCTCGCGGATGGCGTTGTAAGCGCAGCTGCCGGGCGCGAACTCACGCGCCACCGTCACGCGAAAATCACTGAGGATCAACTCCACATCCACCGAGGGCCGCAGGCACGTGGTGGGCGGTTGGGTCGGCAGCGCGATGTAGTGCGTGGTGACGTCAAACTGCGCACCGAGCGTGGCGTAGGTTTTGCCCAGTACACGGGCGGCACGGTCGTAAGGCGGTGCCTCGGCAGTGAGCTGGCTGACGGAACGGTCATTGGTGAACGTCAACGGTGTTTCATTCGCGTGCACCGTCACGCTCATCGGCCCGAGCTTTTCGTCGCAGATCTTTAGCCAGTAGCTCTTGGGGGCCGATGCGCTGACCGGCGTGGCAGTCCCGACCATCTGTCCGCTGCCAGCTGCCGCGGCAACGGTCTCAATGGGCGCAAACCGGACATCGGCCAACCGCGCACGGTAATGCCGCGTCCACACACCCGCGCCGGCAACGCATGCCAGCGCCAACCCCAAAACCAACACCCGACGCATGCTGGGCTCCCCGTCTGCGCTTGCCTGACTGGGGCGCGAGCATTCATGCGGGGCGACCGGTCAGTTCATTGGCAACATCATGCCGGCGTCAGTTCCACCGGTTCTTGGTTCTCATGTTGGGCGGCGACCAGTTGTCTGATCTGCTCACCCGATCGTTTGAGCGCAATGCGCGCCTCTGGAAGGAAAGGATAGAAGATCGGCCACACGTGCGGAAGCCGGCGGCCCATTTCCACCGAAACGGATACCCCGGCCGCCTGCGCGCGCTCAGCCATTCGGAGGGTGTCATCGCGCAGCACCTCGCTTGTGCTCACGTAGCAATGCAGTGGCGGCAGACCCGCAAAATCGGCGTACAGCGGCGACACCAGCGGGTGATCCACCGGCATGCCCGAATCGCCCAGGTAGATCGTGGCGCCATAGGCCATCCACGCCCCGCGGAACATCACGTCGGAGTCATCGTTGTCGATCAGGCTCTGGCCGGTGGCGGCCAGGTCCGTCCACGGCGAGTAGAGAATCGCGCCGGCCGGCAGAGGGTCCCCCGCATCGCGCAGCGCCACCAGCAGCGCCAGCGCCAAGCCGCCCCCCGCCGAATCGCCCGCCACCACGATCTGCGCTGGCAGCACACCTTGCGCCAGCAGCGTGCGATAGCTGGCCAGCGCGTCTTCAATGGCTGCGGGAAACGGATGCTCGGGCGCCAGGCGGTACTCCGGCACGTGCACGCGTGAGCGCGCATGCGTGGCCAGGCCGATCGTGATGGGGCGATGCGTACGGGGGCTGCAGAAGAAGTAGCCGCCGCCGTGCAGATAGAGCACCACGGGTGGTGGGTCGTCCAGCATGTCGAGGTCGGCAGGTTCGATCCACTCGCCGGTCAGGCCGCTCCTGGCAGGCACGATGCGCCAATCCGGCGGCAACTCCACCGGCGACGGCATCTTCCGCTTCTCCGCGCCGATGCGCGTGGCAACAGGGTCAAAGGGCTCCCGCTCGGTCGGCCGCTTGATCTGCCGGCGCACTTTCCATGAGACGACCCAGTTCTGCCAACTCATCGCGCGGCCCTCAACAGCAAAATTCCAGCCTAGCGAGGATGCGTTGCCCAGACAATCGGTTCGCACCCTTGTTTGTACACAGTGTCGGCACTATGCGACATCAAGCAACGTCTTGCGTGGCAGCCAAGGCAACGAGGCAGAGCCGCTCCATCTCGCCGATCCACACGTCGGGTGCGGGTGGCGCATCGGGCAACAGCACGCGGTAACGCCGGGCGCCCCAGATGGCCAGCAGCAATGTCTGCAGCAAGGCGTCCCCGGGCCGGGTCGGCAGGTCGGCACAGGCATCCAGTGCGTGACGCCAGGCGGCGCGCAGTTCATCGAAGAAGCGCCGGTGGTGCTTGGGCTCGGCGATGCGGTCTTCGCGCATCAACATGGCGTGGTCGAAGTACGGCGGATCGAGCGCCGGATCGCCGCAGGTCAGGCGCACGAGATGGCGCACGCGGTCGGGCCAAGGCAAGTCGGTGCGGTCGATCACCTCGCGCTGAATGCGCCCGAGCAGCACCTCGATGGTGTGCCGCACGTAGCCGGAGAGCAGCGCCTCCTTGTTCGGGAAGTACTCATATAGCGTGCCGACCGAGCAGCCGGCCTCCAGCGCAACGGCGCGCGTAGTGGCAGCCTGTGCCCCGTCGCGCTGCCAAATCCGAACAAACGCGTCATAGATGGCTTGTACGGTGAACTTTGCGCGGCGCTGCGACGGCCGCTTCAGCGGCTTGGCGGGGCCTGCCGGTGCAGTGTTTTCCGCCGGCGCATTTCCGAACCCGGTGCCGGATTGCCGGCGATAGAGTGAAGCCATCAGCCCATCGATCCCAAAAATGAAGGAGACACCATGAACGCCCCCAAGAACGCCCCTTACGAGCGGCTCTTCACGCACAAGCATGCCCTAAACGAAAGCCGGCTGGAACGCGCCGATATGGCCCCCGTGGCCGCCCCCGGCGAGGTCATCTTGCGCCTGGACCGCTTCGCGCTCACCACCAACAACATTACCTACGCGGCCTTTGGCGATGCCATGCAGTACTGGTCGTTCTTCCCCACCGGGCAGGACGGCTGGGGCCACATGCCGGTGTGGGGTTTTGCCGATGTGGTGAGCTCCACGGTGGAGGGCATTGACGTGGGCGAGCGCTTCTACGGCTATTTCCCGATCGCCACGCACCTGCGCATGCAGCCAGAACGGGTAACGCCGCGTGGCTTCTACGATGGCGCAGCGCACCGCCAAGCGCTGGTCTCCGCCTACAACCAGTACACGCGCGTGACGCAGGATGCTGCCTACGACGCGACGCTGGAGAACTACCAGATCCTGTATCGGCCACTGTTCATCACGTCGTTCATGCTGGCGGATTTTCTCTCGGACAACGCCTTCTTCGGCGCACGGCGGCTGGTGTTCTCCAGCGCCTCCAGCAAAACGGCGTATGGCACCGCGTTCTGCCTGCAGGACACGCCGGGGCTCACGCTCACCGCACTCACCTCCGCCGGCAATCGCGCCTTCGTCGACGGCCTGGGGTGCTACCACGACAGCGTCACCTACGATGCACTCGGTACGCTCGCTACCGATGTCCCCACGCTCTATGTCGACTTCTCCGGTGATGCGGCGCTACGCCGGCGCGTGCACGAGCACCTTGGCAACGCGCTGGTGTACGACTGCTTTGCGGGCTCCGCGCAGAACACGGATTTCATCCAATCCGAAGATCTGCCCGGCCCAGCACCGCAGTTCTATTTCGCGCCGGTGCAGATCCGCAAGCGCAACGCCGACTGGGGCCCCGCCGTCGTCACCGAGAAGTTCAACGCCGCACAGCGACGCTTCATCGACCACGTACGCGAACCCGCGCACGGCTGGCTCACCCTGATCGAAGAGCACGGCATGACCGCAGCACAAGCACGCATCGCCGCGCTGCACGCCGGGCGTACACACCCGCGTGAAGGCTATGTGATCCGACTGTGATGCGTGCGCTGGCTGCACGGAGGCCAGCGCCTCGCTCACGCGCTTGAAGACGTGGCATTCCGCGCGGGATGCTTTCGTATCCCTGGTGGGGAACCAACAAACAATCTACAAATTTATATATTATTTGAGGCTAAATTGATTTCGCCCCCACCTCTGTTCCCATGTCGATTGACTTTGCGCATTTCACGCCGGGCGCAGCCATGATTGGCGGCCTGATCATCGGGCTGGCCGCTGCCGTGCTGGTGTTGGGCAACGGACGCATTGCCGGCATCAGCGGCATCATTGGCGGGCTGCTGCAGCGCCCGCATGGCGACATGGATTGGCGTATCGCCTTTCTTGCCGGGTTGATGGGGGCGCCGGTCATTGCGGCGCTGCTCGGTCAACCGGTGGTGCCCGACATCTCTGCCGGCTGGGGCGAGGTCATCGCCGCTGGCTTCCTGGTCGGCATCGGTACGCGCTACGCGGGCGGCTGCACGAGCGGCCACGGTGTCTGCGGTTTGTCGCGCGGCTCCGTGCGCTCACTGGTGGCAACGCTCACTTTCATGGCAGCGGGCATCGTCACCGTGTTCGTGATGCGGCACGTGGTGGGAGGCTGACATGCCGATCGTGATGGCGTTGATCGCGGGCCTGCTGTTTGGTGCGGGGCTCATCGTGTCGGGCATGGCCAATCCGGCCAAGGTACTTGGTTTTCTGGATCTGTTCGGGCGTTGGGACCCATCGCTGGCCTTCGTGATGGCCGGGGCGATTGCGGTGGGCGCGATCGCCTTCTTTATCGCGCGGCGGCGCGGGCGCTCACTGCTTGGCACGTTGATCCAATGGCTGTCGGCCACGGGCATCACCACGCGGCTTGTGCTCGGCAGCGCGGTCTTCGGTGTCGGCTGGGGCCTCGCAGGGTTCTGCCCGGGGCCAGCACTGGTGGCGCTGGGCGCAGGCGTGCCCAAGGCCATCGGCTTTGTCGTTGCCATGCTGGCGGGCATGGCCGTTTTCAGCGCAATCGAGCGCAAGCGCTAGCCGCGCGCACCTCTACAACAACACACAACCCACCCACAGGGGGCAACATGACGCTTGGCAAACTCGGCGCCGCATTGGCGCTGGCCGTCAGCACATCCGCATTCGCACAAACCACACCGAGCACACTGCCGGTGCCCGACGAAGCCACCATCCCGGCCGGCCCGGTGGGCGACGCCATCAAGCGCGGCAAGCTGATCCTCACCGACACCAAGCGCCAGTTGCCCCACAACGTCGGCAACGGCCTGAACTGCACAAGCTGCCACCTGAACGGCGGCACCACGCCATACGCCTCGCCTTGGGTGGGGCTGACCGCCGCGTTTCCGGAATACCGCTCGCGCAGCGGCGCCGTCATTTCATTGCAGCAGCGCGTGAATGATTGCTTCCAGCGCTCCATGAACGGCAAGCCGATCGCCTTTGACGGCGAGGACATGAATGCCATCCTCTCGTACATGAAATGGCTCTCGAGCGGCGTGCCCGTGGGTACCAACGTGAACGGTCGCGGCTTCGAGAAGATCGACACTACGCTCGTGCCGAATCGCGAGAACGGCAAGGCGATCTATGCGCAGCGTTGCGCTGCCTGCCACGGCGCCGAGGGCCAGGGCATGCCGAACCCGCAAGGCGGCTACTTCATGCCGCCGCTGTGGGGCAAGGACTCGTTCAACATCGGTGCGGGCATGGCGCGCCTGTACACCGCTGCGCCCTTCGTGAAGCACAACATGCCGCTGGGCCAGGGCGGCACGCTCACAGCACAGGAAGCCGTGGACGTGGCTGGATTCTTTACCCAACAGCCACGCCCCGACTTTGCCGACCGCGCAAAAGATTGGCCCAAAGGCGATCGGCCCAAAGACGCACGCTGACGCAACGGCACCCAGCCAAGAAAAAAGCCTGCGACGTTACCGCCGCAGGCTTTTTCTTTGACACATCAGGACGGTTAGACGTCTCTTCTGTGTGAATCCCCGCTCAACACTCAGTTGACCTTGAGCTGACCGCCACGGCCCAGGCCACCCTTCACGTCTTGAGCCTTGTAGCTGCGCAGCGCAACGACCATCTTGTTCCAGGCATCAATAAAGGCGACCACCGTGGCCTTGCCTTCCGGCGTGCTGGAGAAGCCTGCCAGACCGCCGCCCACGCCACCGCCAAAGCCGGCCAGCACAGCGCCGTAGTTGGTGGCCGTCGAGCTGCCTTCGGCTGCGGCAATCTGCACGGCCGAGCGAACGTCAAACAACGTCAGCGTCACCACCGATGCCTTCGACTTCACGCTGCCGGCCAGCGCAGCAATCGCGCTGTTGCCCAGCAGGCCGCCCACGGCGCCAGCCACACCGCCGATCGGCGAGTCGTTGATGATGATCTGCGGCTCCATGTAGTAGTCAGCCGCCACGCGCTGGCCCTTCTGTTGCTTGGAGCCGGCACGGTATTCGCCGGAGTTGCGCTGCAGATCGGTGATGCGCGACAGGCGTGCATCGGTCTTCTGGTTGCCGATCGACGTGATCACGAAACAGTTGGACTGCTGAACAGCCAGACGCAGCAGCGGATCGATCGTGGTGATCTTGGTGGCGCTGCCGAACTGGCCGTACCAGTCGGCGTTGCGGCCGTCATCCATGGCGATCGTGCCCAGGGGCGAGGCGCAACGCTCGAGCGTCGGATCTGCGCCTGCACTGGAGCCGCCGGCTGCAGCACCGCTCACGCCGGCGTTCTGTCCGCCCGGGGTCACCATGCCACCGCCGGCACATGCGGCGAGGGATGCAGCGATGACGGCCACACCTGCAAACTTGGCAGTGCGGCTGAAGGGATTGGTTTTCATATTGTTTTGTGGCTCGAATTGAGTCGATTCACGGCTTACGCGTCCTTCGACTCGATAAGCCCCCCTTGGCAAGGCGCACGACGAGTTTTCCCCCTCCCCAAAGCGCCTTGAAAACGCGATAACGCTTTCGCTATCTGATTACCGGTCAGTACCAGTACCAGGTCGTTTGACGCCAAACGCCCAGATACGGGTAACCCGAGTACCAGTAGTTGTAATAGGTGGTGCGCCACTGCGTGCGCCACTTGTAGTCGTCCTGCTCCGACTGTTTCGCCTTGCGCGCTTCGTCGAGCAGTTTCTTGGATTCCTTGTCGCCGCGGCTCACCGCAATCGAGAGCCATTTTTCGGCTTCAGCCGGGTCGGAGCCCATCTCTTCGAGGCCAAACAGATAGAACGCGCCCAGCGCCTTCTGCGCCTGCAGGTTGCCGTGCTCTGCAGCCTCGCGCATCCACACCAGCGCCTGGTAGCTGTCCTGGCGCACGCCGTCACCACGGAAATAGCGCAGACCCAGGTCATAGGCGGCCTTGGGTTCTCGTTTGGCGACTTCCTTGAGGGCCTCGATACGCGGGTTTTCGTCCGGGATATTCGCCTGATCAAAGGCCACTTGAGCCTTGGGCCGATCGGCACACCCACGATCGTCGCAAATCCGCACCACATCGCTGGGCGGTTGAGGCTGGGCACAGGCGGCCAGCCACACGACTGCCCCCAGCATCAGCAAACGATTACGCATTCGTCGACCCCTACTTTTTTATTGTTGCTATCGATTGAGAGGCTTTGTCAGCCTCGGATGGTATGCCCCAGCCGATCGCGCAAAGCCTTCTTTTTCCCGCCCCACCTACGAATTGCGGGCACATGATATAGATCGGTCTACTTTAGCGTCAACTATGTGCAGTTGTGTTACCAAAGCATAAAGCTGGCAAGGCAACAACAGTCTGGGCATGGCTTGGCTGCGGCCGAAATCCACAGGATGCGGCAAGAGGCCGATGCTAAGATGCAAGCCGGCAATCAAGAGAGGTCGCGATGCGCGCAAGCAAGCGCCAGCAAGTGGTGGACAAGGCCAGTGAGCTGTTTTCCCGGCACGGTTTCTACCCGGTCGGCGTCGATTGGATCATCAGCGAGTCCGGCGTTGCGCGCATGACGCTTTATCGGCACTTTTCCGGCAAGGAAGACCTGATCAAGGAAGTGCTGGAGCAGCGCTACACCTTCATCATGAACAGCATGGCCGAGCAGCTTTCGACCATGTCTGACGTCACGGCCCGCCTGAAGGGCATCTTCGACTGGTATGAAGCGTGGTTCCGCAGCCCGGATTTTGCCGGCTGCCTGTTCGAGCGCGCGCTGGCCGAGTTTGGCGCGACCTGCCCCAAAGTGACCGATGTGGCGGTGCGCTACCGCGACGACCTGCTCAACATGATCGAAACGCTCCTCGCGGAAATCGTCCCCGTCGATGCGGCGCGGCAGCTCGCAGGCATTTATGTGATGCTGCTCTCCGGCGCCACAGCCGATGCGCGCGCCGTGGGCGATCCGACTGCCGCCACCCGGGCGTGGCTTGCAGCGCAAGTCCTGCTGAACCAGGCCAGAACCAGCGCACGCGCCATCGCATAAGCCGGCGTCGTCTCTACCAGCCCCGCTGCAAGCGCCGGGCGATCTGCCAGGGCAGACGCAGCAGCCCACCAGCCGTCAGACGCAAGTGCATCCCCACCAGCAGGATGTTGTCGCGCAGATATTGGAAGTGCGACACACCACCTTCGCTCCCCCGGAAGTAACGCACTGGCGCATCCACCCGAATAGGCCGCACACCGGCCCAGCACAAGCGCACAGCCGCTTCGGGGTCGAAGTCGAAGCCGCGCATCCAGGTGTGCCGGCGCATGATGGCGACTAGCGGCGCGATCGGATACACGCGGAATCCGAACAACGTATCGCCAATGCCCGCCCATAGCGTTTCAAGGTCTGCGCACACGTTCGACAGACGCCGCCCCTGCACGCGCAATTGCGGCGCGCTGGCATCAAACACCGGTTGCCCGAGGATCATGGGGCATCCGGCGCCGCCTGCGAGGCGGCCATGAAGGCGGGGATCAGGTCCGCCGGGTGCTGGCCGTCGGAGTCCATCGTCAGCACGTAGGTGAAGCCGCGTGCGGCGGCAGCTTCAAGCCCGGCCTGAATGGCCGCGCCCTTGCCCCGGTTGCGCGGCAGCACGATGACGTGCAGCCCCGGGGCTTGCGCGGCCATTGCCTGCAGGCGCTCGACGCTGCCATCGGTACTGCCGTCGACCACGACCCACACGGGGTTCCATTGCGCGCGGGCGTTGCGCACGGTCTCGTCAAGCTTGACGCCTGGGTTGTAGCTCGGGATCGGGACGAGGTGCGTGGAAGATGCGCCAGTCATCGTCATGGCGTCATGCGTGTGCGTCCACGTGCGGGCTTTCTTGCCAGCGTGCGCGGTGTTGAAGCACACGTCGCGCGGCTCGATACGTTCGACGCACCGCTCGACATTGAAGTCGAGCGCATCAGCGGCGACGGCAACAACGTGCTTTACCGCTTTACCGTGCGCTGCGCCGAGCGCACGCTGCTCACTGGCCGCGCCGCCGTTGTGCTCGACGCGTCCGCCGTATGAATCTGTTTGAGAGGAATCCCGCCGTGACAGGTCGCCTGTTCCCGCTGTTGCCGCTTGCCGCGCTATGGTTGACGCTACTCAGCCCCATGGCCCATGCCGATCTGTCCGAGGTGAAGGAAAACATCAAGCAGGACACGAAGGAAGCTGCCAGAAAGACCGGACACGCCGCCAAGGAAGCCGGCCATACCACGGCCAATGCCGCACGTGCGGTTGGGCATGGCGTGAAGAACGCCGCGCATGCCACCAAATGCGGTGTGAAGCACGTGTTCAAGAAGCCTTGCGATAGCGATTGACGCTGCCAGTAAAAAACCCGGCATCCGTGATGGACTGCCGGGTTTCTATCGACGCCTACCGCGTGATAACGCGATCTACTTTGCGGCCACCGCAAAGGTAATGCGGCGGTTACGCTGACGCCCCTCTGCGCTCGCGTTGTCCGCCACCGGCACGCTGGACCCTGCCCCCGCCGCGTGCAAGCGTTCCTGCGGCACACCTTGGCCCGTGAGGTACGCACGTACCGACTCGGCACGTTCGAGCGACAGCTTCTGGTTGGCGTCCTCATTGCCCTGATTGTCGGTGTGGCCAGTGATCACGATTGTGCGGTCGTCATCCTTCAACAACCCGGCGATATCGTTCAGGCGGCTCTTGGCCTCTTCCGGCAGCGTCGAAGAGCCGGAAGCAAACTCGATGCGCTCATCAAGCAGGTTGTCCGATGCAGCAGCCGCGCCGACTGTGCTTGCATTGGCATCGGTGGTCAATGCCACGTCCGACTTCAACTGGCTGGCGATCCAACCCGGTGCGACGGCGCCAGTAGCAGCGCGCACCGCCTCGCTCGGCGCCACACCGGTCAGCTTCATGCCCTCCGCGCTGGTCTGCAGATCAAAGCTGCCCAGTTGTTTCAGGCGAGCCAGCACGTCAACCGGGCGGGACTGCCACCACACGGCTGGCGCACCCGCAGCGACGGTCAGCTGATCGACCACGTTGTCCTTGCCCCACAGCACGCGTGCGGGCTTGAGCAGGCGCTCCTTCGTCGCCTCGTCGGGCACGGCACCGCTAAGGGTGATCTTTTGCGCGTTACCGGCAAGCCCGATGGCACCTGGCGCTGTGGTGTGCTCGCCCGCCGACGAACCTGTAGACAACGCTGCCGTTGCAGCACCACCGCCCGCCGACGCAGCGTCCTGGCCGCTGATGAATCGCACCGCATAGATGATCACGCCGATCAGCAAAACACCGACCACAGCGGCAACGACGGCAAGGGAAACGCGTTCTGACTGGTCTTCCGTGGACATGCGAAACACTCCCAAGTGGCGCCGCGCAGCCCAGAATGGGCCGGAGCGGATGACGAACCAGCAATCTGACAGATCAGGGATGACTTGTCGACCGCATCACCGTGTTCAACTGTCTGTTGGCAGTGCGGGAAACCCAAATAACAAAAAGCCCGTGGACACAAGGCACACGGGCTTCAACCAACAAAAATTACACGAAGTAGGTTCTAGAACGGAATATCGTCGTCCATATCCTCAAAACCATTCGACGGCGCTTGCTGACGACGTGCACCGCCGCCCTGGCCACCACCTTGGCCGCCTTGGCCACCGCCTTCACCGCCGCGCGAATAGCCACCGCCGCCTTGCTGGCTGCGGCCACCACCGTAGCCGCCACCACCGCCGCCGCCTTCGCCGCCGCGTGAGTAACCGCCTCCACCGCCGCCCTGCCCGCCACCGCCTTCACCGCGGCCGCCGAGCATCTGCATTTGGTCTGCAACGATTTCGGTGCTGTATTGCTTCTGGCCGTCCTTCTCCCACTGACGGGTCTTGAGGCGGCCCTCGATGTAGACCGACGAACCCTTCTTCAGGTATTCACCGGCAATTTCGGCCAGGCGGCCGAAGAAGGCGATGCGGTGCCACTCGGTGGCTTCCTTCATTTCGCCGCTGGCCTTGTCCTTGTAGCGGTCGGTGGTCGCCACGCGAATGTTGGTGACGGCGTCGCCGCTGGGCATGTAACGCGTTTCTGGATCGGCGCCGAGATTGCCGACGATGATGACTTTGTTGACGGACGCCATGATGAGTTTCCGAAGGTAATTGAAGTGATGCCGCCGTAGGCCCGGGTTAGTGTCGGCGCAAAGCCGGCATCTGCATGGGGCTGGCAATTATAAGCCACGCAAGCGCGAGGCCAGCGCATGTCAGGAAAACAGCATGCTGCCCCGCGTGCAGCAAAATCCAGCCGCCGCCGGCACCGCCCGCAAACAGCCCCAATGCCTGCGTCGTGTTGTACACGCCCATGGCCGCGCCCTTGCGCACACCCGGTGCGTACTTCGACACCAGCGAAGGCTGCGATGCCTCCAGCACGTTGAAGCCAAGGAAGTACACCAGCAGCGCGATCGACAGCGCGGTCAGCGTCGGATGCACCTCGCCCAGCGCCAGTTGCGCCACCATGACGAGCGCCACGGCAGACAGCAGCACGATCTTCATCTTGCCGCGCTTTTCCGCAGCAATGATGGCCGGCACCATCAGCACGAACGACACACCCATCACCGGCAGGTAGATCTTCCAGTGCGAGTCGACTGGCAGGCCAGCGGCTTCCAGCATGTGCGGCAGCACGACGAACAACGCCGTCTGGGTGGCATGCAGGGCGAACACACCAAAGTTCAGGCGCAGCAGTTCAGGGTTGTGCAGCACCTCGCGGAACGGCGCTTTGACGTGCTCGGGCGGACGCGGCGCATTGGGCACCACCCACAGCACCACGCCGATGGCGATGACGGCCAGAATGCCGATCGCCAGGAACATGCCCGGCATGCCCACCCAGCGGAAGATGATGGGCGCACTCACGATGGCCACGGCAAACGACACGCCGATGCTGCCGCCGATCATGGCCATGGCCTTGGTGCGGTGCTCTTCGCGCGTGAGGTCGGCCACGAAGGCGATCACCGCAGAAGAAATCGCCCCCGCGCCCTGAATGGCTCGCCCGACGGCGATGCCCGCTACGCTGTGCGAAAAGGCTGCGACAAGGCTGCCGATCGCAAAGATCACCAGCCCCGTCACGATGACAGGCTTACGACCGAAGCGGTCCGACAGCCAGCCGTAGGGGATATAGAGCATCGCCTGCGTAAGGCCATAGACGCCAATGGCGAAGGCGACGAGTTGGGTGTTGTTGCCGTCGGGTAGCGTCTTCGCGAACACAGCGAAGACCGGCATGATCATGAACAAACCCAGCATGCGCAGCGCAAAGATGCCGGCCAGCGAGGCCGCCGCGCGCAGCTCAAGGCCGGTCATGCGGCCGGAAGCGGAAGTCATGGATGGGGAGTCGGAAACAGGGTGCAGAAACCGCCGCAAAAAAGCGGCGGCAAGGACACTTGAACGATCTTTCGGACTGCCCCATCTGGGGCCGGGTACCCGCAAAACCGAAGTTCGGTATATTAGCAGGCTTACCCTTTTCCACCCCCTCCGCTGACTGCTGCACCCAATCTGGGCGGGTGGTCCTCAGCGCCAAGCCGCACATGGACGAAATCAAGATTCGTGGGGCCCGTACCCACAACCTGAAGAACATCAACCTTGATCTGCCGCGCAACCAGTTGGTGGTCATCACCGGGCTGTCGGGCTCTGGCAAGTCGTCGCTCGCGTTCGACACGCTGTATGCGGAGGGGCAGCGGCGCTATGTGGAGTCGCTCTCAGCGTATGCCCGGCAGTTCCTGCAGCTCATGGAGAAACCCGACGTTGACCTGATCGAAGGTCTATCGCCAGCCATCTCCATCGAACAGAAAGCAACGAGCCACAACCCGCGCTCGACGGTGGGCACCGTCACCGAGATTCACGACTACCTGCGCCTGCTGTATGCGCGCGCCGGCACGCCCTACTGCCCCGACCACGGCCAACCGCTGGAAGCGCAGAGCGTGTCGCAGATGGTCGACGCCGTGCTGGCGCTGCCGGCCGACACCAAGCTGATGATCCTGGCGCCCGTGGTCGCCAACCGCAAAGGCGAGCACGTCGATCTGTTTGAAGCGATGCAGGCGCAGGGTTTCGTGCGCTTTCGCATCCGCTCGGGCGGCGGCACGGCGCATGAGGCCGAAGCGAAAGTCTACGAAGTCGACAACCTGCCCAAGCTGAAGAAGAACGACAAGCACAGCATCGAAGTCGTGGTCGACCGCGTGAAGGTCAACCCGGAGCTCAAGCAGCGCCTGGCCGAATCGTTCGAGACCGCGCTGCGCCTGGCCGACGGCCGCGCCATCGCGCTGGAAATGGACACAGGCAAGGAGCACGGTTTCAGCTCCAAGTTCGCCTGCCCGATCTGCTCGTACTCCTTGCAGGAGCTGGAGCCGCGGCTGTTCTCGTTCAACAACCCGATGGGGGCGTGCCCGCATTGCGACGGTCTGGGCCAGATCACCTTCTTCGATCCGAAGCGCGTGGTGGCCTTCCCGAACCTGTCGCTGGCCTCGGGCGCCATCAAGGGTTGGGACCGCCGCAACCAGTTCTACTTCCAGATGCTGCAGAGCCTGGCAGTGTTCTACGACGTCGACATCGACGTGGCGTTTGAAGACCTGCCGCCCGAGATACAGCAGATCGTGCTGCACGGCTCGGGCAAGCAGCAGATTCCGTTCACGTACATCAACGAGCGCGGCAAGACCACCGTGCGCGAGCATGCGTTCGAGGGGATCATCCCCAACCTGGAGCGCCGCTATAAAGAGACCGACTCCATCGCCGTGCGTGAAGAGCTGGCCAAGTACCAGAACAATCAGCCCTGCCCTGAGTGCCAGGGCACGCGCCTGCGCCGCGAGGCCCGCTTCGTCAAGATTGGCGAGGCCGACCAGGCACGCGGCATCTACGAGATCAACGGCTGGCCGCTGCGCGATGCGCTCACGTATTTCCTGACGCTGAACATGCACGGCGCCAAGCGCGAGATCGCCGACAAGATCGTCCAGGAGATCACAGCGCGGCTGAACTTCCTGAACAATGTCGGGCTCGATTACCTGTCGCTGGAGCGCAGCGCCGATACGCTTTCGGGCGGCGAGGCGCAGCGCATTCGCCTGGCTTCGCAAATCGGCTCAGGCCTGACCGGCGTGATGTACGTGCTAGACGAGCCATCGATCGGCCTGCACCAGCGCGACAACGATCGCCTGATCGGCACGCTCAAGCACCTGCGTGATCTCGGCAACTCAGTGCTGGTGGTCGAGCACGATGAAGACATGATCCGCGCGTCGGACTACGTGGTCGACATCGGCCCGGGCGCCGGCGTGCATGGCGGCCAGATCATCGCCGAGGGCACGCCCAAGCAGGTCGAGCAATCGCCCGCGTCGCTCACGGGCGAATACCTCTCTGGCAAGCGCCGCATCGAGGTGCCCAAGCAGCGCACCGCACCCGATGAGGAACGCTGGCTGCGCATCATCAACGCTTCGGGCAACAACCTGAAGAACGTATCGGCGGACATCCCCATCGGGCTGCTGACGTGCATTACGGGCGTATCGGGCTCGGGCAAGTCCACGCTGATCAACGACACGCTGTATCACGCGGTGGCTCGCCATCTGTATGGTTCGACGCCGGAGCCTGCCGCGCACGACCGCATCGACGGGCTGGAGCATTTCGACAAGGTCATCAACGTCGATCAATCGCCGATCGGCCGCACGCCGCGTTCGAACCCTGCCACGTATACGGGCCTGTTCACGCCCATCCGCGAACTGTTTGCGGGCGTGCCGTCGGCCAAGGAACGCGGGTATGACCCAGGCCGCTTCTCGTTCAACGTCAAGGGCGGCCGCTGCGAGGCCTGCCAGGGCGACGGCGTGCTCAAGGTCGAGATGCACTTCCTGCCCGACGTGTACGTACCCTGCGACGTGTGCCACGGCAGGCGCTACAACCGCGAAACGCTCGAAGTGCTCTACAAGGGCAAGAACATCACCGAAGTACTGGAGATGACGGTCGAGCAGGCGCACGAGTTCTTCGCGCCGGTGCCGGTGGTGCGCCGCAAGCTGCAGACGCTGCTCGATGTGGGGCTGGGCTACATCCGCCTGGGGCAATCGGCGACGACGCTGTCGGGTGGTGAGGCGCAACGTGTGAAGCTGTCCTTGGAGCTGTCCAAGCGCGACACCGGCCGCACGCTCTACATCCTGGATGAGCCGACCACCGGCCTGCACTTCCACGATATCGAGCTGCTGCTCAAGGTCATCTACAAGCTGCGCGACCACGGCAACACGATCGTGATCATTGAGCACAACCTCGACGTGATCAAAACGGCCGACTGGTTGCTCGACCTTGGGCCGGAAGGTGGCGCGGGTGGCGGGCAGATCATCGCCAAAGGCACGCCGGAAGATGTGGCGAAGAGCAAGGCCAGCTTTACCGGCAAGTACCTCGCACCGCTACTCAAACGCAAGTAAGGCGCGCAGGTAAGCCCAAGAAAAAAGCGCAGCTTCGGCTGCGCTTTGTCTTTGGCGAGGCGATCGGCTAATGCCCGGCGGCCGCTTCCGGTTCGACTTCCTCAGCATCCTTCATGCGGCTGCGGTTCAGGGCCCCCGCGGCATCCAGCACCGGATACGCAGCCGCACAGAACAGCGAATTCAGACGCTTGAAGTCACTGATGATGTCCAGATGCAGCGAGCTGGTCTCGATGCTCTCGGCGGTCTGCTCCGACACGCGCGCCAGGTGGCTGCGCGCATAGCGCTTCTCCAGATCGCGGAAGTGCACCTTCTGCAGCATCAGCCGCTGGGCACTGGGCAAGTCGCCGATCAGGAATACCGACATCGACAGCTTCAGGTTGGCGACCAGTTGCGTATGCATGTCTTCCAGCTCCAGCAAGCCGGCCTCGGAGAAGGTCAGCTTGTGCGCGATCTTCTTCTCGCGCACATCCTGCAGCAGGCGGTCGATGATGTCACCGGCATGCTCCAGGTTGATGGTGACCGAGATGATGTCGGCCCATCGCTTGCCATCGCGCTCGTCCAGCGCCTCGTGGCTGAGCTGTGTGAGGTAGAACTTGACGCCTGTGTAGAGTGCGTCAACCTCGTTGTCGACGGCGCGTGTAGCCTGCAGCAGGCGCACGTCGTCAGTCTTGAGCACGCGCAGTGTGTTCTCCAGCATCTGCTCCACACGGTCGCCGATGCGCAGCACCTCGCGCGAGGCGTTGCCCAGCGCCAGCGTGGGCGTGGCCAGCGCAGACGGGTCGAGATAGCGCGGTGCGACCAGCTCATCCAGATGCCGCCCACCCGGCAGGACGCGCGTGCACAGGCGAGCCATCTGGTCGGTGAAGCCAATCAGCAGCGCAGCCAACGCCACGTTAAACAGCACATGAAACGCCACCACCACGTGCTGCAACGCCACGCCCGCATGCGGCGCCAACGCTGCCAGATGCCCCAGGAACGGCAGCACCAACGCAGCACCCAACACGCGCGAGAGCAGGTTGCCCAGCGTGGCCCGGCGTGCTGCCTGGCTGGATGCAGGCGTGGTCGCCAATGCGGCGATGGCGCTGCCGATGTTGGCGCCCAGCACAATCGCAAAGGCCACCTTGACCGACACCGCCGCAGAGGTCGCCAGCGTGGCACAGAACAGCACCACCGCCAGGCTCGAGTAGCACAGCAGCGTGAGCACCGCGCCGATCAGCATGTTCAGGCCCGTATCGGCCGAGATGGAGCTGAGCAGCACGCGCAGCGCGTTGGCTTCGACCATCGGGCTGGCCGCCACCGCAATCAGCTCCAGTGCCAGCATGATCAGCCCCAGGCCGATCAGCACGCGCCCGAAGTGCCCGACCGGGCTGCCCTTGCGCGACAGATGCAGGATCACGCCAAAGAAGATCAGCAGCGGTGACAGCCACGACAGGTTGAGCGCAAACACCTGCGCCATCAGCGCCGTGCCCACGTTGGCACCCAGCAGGATCGCCAGTGCCGAAGACACGCCCATCAGCCCCTGCGCAACGAACGCTCCAACAATGGTGGCCGTTGCGTTACTGCTCTGCACCAGGCACGTCACCCCAATGCCCGCCAGCAGCGCAGAGAACCGGTTCGACACGCTGCGCGACAGCAACCGGCGCAAGTCCGCGCCATACAAGCGCAGCATGCCGACCTTGACGGTCTGCGTGCCCCAGACCAGCAGGGCCACGCCCGAGAGCAGCTTGAGCAGTGTGTACATCGGTTCCTGTTGCGCTTACTTGGTCAGCGCAACGCGCAGGCCCAGGCCGATGAAGATGCAACCGCTCACGCGATCCAGCCACAGCGATGCACGCGGCGTGCGGCGCATCCAGCCGCCCAGTGCAGCCGCGCACCAGCCATACAGACTGAACACAACGACGGTCTGCGCCATGAACACGCCGCCCAGCAACAGCATCTGCAGCGCGGCATGCCCGGCCTGCGCATCAACAAACTGCGGCAGGAACACCACAAAGAACAGCGTCACCTTCGGGTTGAGCAGGTTGGCGAACACGCTCTGGCGGAACACCTGCCACAGATCCGGCGCTACCTGCAGGCCACCCTTGTTCAGGCCGACACTGCCTTTGCTGCGCAGCGCCTGCACGCCCAACCAGATCAGGTAGGCCGCGCCCAGCCAGCGGATCGCCTGAAACGCCAGGGGCGAAGACTGCAGCACCGCCGCCAGCCCGAGCGCCGCCAGCGTTGTGTGGAACAGGCAGCCCGAAGCAAACCCGGCCGCCGCCGCCAGCCCAGCCTTGCGCCCCTGGCTTGCGCCACGTGCGATCACTTGCAGGTTGTCCGGCCCCGGCATCACCGTGATGGCAATGGAGGTCAGCAGAAACAGCAGCACATGGGGCATCGGCGCCTCCTGGCAATGGAAGAAAAAACGGAAGCGACCATGCTACCGCGCACGGTCACAAAGTGTCATATTTTTGTCACATGAGCGTATGCCGTGGATGCATCGCTTCAGGGCCGTCCGGGTACGTCAATGGCCGTCGAAATGACAGACCGTGAACAGCGGCAGACCGCCCTCGATCAGCAGGCGCGAGCCGCCCAGTTCAGGCAGGTCGACAATCGCCGCGCCCTCCACCACCGTAGCGCCCAGGCGCTCCAGCAAGCGCTTGCCCGCCATCATGGTGCCGCCGGTGGCGATCAGGTCATCGATCAGCAAGACGCGATCGCCGGGCTTGCACGCGTCGGCGTGGATCTCCACCGTGGCGCTGCCGTATTCGAGCGAGTATTCCTCGGCCACCGTGGTGAACGGCAGCTTGCCCTTCTTGCGGATCGGCACAAAGCCCAGGTTCAGCTCGTACGCCACGATGGAACCCAGGATGAACCCGCGCGCATCGATGCCCGCCACCAGATTCAACCCCTGCCCCATGTAGCGATGGATGAACACGTCCACCAGCACGCGCAAACTCTTCGGGTCCTGCAGCAGCGGCGTGATGTCGCGAAACATCACCCCCGGCTGCGGCCAGTCCGGCACGGTGCGGATGCGCTCGCGCAGATAGCGCGTCACGTCGCCCAGCTCGGTGGACGCAGGCACGGACGACGGCGTCAGCAAAGCCGCCTGATGGTGAGGAACGTTGGTCATGACTGGAATGGGAAAAGACGATCAGCAATCGGCGTGTAGTAGCCGGCTACCACCCACGGCAGGCGGCGCGTCACCACAATGGGCAGACCGCAACCATACAGGAGACAACCGTGGCGAAAAAGATTCTGATGCTGGTGGGCGACTATGTCGAAGACTACGAAGTGATGGTGCCCTTCCAGGCCCTGCAGATGGTCGGCCACACAGTGCATGCGGTCTGCCCCGACAAGCGCGCCGGCGACTCCGTTGCGACCGCGGTGCACGACTTCGAGGGGGCGCAGACGTACTCCGAAAAGCCCGGCCACCGTTTCACCCTCAACACCACCTTTGCCGATATTGACCCGGCGGCGTATGACGCACTCGTCGTGCCCGGCGGCCGCGCGCCCGAATACCTGCGCCTGAACACCCGCGTGCTCGACATCGTGCGCCACTTCGCCCGCGCCGATAAACCCATCGCGGCCATCTGCCACGGGGCGCAGTTGCTGTCGGCGGCAGGCGTGCTGGAGGGCAAGGCGTGTTCGGCATATCCGGCGTGTGGTCCGGAAGTCACCGCAGCGGGCGGCACATTCCAGGATATCCCCGTCGATCAGGCCCACACCGACGGCAAGCTGGTAACCGCCCCCGCCTGGCCAGCGCATCCCGCGTGGCTGGCACAGTTTCTTGAAGTCCTGGGGACACGGGTTCTACACTGATCGGGCTGCCCGCCGGTTGCTCATCCGTGGGCGCCTTATTCGGGAGACCCGGCAATGTGCGAAATCTTCATCCGCGCCAATCCCCACTCGTACGACACCCTGGCCCGCTCGCTGCGCCTGCACGGCGTGGCGACCAGCGTGCGCCTGGAGTGTCTGTTCTGGGAGGTGCTGGAAGAAATTGGCCAGCGCGATGGCCTGACGGTCAGCCAGCTCATCAGCAAGCTGTATGACGAATTGCTGGAGCACCGGGGCGAAGTCGCCAACTTCGCCTCGTTCCTGCGCGTCTGCTGCCTGCGGTATCTGATGCTGCAGCAGGGTGGGCGCATTCCGGCCGATACGCGCGTGTCAATCCGTTCGCTGGATGCCGCTGCCGTGCTGGCGGGCCTGCCACCAAGCCTGGCTGACACCCCGCCGCCACGCCGCTCACGCGGGCCGCTGCTGGAGGCGCTCGCGAAGTAGCGTGCCAGATTCAACGCGGCGAGAGCCGCTCCTCCGCCATCTGCAGCCCCTCGGGGGTGCCACGCAACACGACGATATCGCCAAGCTCCAGCACCGTATCCGGGTCCGGATCAAGCGCGCGGATACCCTGGCGCCGGATCGCCGTGACCGACGTCTTGAAGGTCTCCAGCCCCATCGTGCCGAGCTTGCGGCCGATGGCGGGTGAGCCCTTGGCCAGCGGCACCGAATGCAGGCGCACGGCGTCGCGCTCGAGCATGTCTTCTTCATCGTCCTGGCCGTGGAAGTAGCCGCGCAGCAGGCTGTAGCGCGCGTCGCGCATTTCCTGTGCCCGACGCACCACGCGGCGCAGCGGCACGCCCAGCAGCACCAGCGCGTGCGACGCCAGCATCAGGCTCCCTTCGATGATCTCGGGCACAACCTCGGTGGCGCCGGCCTGCTGCAAGCGGTCGAGGTCGGCATCGTCAATCGTGCGCACGATCACGGGCAGGGTTGGCTCCAATGCCTGCACGTGGTGCAGTACCTTCAGCGCCGAGGCCGTATCCGCATAGGTGATGGCCACCGCCGCCGCGCGGTGAATACCCGCGGCCACCAGCGACTCACGCCGTGCCGCGTCGCCATAGACCACATGTTCGCCGGCCGCTGCGGCATCCCGCACGCGATCCGGGTCCAGGTCGAGCGCCATGTAGCCGATCCCTTCCTGCTCCACCATGTGTGCCAGGTTCTGGCCACTGCGCCCGTAGCCGCAAATGATGACGTGGCGCTCGGTGGCAATGCTCTGCGCAGCGATCTTGGTCATCGCCAGCGATTGCAGCAACCAATCCGTACGCGAGAACCGCATGGCGATCACATCGCTGTACTGGATCAGGAACGGCGCAATCAGCATCGACAGCAGCATCGCCGCCAGAATGGCCTGGCCGAGCACCGGGTCGATCAGGTGCATGCCGTCGATCTGGTTGAGCAGCACGAAGCCGAACTCGCCGGCCTGCGCCAGCCCCAGCGCCGTGCGGATCGCCGCACCACCGCCCGAGCCAAAGCCACGCGCAAGGAAAGCAATCAGTATGAACTTGAACAGCACCGGCCCGGTCACCAGCGCCAGCACCAGCGCCCAGTGCTCGACCACCACGCGCGGGTCCAGCAGCATGCCCACCGTCACAAAGAACAAGCCCAGCAGCACGTCGCGGAACGGCTTGATGTCTTCTTCCACCTGCAATTTGTACGGCGTTTCCGACACCAGCATGCCGGCCAGAAACGCACCCAGCGCCATCGACAACCCCAGCCGCTCGGTCAGCGCTGCCATGCCCAGCGTCACCAGCAGCAGGTTCAGCATGAACAGTTCCTGCGATCGGCGCGCCGCCACCAGGTGGAACCAGCGCGACAGCAGCTTCTGCCCTAGGAACAGGATCAGCACCAGCGCAACGGTGATCTTCACCGCCGCAATGGACAGCGCCAACACCAGATCGGTGGGGTTCTTGCCCAGCGACGGCACCACGATCAGCAGCAGCACCACGGCCAGATCCTGGAACAGCAGCACGCTGATGATGTTGCGGCCGTGCTCGGTTTCAAGCTGCAGCCGCTCGGCCAGCATCTTCGAGACGATGGCCGTGGACGACATTGCCAGTGCGCCGCCCAGCGCCAAGCCCGCCTGCCACGACAGCGGGTACCAGCGCGATAGCAGCATGGTGATCGGCACCGTCAGCAGCATGGTCAGCGCCACCTGCGACGCGCCCAGCCCAAACACCTGACGCCGCATCGAGCGCAGCTTGGCGAGGTTGAACTCCAGCCCGATCGAGAACATCAGAAACACCACGCCAAACTCGGCGAGGTAGCGCGTCTGCGCAGAATCGGACTCCAGCCCCGTCGCCTTCGGTCCGATCAGCACGCCCACCACCAGGTAGGCCAGCATTGGCGGCAACTGCAGCATGCGGAACAGCACCACGCCGATCACGGCGGCGGCCAACAACACGAGGGTGAGTTCCAGCGGCGAATGCATGCAGCGCGAAAAAACAGGCGAAAGGGGTTGGACAGGGTGGACGATACCCGCGCATCAGGACGGTGCACACGGCAAACATGTCGCAGGCAGCACGCAGCGCGCTGCAAGACCGATGCCAGGGTATAGACGAAGAACGCGATACGCGGGACGCCGTAGAGCAAACAATGACGGCGTGGCGACGGGAAGAAAAGTGGTTTGAAAGCTGAATGCCGCGGCGCAGCAAACCGGAGCGCCCGCACGCTCCGCAACTCCCCGCAAGCCCAGGCCCAAAGCGCGGCAAGCGGCCGAGACCAGTGTCAATCGTTGTTATACTTCGCCGCCATGATAGCGAATTTCAACCCAGATCGAGCGCTTGCGCTGGCGCAGCAAACCTTCGACATCGAAGCGCAAGCCGTACTCGGTCTCAAATCCCAAGTGTCCGCCGACTTTGCCCGCGCGGTCGAGATGGTGCTCGGCTGCACGGGGCGCGTGGTCGTCTCGGGCATGGGCAAGTCCGGTCACATTGCGCGCAAGATCGCAGCCACGCTGGCCTCGACCGGCACGCCCGCCTTTTTCGTGCACCCGGCAGAAGCCAGCCATGGCGACCTCGGCATGGTCACGCGTGACGACGTCTTCATCGGCTTTTCCAACTCCGGCGAGGTATCGGAGCTGAACGCCATCCTGCCGCTCATCAAGCGGCTGGGCGCCAAGCTGATCGCCGTCACGGGCAACCCGGAATCCTCCCTCGGCAAGCATGCCGATGTGGTGCTCAATTCGCACGTCGACGTCGAGGCCTGCCCGCTGAACCTGGCGCCGACGGCCAGCACCACCGCCCAGATCGCGCTGGGTGATGCGCTGGCCGTGGCCGTGCTCGATGCACGCGGCTTTGGCGCGGAAGACTTCGCCCGCTCGCACCCGGGCGGCTCGCTCGGCCGCAAGCTGCTCACACACGTGCGTGACGTCATGCGCGCCGGCGATGCCGTGCCGCGCGTGCTGGAAGACACGCCGCTGTCGCAGGCGCTGATGGAAATCACCCGCAAGGGCATGGCGATGACCGCCGTGGTCGACGCCGACGGCCACGCCGTGGGCGTCTTCACCGATGGCGACCTGCGCCGCCTACTGGAAACCCCACGCGACTGGCGTACCGTACCGATGGCCGAGGTCATGCACCGCAACCCGCGCTCCATCGGCCCGGACCAGCTTGCCGTCGAGGCCGTTGAAGTCATGGAAACGCACCGCATCAACCAGCTATTGGTGGTCGATGCCGCCGGCATGCTGGTGGGCGCCCTGCACATCCACGATTTGACGCGCGCCAAGGTCATCTGAGCCTGACACTTCGCTGATGTCCACCCCGGCTGAATCCCCCGTCCACAGCAACATCGACGCACGCTTTCCACAAGCGATGGAACGCGCCGCGCGCGTGCGCCTGATGATTTTCGATGTGGATGGCGTGCTGACCGACGGCCGCCTGCTGGTCGGCCCCGAGGGCGAGATCAGCAAGGCCTTCGACACGCTCGACGGCCACGGTATCAAGCTACTGGCCCAGGCAGGCATCACGCCGGCCATCATCACCGGCCGGCAATCCGAGATCGTGGCCTGGCGCGCCGGGGAACTCGGCATCGAACATCTGTACCAAGGCGTAGCCGATAAGCGCGAGGCGTTTGCCCACCTGCTGACTGCCACTGAACTGCAACCGCAGGATGCCGGCTACATGGGCGACGACTGGCCCGACCTGCCGGTGATGGCGCGGGTGGGCTTTGCCGCCTGCCCCGCCGAGGCCCACATCGAACTGCGCAACCGCGCCCACTATGTCGCCCAGGCGACTGGTGGCCGCGGCGCCGTGCGTGAAGTGGCTGACCTGATCCTCAAGGCCCAGGGCGCCTACGACAACCTGCTCGCCCAAATGCTGCCAACCCCACTGCAGGCCCCGCAAACTTTCTGACCCCATGGCCAGCGAACGCTCCCAACGCCTCGTCTCCACCGTGCTGCAGATCATGCTGCGCGGGCTGCCGATCCTGCTGATGGCGGTCGTCTGCGGTGTCACGTTCCTGCTGGTGCAGGTCAACACCCCGCAAACCGACGAAGCCGCCAACCAGCCCAAGCGCCACGTGGCCGATTACATGATGGACGGCGTCTCGGCCACCGCGCTGGACGAGAAAGGCGTGACCAAATACCGCTTCACCGGCGTCCACATGAACCACTATGAGGACGACCTGACTTACAACGTCACCTTCCCGGCGCTGCGCGTATACGCACCCGACCGCCCGCAGGTGACCGCCCGCGCTGACCTCGGCAAGATGAACGGCGAAGGCACCATCATCGATCTGTACAACAATGCCAAGGTCGTCCGCGCACAAGGCCCTGACCCGCGCCAGGACCCGCTGATGACCGCCGATTCGACCTACTTCCAGGTGCTGCTCAACGACGACATCGTGCGCACCGACAAGCCGGTCGAACTGCACCGCGGGCCGTCGGTCATGAACGCCAACGGCCTCACCTTCAACAACGTGACGCGCCAAGTACAATTGCTGGGCAATGTGCGCGGCCGGATCGAAGGGCTGGGGACGCCGAAGCAGTAGACAGTAAACTGCGCTCACCCCGCCCCTGACCACGCCCATCGACCGCGCTCTTCTCTGAATTGATTTCCATGACCGACTCCCTCCGTGCCGCCGGCCTTGTCATCGCCCAAGCCGTTGCCATGTTGCTGCTCCCGGCCCTGCCCGCGCATGCCGAGCGCGCCGACCGCGACAAGCCGCTGGTGCTCGAAGCCGACAACGCCAGCTATGACGACCTGAAGCAGGTCTACCACCTGACCGGCAACGTCGTGCTGACCAAGGGCACCATGGTGCTGCGCTCTGACGAGGCCGATCTGCGTACCGATCCGGAAGGCTACAACTACGCCATCGCCACCTCCAAGCCGGGCAATCTGGCGTTCATCCGCCAGAAGCGTGACAACGTCGACGAATACATCCAAGGCTGGGGCGAACGCATCGAATACGACGGCAAGCAAGAGATCTCCAAGCTGATCACGCGCGCCCGCATGGAACGCCTGCAGGGCGCCACGCAGCTCGATGAGATCCGCGGCGCCGTCATCACGTACGACGGCCAGAAGGAGTTCTACACGGCCTCGGGCGGCCCGGAGAACACAACCGCCGCCAACCCGTCGGGCCGCGTTCGCGCCGTTCTCGCGCCGCGCACCAGCACACCGGGCGCACCGGGCACGCCCGCGCCTGCCGCCAAGCCCTGATCCGCACGCCTGTCTTTTCGTTTCGCCTATGTCCGCAACTACCCTCGCCCCCAAGACCGCCGCTCCGCAGGCCACGACCTCCAGCACGCTGGTCGTACGCCATCTGAAGAAGCGTTACGGCACGCGCACGGTGGTCAAGGACGTATCGCTCGATGTGAAGAGCGGTGAAGTGGTCGGCCTGCTCGGCCCCAACGGCGCGGGCAAGACCACGTCGTTCTACATGATCGTGGGCCTGGTGGCGCTGGACGCCGGTGACATCGTGCTCGACGGCGAGCACATCAGCCGCCTGCCGATCCACCAGCGCGCGCGCATGGGCTTGTCGTACCTGCCACAGGAAGCCTCGGTGTTCCGCAAGCTCAACGTGCAGGAGAACATCCGCGCCGTGCTCGAGTTGCAGGAGCAGGATGGCAAGAAGCTCCCCCAAGACGAGGTCAACCGCCGCCTCGACGGCCTGCTCAACGATCTGCAGATCGCCCACCTGCGCGACAACCCCGCGCTGTCGCTCTCGGGCGGCGAGCGCCGCCGTGTTGAGATTGCCCGAGCACTGGCCTCGTCGCCGCGCTTCATCCTGCTCGATGAACCGTTTGCCGGTGTGGACCCGATCGCCGTGGGCGAAATCCAGCGCATCGTCAGCTTCCTGAAAGACCGCAACATCGGCGTGCTGATCACCGATCACAACGTGCGCGAAACCTTGGGCATCTGCGATCACGCCTACATCATCAGCGAAGGCACGGTACTCGCCGCCGGCATGCCTGAGCAGATCATCGAAAACGAAGACGTGCGCAAGGTCTATCTGGGCGACAACTTCCGGATGTAAGTCACGCGCCAGGGGTTGGATCACCCTTACGCCGTAAGGACGTGCAAAGGGGCGTGGTAAGGGCGCACCTTAAAGCAAAATCCGTTCCATCGACTGACTGTTGGGCATAGAATAGCCCGCATGAAACAGTCGCTCCAGCTCCGTCTCTCTCAGCATCTTGCGCTCACGCCGCAGTTGCAGCAGTCCATCCGGTTGCTGCAATTGTCGACGATCGAACTGCAGCAGGAAGTTGAACAGGCCCTGACCGAAAACCCGCTGCTGGAGCGGGAAAACGAGTGGCTCGACACCTCCGCGCGCATCGGCTCGGACGGCTCCGTCAACGCGCTGCAAAACAACAGCGCTACGCCGCTACCCACCGAATCACCGCCGCCTTCGCCCAACGGCGCAGACAACTCCGACGCCCCGGACAACAGCTACGACGGCCACGACAACGGCGCCGATTTCGACAGCGATTACGGCTCCGACCGCTCTGACTGGAGCCTCGACGACTTCGCCCGCAAGCCGCAATCCGATGAAGACGATCGCGCCCCGCTGCAGTTGCGCGAAGCCGAACAAAGCCTGCGCGAATTCCTCATGGAGCAGCTCGCGCCGCTCAAGCTGTCGATGCGTGACAGGGGTCTCGTCATCTTCCTGATCGAATCGCTCGACGATGAGGGCTATCTCTCAGCCACGCTCGACGAGATTCTTGGTGACCTGCCCGCAGAACTCGAAGTCGAACTCGATGAACTGCAAGCCGCGTTGCGCATGCTGCAGAGCTTCGACCCGCCGGGCATCGGTGCGCGCTCGGCAGCCGAGTGCCTATCACTGCAATTGCATCGGCTCGACTCACCAGCGAAGGCGCTCGCGCTCATCATCGTCAACCAGCATCTCGAACTGCTCGCTGCGCGCGACTACACACGACTGAAGAAGGCACTGTCCGTCGATGAGCCCGCGCTGAAGGCAGCGCATGAACTGATTCGCTCGCTGGCGCCATTCCCAGGACACGCATTCGGCCGCGCAGAAGCCGACTTCGTGGTACCCGATGTTGTCGTTCGCAAGACCAATGCCGGCTGGATGGCGCAACTGAATCCGGACGTCATGCCGCGCCTGCGCATCAACGACATGTATGCGCAGATTCTGCGCAGCAGCCGCGGTGAAACCGGCGCCGCCAATCTGCAGCAGAAGCTGCAGGAAGCTCGTTGGCTGATCAAGAACATTCAGCAGCGCTTCGACACGATCCTGCGTGTCTCGCAAGCCATTGTCGAACGTCAAAAGAGCTTTTTCACGCACGGCGAAATCGCCATGCGCCCCTTGGTTTTGCGGGAAATAGCTGATACGCTGGGCCTACACGAGTCCACGATCTCCCGTGTGACGACAAACAAGTACATGGCAACGCCCATGGGGACGTTTGAGCTGAAGTACTTCTTCGGCAGCCATGTATCGACGGAAACCGGCGGGGCCGCGTCATCAACTGCGATACGCGCGCTCATCAAGCAACTTGTAGGAGCCGAAGACCCGAAGAATCCTCTGTCCGATAGCAGAATTGCCGAGCTGTTAGGCGAACAAGGATTCGTGGTGGCCCGTCGGACGGTGGCCAAATACCGCGAAGCCCTCAAGATCCCTGCAGTGAATCTGCGCAAGTCTTTGTAGCCGCATCGCGGGCAATTCCGGTGCGGCCCATCCGTGAGAAGGAGAACCGCTATGAACTTCAAACTCAGTGGACACCACCTGGACATCACGCCACCGTTGCGTGAATACGTGGAAACGAAACTGGAGCGTGTGATCAGGCACTTCGATCAGGTGATTGGCGTCAGCGTGTTGCTATCGGTCGATAACCACAAGGAGAAGGACCGTCGCCAGTACGCGGAAATCAACCTGCACCTCAAAGGTAAGGACGTCTTCGTCGAGTCACACCATGAAGATCTTTATGCGGCCATCGACCTCTTGGTCGACAAGCTGGACAGGCAGGTCATCAAGTACAAGGATCGTGTGCAAGGGCACGATCGCGACAGCGTGAAGCACCAGGCCTTCCAGGCCGTGCAGATGCAGCAATAGCAATCCGCACCGCAAAAGACCGCGCCCTCAGATGGCGCGGTTTTTTTATGCCGTGGTGCATTCCCGACGAATCCGATTGCATCCGAATTAAGTCGGGCTAAAATCTGACGAAAGTATGAATGCCGGGCGTGGCGTGGGTTTTGCCGCCATGCTGGCAACAACAGGGTCGATGCTCAGGCGCCATTTGCCTGCACCGACTGATCCGCAGCCTTGGGGGATTCGCCTTCTGCCCTGCGCGGCACACCGCTGGTGCGCCGCACAAAGCCGCGCGGCACGTGGTCTATAATGACCCGATTGTCCGCGCCACTTTGGTGCAGAAGGACGCCGCTCATTTCACGCATTGCACATGAATCGCTTGGCCAAACTGCTGCCGCCCGGGAATATTGCCCTCGACGTCAGCGTAACCAGCAAAAAGCGGGTCTTTGAACAGGCCGGTCTGCTGTTCGAAAACAACCACGGCGTCGCCCGCGCGGTCGTCACTGACAACCTGTTCGCGCGCGAATCGCTCGGCTCCACTGGGCTGGGTGCCGGCGTAGCCATCCCGCACGGCCGCATCAAGGGGCTCAAGCAACCCTTGGCAGCATTCATGCGCCTGGCCGAGCCGGTGCCGTTCGAGTCGCCCGACGGCAAGCCCGTCTCGCTGCTGATCTTCCTGTTGGTGCCGGAACAGGCCACCCAGCAGCATCTGGAGATCCTCTCCGAAATTGCCCAGCTGCTGTCCGATCGCGACATGCGCGAAGGCCTCGCCACCCAGCCATCGCCCGAGGCGATTCACCAGCTACTGACCGACTGGCGGCCCTGAGCGCGGCGCAATCGGCGCAGCAACGCAACCGATTGCGAATGCGCACCGCCCAGCGGCATCACCGCGCCCTGCTATGGAACTGACCGGCGTCACCGCCCAATCGATCTTCGACGACAACGCAGCTGACCTGAAGCTGTCGTGGGTCGCTGGCCTGGAAGGCGCGGACCGCGCGTTCGATGTGGATTTCGCCAAGGAGGCCACCTCGGCGGCGGACTTGGTTGGGCACTTGAACCTCATTCACCCGAACCGCATTCAGGTGCTCGGCAAGCCCGAGATCACCTACTACCAGCGCTTGTCGGAAGAAAACCGCAAGCGCCAGATGGGTGAGCTGATCCTGCTGGAACCGCCCTTCCTGGTGGTGGCTGACGGCGTGGATCCCCCGCCCGATCTGGAACTGCGTTGCACGCGTTCATCCACGCCGCTGTTCACCTCGCCGATTTCGTCGGCGGCCGTCATTGACCACCTGCGTCTGTACCTGTCGCGCATCTCGGCACCACGTGTGACGATGCACGGGGTGTTTCTCGACATCCTCGGCATGGGCGTGCTCATCATGGGCGATTCGGGGCTGGGCAAGAGCGAACTCGGCCTGGAGCTGATCTCGCGCGGCCATGGCCTGGTGGCCGACGATGCGGTCGACTTCGTGCGTCTGGGGCCGGATTTCATCGAAGGCCGCTGCCCGCCGCTGCTGCAGAACCTGCTGGAAGTGCGCGGCCTGGGCCTGCTCGACATCAAGACGATCTTCGGTGAGACGGCCGTGCGCCGAAAAATGAAGATCAAGCTGATCGTGCAGCTTGTGCGCCGCAACGACGGCGAGTTCGAACGCCTGCCCTTGGATTCTCAGTATCTCGACGTGCTCGGCTTGCCGATCCACATGGTGAAGATCCAGGTGGCGGCCGGCCGCAACTTGGCCGTGCTGGTCGAGGCTGCCGTGCGTAACACCATCCTGCGCCTGCGCGGCATCGACACGCTGCGCGACTTCATGGACCGCCAGCGCGCTGCCATGCAGGCCGAAGCGGCGTCACACTCGCCCCAGGGCCGGTTGCTTTAACAAAGTCGTTACAAAGCTTCGCAATTCGAGGGGTTTTACCCTAGTTTTGTCGAGAAACGTCAACCCGACATGCCCCCGCCCCGTTGTGGAGGGGAATGCGCCGGGCACGCACGCGGCGGCGTTCATCGCGAGCGCGGCGGCTTGTCTGCCCCGCTCTTCTGACGGTACCCAAGGAGAACACGACGATGAAACAACTGATTGCCGCTTGCGCCCTGGCGCTCCCGTTCCTGGCTGGCCAGGCTTTCGCCCAAGGTAGCGCACCGGCCGCTGCTGCACCGGCCGCAACCGCAGCCGCCCCGGCAGCCAAGAATTCGCAGCAAGAGAAGATGGCCGCCTGCTCCAAGGCCAACAAGGGTAAGAAGGGCGCCGACTACAAGAAGGCCCAGAGCGATTGCCTGTCCGGCAAGACCGATGCTGCCCCGGCGGCCGCCCCGATGACCCAGCAGGAAAAAATGGCCGCCTGCTCCAAGGCCAACAAGGGCAAGAAGGGCGATGAGTACAAGAAGGCCCAGAGCGACTGCCTCAAGGGCTGAGAACCGCAGCTGAGCATCGGCTTAGCGCAGTGCCAGAAAGGCGGCCACCCAGGCCGCCTTTTTGTTTGGTCGCTGGTTTGCCACAGAGGGATGCTATCCTCGCGGCATGCGGATCATTCTCATCACCGGTGTTTCGGGTTCAGGGAAATCGGTCGCCCTGAACGTGCTCGAAGACGCAGGCTACTACTGCGTCGACAACCTGCCCGCGCAGTTCATTCCCGAACTGGCGCGCTATCTGGCGGACCAGGGCTACACGCACCTGGGCGTTGCCACCGACATCCGCAGCCGCGAATCGCTGCGCAAGGTGCCCGAGACCATCACGACGCTGCGCAAGGAACACGACGTGCGCATGCTGTTCCTGACCGCCAGCACAAATGCGCTGGTGCAGCGGTACTCCGAAACACGCCGCCGACACCCACTCTCCATCCGCAACGGTCGCCCCGCATCTGCGCATGCGAGCGCCGAACCGCCGCAAGCACCGAAAGGCGCAGACACGTCGCTCATCGAAGCCATCGAGATGGAGCGCGAGCTGCTCAGCCCGCTGGCCGACCCGGCACACCGCATCGACACCAGTACGCTGCGCACCAACGCCCTGCGCGCGTACATCAAGGAATTCATCAGTGACGAGCCGCACGACATCACGCTGATGTTCGAATCGTTCGGCTTCAAGCACGGAGTACCGACGGATGCAGACCTCGTCTTCGACGTGCGCTCGCTGCCCAATCCCTACTACGACACGCAGTTGCGCCCGCTGACCGGCCGCGACCAACCCGTCATCGATTTCCTGCAAAGCCAGCCGATGGTGCTGGCGATGGCCGAAGACATCCGCGCGTACGTCGAAAAGTGGCTGCCGAGTTTCATTGCCGACAACCGCAGCTACCTGACGGTGGCGATCGGCTGCACGGGGGGCCAGCATCGCTCGGTGTATATCGCCGAGCGGCTCGCCACGTACTTCCGCGCGCATGGTAATGTGTTGGTGCGCCACCGCGAATTGGCCGTAGAGGGCTGAACCGCGCGCCATGCGCGCCGAGCCGGTCCGGCAGGATGCACGGATACGGCTTGCGCGGCGCCATGCGAAAGTCTTGCCGCCGTCTGCTCCAACCGTTCATGCAAGAAGACATCGCTCTCTCGCCGTTCTCGCCGCTGCCGCCGCTGCCCACCGAGCTGCCGCTGTTTCCGCTGCACACGGTGCTGTTTCCCGGCGGTCTTCTCCCGCTGCGTATTTTCGAAGCCCGCTACATGGACATGGTCCGCACCTGCCTGCGCGACCAGACCCCCTTCGGCGTCTGCCTGATCGAGCGCGGCAATGAAGTTGCCACAGCAGATGCGCCGACCGAGCCGGTGGATGTCGGCTGCATTGCCCACATCGTCGAATGCGACATGGAGCAACTGGGCCTGCTGATGATCAAGGTGCGCGGCACGCAGCGCTTCAAGGTGCTGTCATTCGAGACCACCGCCAACGGTCTGATGCGCGGCACGGTGGAGCCCATCGGCGCCGACGTGCAGGACTGCAAGGGCGAGCTTTTCGACGATTGCGTGAACGCCCTGCGCCGCATCGTCACGACCTTGAGCACGCGCGAAGACGGCCAGGTGCTGATGGCCGAACCATACGAGTGGAACAGCCCAAGCTGGGTCGCCAACCGGCTGTGTGAACTGCTGCCGGTGCCGCTCAAGGCCAAGCAGAAGCTGATGGAACTGATGGATGCCGGCATGCGCATCGAGATCGTCCATCGCTACATGAAGCAGCATCACATTCTTTGATGCCGCACCGGCCAGGTGAGGCTTAGACCAAGCTCGGCTGCACCAAGGTCTCCAGCGCCAATTTCACGGGCGCGGGCAATCCCACCGAACTCAATTGCGCAAGCGGCACCCAGCGCCAGTCATCGTCGAGCGCCGCTGGCTTGGTGATGTTCGCGCGCAGCAGGTGCATGTGCAGACGGAAATGCGTAAAGGTGTGCGTGAGCGCGCCAGCAGCTTCCACATCTGAGACGGTGCCGTACGCCCGCGCGGCCTGGCGCACGGTATCCGCATCCAACGGATGCGCGTCGAGCGCATCGTCCATGTCTCCCACCAACGGCAGCGACCACAGCCCGCCCCAGATACCGCGTTGTGGACGTCGCTGTAGCAAGACAGTGTCAGCATGCAACGCGATCACCAATGTGGCGGCACGCTCCGGGATCGCCTTGCGCGGACGCGGCACAGGCAACGCCATCACCCGGTCGGTGCTGCGCGCCTCGCACAACGATTCGAGCGGACACGCACGCTCGCCTGTCAGACACGCGGGCTTGCCACGCGTGCAGACGGTGGCCCCCATATCCATCAACCCCTGCGTGTACGGCTGAATGCCGTCGGCAGGCGGCAGCACAGCTTCGGCGATCCGCCACATGGTGTCTTCGACACGCTTGTCGCCAGGAAAGCCGTCGATGCCGAACACCCGTGCGAAGACGCGCTTGACGTTGCCATCGAGAATGGCCGCGCGCACGCCATACGAAAACGCAGCGATGGCCGCAGCGGTCGAGCGCCCAATCCCCGGTAGCGACGCCAGCACCTCAGGGTCGCGCGGGAAGACGCCGCCATGCTCCGCCACGACGATCCGTGCGCAGCGATGCAGATTGCGCGCACGCGTGTAGTAGCCCAGGCCGGCCCATGCGGCCATCACGTCGTCGGCCGGTGCTGCAGCCAGGGCCTGCACGGTCGGAAAACGTTCGATAAAGCGCGCGTAGTAGCCGAGTACGGCGCTCACCTGCGTCTGCTGCAGCATGATCTCCGACAGCCACGTGCGATACGCATCGCCGGTGTTCTGCCACGGCAGATGATGGCGGCCATGACGCTGCTGCCAGGCGATCACGCGCACGGCAAAATCGTCGGGGAGCGAGGGCAAGGCGGGGGCAGGTTGCGCGGGTCGGCGCGTGCGGCGTGGGGTGGCGGTCATGCGTGTGATGAAGAAGCGGCGCACGGAAGATGCGCGCTGGCGGCGATCCTACCAGAACGAAAAAGGCGCCCGCAGGCGCCTTTTCATGAGCAACGTTGGCCGACAATCACATCAGGCCGCGACTGAGTGCCGCTCCAGGAGCGTCCCAGCCGCAAGGATGCGATCGGTGTACTGGGCAATCGTGCCGCTGCGCTCATCCAGCGTGTTGAGCAGCGCTTCAAGTTCAGCGATGCGCGCTTCCAGCGTATCGGTGGCCTCGTGGATGCGCTCGATCGAATCCACACGCTTGCGCAGTTGCTTCTGGTGATCGCGCACCTGCGCTTCCAGCGGCGTCATGACCGACTTCAGCCAGATCTCGATATCACGGTTCATGTCCTGGAAGGTATCCAGCACGCGGCTGGCCACCGTCGAGAACGCGCCGTGCACGAGCTGCGGCTTCGGACGCGTCAGGAAGCTGAACGCGCCAAAGTGGTTGTGCGCGAGCATCAGCGTCTCTTTCAGATCGGCGTCGTAGCGCGTGCCCAGGAAGCGCAGCGGCGGCGACAGCGTGAAGCCGTGCTCGGCGTTGAACTTCTTGTACATGCCGTCGACCATCTGGTGCAGTTGGTCGATGCGGTTGGCGGCGTCGCGCACCAGGCCGGTCAGGTGACCGAACAGCTTGTCCATGTCGTCGCGCAGGCCGCGCGAGAACACGCGCTCCTTCATCTTCTCGCGCGCTTCGCGCATGGTCGTGCGGATCTGCTTGAGCTGCACGCTCTTGATGATCTCTGCGCTATGGCGGCCGAACACCGTGCGCAGCGCCTGGAACTTGGCGATGCTCTGCTCGAACTCTTCCTTCTCGCCCTGCACACGCATCAGCATGTGCTTGACCATCGTGTGGTTCTTGCCGCGCAGGCCGCGCAGTTCGAACAGCTGCTCGACGATGTCGCGGCGGCGCATCTGCAGCAGTTGCTGCGCGCCGGCGGCCATGTCCTTCACCGCCAGCTGCACCTGCTCGGTGACAATCTCCCGACGCTGCGGAATCAGTTGATCCGACAGCACCGACTCCAGCTCCGGCAGCCGGCTCTTGGCCAGCAGTTCGTGGTCATGGCTGACCTTGGCCAGCAGGCCCTTCTGCGCCGACACCGGATACACGCGCTCGACATCGATATCGAGCACCTGCGCCGTGGTCATGATCTGGCGGCTGACTTCGTTCTCAACTTCCTGCTCGGTTTTGAGCGGGTCCCACAGGCCGTCGACCTTGTTGAGCACGGCGATGCAGCCCTTGCGCTGACCACCGCCCACGTGCGAGCGCCACAGTTCCAAATCGCTCTTGGTCACGCCGGCATCGGCCGCCAGCACAAACACGACGACATGCGCATCCGGAATCAGGCGCAGCGTCAGCTCAGGCTCAGTACCGATGGCGTTCAGGCCCGGCGTATCCAGGATCACCAGACCCTGCTTGAGCATCGGGTGCGGGAAATTGATGATCGCGTGGCGCCACTTCGACACTTCCACCGTACCGGCGGCATCCACCGAGAACGCGGCATCCGGATCGGCATCGTTGAAGAGGCCGAGCTGCTCAGCCTCTTCCTTGGGCACGCGCACGGTTTCCACCACGTGGCGGAACGCTTCGAGCATGCCCTCGGGCGACGACGGATCGAGCGGCACCGACAGCCAGTGACTGCCGGCATCTCGGAAGTCAGCGGTCGAGGCGTCATGCAGACGCGTCTCGATCGGCAGCAGTCGAATCGACGGCGGGTAGCTTTCGTCGTACATCAGCTCGGTCGGACACATCGTGGTCCGGCCCGCTGACGACGGCAGAATGCGGCGGCCAAAATCTGCAAAGAAAATGGCGTTGATCAGTTCGCTTTTGCCGCGAGAGAACTCGGCAATGAAAGCGACCTTGAGCTTGTCGCTGCGCAGAACGCCGCGAATGCGTTGCGCGCGCATGTCGGCCTGGGCGTCGTACAGCTCCTGATCTTGCAGCCAGTCCTGGAATTCTCCTACCGACTGCAGGACCGAAGCGCGCCAGGTACCGTACTGCTCGAACTGTGTGCTCAGTGTGTTATTCATCGTTCTGTCTTATTTTGTGCGCGCCCCGACATGCAAAATGCACGCGCCCCCTCGGCATTGCTGTTACCGCCCATTACGGCACAGAAATGCACAAATTTAGGTGGAACGATACAGGGAACCGACAGGTTCCGGGAGAACTTTCCGCCGACTTGTCTGGGCCGGACAGCCAAGTGTTGCGGGATGCCATCGACCGCCCGTCACCCCCCTTCGAAAACCTTGCGAAATGACGGGCAAATCGCTCCGAAAGCCGCCTCAGCGCTGGCAGGTCGGGCAATAGAACGTGGAGCGCTGACCCTGGACAATCTGGCGGATCGGCGTACCGCACACGCGGCATGGCAGACCGGCCCGGTCGTACACGAACGCATCAAGCTGGAAATACCCGCTCTGGCCATCCGAACCGACAAAATCGCGCAGTGTGCTGCCACCCCGGGCGATGGCGTCAGCCAGCGTGGCGCGAACGGCCTCAGCCAGCGCGGCGTAGCGCGGCCGGCTGATGCGCCCGGCTGCCGTGGTGGGCCGGATGCCGGCCCGAAACAGGCTTTCCGAGCAGTAGATGTTGCCCACGCCGACCACGATATCGCCCGCCAGCAGCGCCGATTTGATGGCGACGGTGCGCCCGCGTGTGCGGGTGTACATCCAATCGCCGCCGAAACGCGCATCGAAAGGTTCGATGCCGAGGTTGCGCAGCAAAGGGTGGTCGGGCAGGCCGGCCCCATCCACTTCCTTGCCCGCGTGCCAGAGCACGGCGCCGAAACGGCGCGGATCGCGATAGCGCAGCGTGATCGGCACGCCGGCTGCGTCGACCAGTTCAAGGTCCACGTGATCGTGCGGGCCGGGTGAAACCGGGGTCTCCAGTACGCGCAGCGTGCCGGTCATGCCGAGGTGGATCAGCAGCCAGCCGCCGCCGGTATCGGCGTGGCCTGCGTCGGGCATGCATTCGATCAGCAGATACTTGCCACGGCGCAACAGGCGCGTGACGGTCAGGCCGGCGAGCAACGCTGGCAAGGCAGGATCGACCGGCCAGCGCAGCCCGTGATGGCGCACCACCGCGCGCACAATACGCCGCCCCGTAATATGTGGTAGCAAACCCAGGCGGGTGACTTCCACCTCTGGCAACTCAGGCATCGAACCTCCGTCGCATGTGCTGCTCCAACCTTTTTTACGATGCGGGCGATTGTAGCGGTCAGGCTACAATGCCCTGAACCCCATCCGGAGCTTCAAGACCATGCCCCACGCTTTCTCCCGTTCGCCAGCGATGCAACGCCCGCGGCGATTTCCGCGCAGCCGAGCGATCCTGCTCGCCTCGCTGATTGCGGGAGGGCTGGCCGGTCTGCCGGCATGGGCGGCACACCCAACCTCCGCAGCCCCGCTGATCGCCCAGGCAGCGCAGGAAGGCGGCACCGGCAACCGCCCAACCATCACGCTCGAGCGCTCGCGCCCGCGTGGCGGCCTGCTGAATTCGGAGCGCACCGATCTGCCTTCGATCGCACTCGATCAGGACATCATGTACCGCGTGCTGGCGTCGGAGATTTCGCTGCAGCGCGGGCTGGTCGAGCCGGCATACCGCACCTATCTGGATCTCGCGCAAGACACGCGCGACCCGCGCTTCGCCCAGCGCGCCACCGAGATCGCCTTCCTGACCCGCTCACCCGCGCAGGCGCTAACCGCCTCGCGGCTGTGGGTCGAACTGTCGCCGACCTCCATGCCAGCACGCCAGGTGCAGCAGCTTCTGCTGGTGGCCACGGGCAAGTGGTCGGAAGTCGAGCCGATGCTGCAGGCGCAGCTGAACAAGGTTTCTCCCGGTCAACGCGCCGACGCCATCCTGCAACTGCAGCAGCAGATGTCCAAGAGCACCGACCCGGCCGGCGCGGTAGCGGCGCTGCAGCGCATCGCCTCGCACGACATGCAGCGCCCCGAGACGCACTTGGCCCTGGCTCGCGCCAAGGTCGTCGCCAAGGATGTGCCCGGCGCGTTGGCCGAACTGGACACCGCCCTCAAGCTGCGCCCCGGCTATGAAGACGCCGCCATCCTGGCCGCTGAGCTGCGCGCCGACGACGACCCTGATGCCGCCATTGCCGGCCTGCGCACTTTCCTGAAGGCCGCGCCCGCTTCAATCGACGGCCATCTGGCGCTCGCCCGCATGTACCTTGTGCGCGATCAGCAAGACAAGGCCCGCGGCGAATTCGAGGCACTCAAGAAGATCGCCCCCAACGATGCGCGCATCACGCTGGCACTCGGCCTGCTGACACTGCAACAGCGCCAGTACGACGCCGCCGAGCGCTACCTGAAGGAATACGTCGCAGCAACGGCCAAGTCGCCCACGCTGAGCCCCGAACCCGGCTACCAGGGCCTCGCCCAGCTCGCCGAAGAAAAGCACGACTACGCCGGCGCGCTGGCCTGGGTCGACAAGATCACCGGCTCGGCCAACGGCGACGCCGACGGCCAGACCGCGCTGGCAGCCGGTATCAAGCGCGGCCAGTTGCTCGGCAAGCTGCGCCGTATCGACGAAGCGCAACAGGCCTTCGACGAACTCGTTGCCGATTCGGAAGACATTCCCGATGGTCCGCGCCGCCAGGCCCTGATGGATGGCATCCGCCAGGCTGAAATCGGTATGCTGATGGACGCCAAGGCCTTCGGCCGTGCCCGCGCACGCGTCAACGAACTCTTGGCGAACGACCCGGACAACGTCGAATACACGTACCAGCTGGCAATGCTCGAAGAGCACGACGGCCACTACGACAACATGGAAACGCTGCTGCGCAAGGTGATCGACCTGCGCCCCGGTCAAGCCATCGGCTACAACGCGCTCGGTTACTCGCTGGCGGATCGCAACGTGCGCCTGCAGGAAGCGCAGGAGTTGCTGGAGAAAGCCGTTTCGCTGGCCCCGGGCGATCCCTACATCGCCGATAGTCTGGGCTGGGTCAAATACCGCCGCGGCGATCTGCCGGCAGCCACCGACATCCTGCGCAAGGCATGGAGTTCCGCGCCGCAAGCCGAGATTGGTGCCCACCTGGGTGAAGTGCTGTGGCAATCGGGCAAGCAGGACGACGCGCGCAAGATCTGGACGGAAGCCACCAAGCTCGACATCAACGACAACACCCTGCGCGACACGCTGCGCCGCTTCGGCCAGCCGATTCCCGACGTTCCCGTGAGCGCGAACTGATGACGCTGCAGTTTTCCCGCGCGCTCGGCGCATTGGTGCTGGGCGTCAGTTGTGTGGTATTTGCAGGCTGCGCAAGCGTGCGCCCAGCCAACGACCTGTTCGCCGACTCACAAGACAACGACACCACCATCACCCGCTACCAGGGCCGCTTCTCTGCCCGCTACACGCAAGGCAACGCGGAGCAAAGCGCGGTGGGCAGCTTCCTGTGGCGCGAGCGCGGCACCGATGTGCAGCTTGAGTTGATGTCCCCACTGGGCCAGACGCTGGCGGTGGTCAGCCAGAGCAATCAGGGCGCCACGCTTGAATTGCCCAACCAGCCACCGCGTCGCGCGCCCGAAGTCGACACGCTGATGCAGGATGCACTCGGCTTCTCGCTGCCCGTATCCGGCCTGCGCGACTGGCTGCGTGCCCGCCCCGCCCCGGGCACGCCGGCTCGCGTGGCACGCGACGCGCAATCGCGGCCCGAAATCATCGAACAGAACGGCTGGACCGTGCACTACGTCGCCTGGACGGACGACACCTCCGCCGATGCGCATATCCGCCGGCTCGATCTTGATCGTTCGCAGGGCGCCAACGGGCCGCTCACGGTGCGGCTTGTGCTGGACCAGTAACGTCGTCATCGCCTCACCATGACCTCCGCACCCACCGAGCTGCGTGATTGCCCCGCGCCCGCCAAGCTCAACCTGTTCCTGCATGTGGTCGGCCGACGGCCCGACGGCTACCACCTGCTGCAGACGGTCTTCCAGCTCATCGACTGGTCCGACACGCTGCACTTCTCGCGACGCGCAGACGGCCGCCTCGCCCGCACCACCGATGTGCCCGGCGTGCCCGCCGATGAAGACCTCGTGATGCGCGCCGCACGCCTGCTGCAAGCGGAAACCGGTTGTACTTACGGCGCCGACATCGCCATCGAAAAACGCCTGCCGATGGGCGGCGGCATTGGTGGCGGCTCGTCCGACGCGGCCACCACGCTGCTCGCGCTCAACCATCTGTGGGGCCTCGATCTGCCGCGCACAACGTTGATGGCACTGGGCCTGAAGCTCGGCGCCGACGTACCCTTCTTCGTCTTCGGCCAGAACGCGTTTGCCGAGGGCATCGGTGAAGAACTCACGCCCGTCACGCTGCCGCCGGCGGCGTTCGTGGTGATCCATCCGCGCGTGCATGTGCCCACCCCTACAATTTTTTCCGATGAAGGGTTGACACGCGACACGCCACTCACCATAATTACGGACTTTCCTGACCAACAAATTGTTTTCGCTTACGGTCGCAACGATCTGCAAGCGGTGGCGGAAAGGAAATACGGCGAAATCGCCCGAGCACTTGCCTGGCTACGACAGTTCAGCCCTCTGGCAAGAATGACCGGATCCGGCGCCTGCGTGTTTGCTCCGTTCGATAACGTTGAGCATGCGCAAGCGGTGGCGGATCAGGTGCCTTCCGAGTGGGAAGGTCGATGTGCGGCAGGTCTGACGCATCATCCGCTCGCAAGATTTGCTGTGTAAGGTTTGCAGTTATTGCTTCTGCAATGGAAGCAGTAACCGATCGGTTGTGTAGGGGCGTCGCCAAGCTGGTTAAGGCACCGGATTTTGATTCCGGCATGCGTAGGTTCGAATCCTTCCGCCCCTGCCATTTCTTCCTTATGTTTCCAGCAATAGCCCGGTTGGTGCTTCATCCAACCGGCGCGTCTGAAGTCGAAAAACAGGTGCCCCGATGAGCAGCGAAGGCTTGATGGTTTTTACCGGCAACGCCAACCCGAAACTCGCCGAAGCTGTCGTCAAACACCTAGGCATCCCGCTCGGCAAGGCCCTCGTCGGCCGATTCTCCGATGGTGAAGTTCAGGTCGAGATCCAGGAGAACGTGCGCGGCAAGCACGTGTTCATCCTGCAATCCACCTGCGCCCCGACCAACGATAACCTGATGGAACTGATGGTGATGGTCGATGCGCTCAAGCGCGCGTCCGCCCGCCGCATCACGGCTGCCATCCCCTACTTCGGCTATGCCCGCCAGGATCGCCGCCCGCGTTCGGCGCGTGTGGCCATCACGGCCAAGGTCGTGGCCAACATGCTGGAAGTCGCCGGCGTCGAGCGCGTGCTGACGATGGACCTCCACGCTGACCAAATCCAAGGCTTCTTCGATATCCCGGTCGACAACATCTACGCGTCGCCTGTTCTGCTCGAAGACCTGCGCAAGAAAAACTACAGCGACCTGCTGGTCGTGTCGCCGGACGTTGGCGGCGTGGTGCGCGCCCGTGCGCTCGCCAAGCAACTCAACACCGACCTCGCCATCATCGACAAGCGTCGCCCGAAGGCCAACGTGGCCGAGGTGATGAACATCATCGGTGAAGTCGAAGGCCGCAACTGCGTGATCATGGACGACATGATCGACACTGGCGGCACGCTGTGCAAAGCCGCGCAGGTGCTCAAGGAACGCGGTGCCAAGCAGGTGTTCTCGTACTGCACGCACCCGGTGCTGTCAGGTGGCGCAGCCGCCCGCATCGCTGATTCCGCGCTCGACGAAGTGGTCGTGACCGACACCATCCCGCTGCGCGAAGACGCCATCAAGTGCGGCAAGATTCGCCAGCTCTCGACCGCCCCGCTGCTGGCCGAGACCTTCACCCGCATCGTGCGCGGCGATTCGATCATGTCGCTGTTTGCTGAATAATTCAGCAAATATACGGGTCCCTGTTATAATTCAAGGCTTTACTGCAGAAAACGTCGACTAGACGGCACTTCTGTGGTGTCTGCGGGGCGCAATATGGCGCCCCGTTCACCAGACGGCTTGGTCGCGAGTCGTCTTTTTCGTTTGGAGCAATCATGAAAGTTGTCGCTTTCGAGCGTAGCGTTCAGGGCACTGGTGCGAGCCGCCGCCTGCGCAACGCCGGCAAGACCCCGGGCATCATCTACGGCGGTGAAGCCGATCCGAAGATGATCGAACTCGATCACAATGCGCTGTACCACGCGCTGAAGAAGGAAGCCTTCCACTCGTCGATCCTCGATATCGAAGTGGCTGGCAAGGTGGAAAAGGCGCTGCTGCGCGATTTCCAGCTGCACCCGTTCAAGCAACTGGTTCTGCACGTTGATTTCCAACGCGTGTCGGCCAAGGAAAAGATCCACGTCAAGGTGCCGCTGCACTTCCTGAACCAGGAATCCGCACCGGGCGTGAAGCTGGGCCACGGCATCGTGAACCACATCCTGAACGACGTTGAAGTGTCGTGCCTGCCGGCCGACCTGCCGGAGTTCATCGAAGTGGATCTGGGCGCTCTGGAAATCGGCCAGACTCTGCACATCTCCGACCTGAAGCTGCCGAAGGGCGTGTCCATCCTCACCCACGGTGGCGATGAGAACCCGGCTGTGGCTAACATCAGCGTGCCGGCTGGCGAGAAGTCCGCCGCTGCCGAAGAAGGCGCTGCTGCTGCAGGCGAAGACAAGCCGGCCGCCTAAGGTTGCCGCACCGTCGTGCTTTCGGGCACGACACGAAAAAGCCCGCCGAGCTGGTCTCGCCGGGCTTTTTTTTCTGCCTGAGTTTCCGCATCCAAGCCGCCCCGTGTCCATGCCGTGAATCCAGTGGGCGAAAGCGGCTATGCTTGTACGGTCAAGGGGCGCATCCCTCACCCCACCCTGGTATCCATCGCATGATCAAACTCATCGTCGGGCTCGGCAATCCGGGCGCCGAATACGCAGCCACGCGGCACAATGCCGGCTTCTGGCTGGTCGACCAGCTCGCACGCATCGGCAACGTGACCTTGCGCAACGAGACGCGCTTCCACGGCTATGCTGCACGCGCCAACCTGTGGGGCAACGAGGTGTGGCTGCTGCAGCCGCAGACCTTCATGAACCGCTCGGGCCTGTCGACCGTGGCACTGGCGCGCTTCTACAAGGTAATGCCCGACGAGATCCTGGTTGCGCACGACGAACTTGATCTGCCGCCCGGTGCGGTCAAGCTCAAGCTTGGTGGAGGCTCGGGTGGTCATAACGGGCTGAAGGACATTGCCGCGCATCTGACCACGCAGCAGTTCTGGCGCCTGCGCTTGGGCATCGGCCATCCGCGCAACCTGCTGCCGCCGGGCACGGCACCGTCAGGCCAGCATGATGTGGCCAACTTCGTGCTCAAGGCCCCGCGCAAGGAAGAACAGGATCTGATTGACCGCGCCATCGACCGCAGCCTGGACGCGCTGCCCGATCTGATTGCCGGTCATGCCGAGAAATCCATGATGCGCCTGCACACCGCAGGCTGATGCACTCACACTAGGATATCGCCATGAAACCGTTCACCATGCTCAGCTCACGCGCCGCCGCGCTGGCGGGCTTGGCGCTCGGCCTGCTGGTGGCAGCACCAGCGCAGGCGCAGGTCTATCGCTGTAGTGAGAATGGCCAGACAGCGTATTCCGACCGCCCCTGCGGCACACGTGCAAAAGAGATACCGCTGATCGACAACACGCCGAGTGCCGCAGACCAGAAAGCCGCTCGGGAGCGCGCCGCTGCCGAGGCGGCCGAAGTGCGAGAGATGGAATCCTCGCGCCGCAAGACACAAGCCGCCGAGGATGCTCGCCAGGCACAGATCGCTGCGCAGGCCGCCGAACAGGCGCGCCGCGACCAACGGCAGAAGGTGGTGGTGGCGCAGGAAGGCGTGCGCTACTGCCATCGCGTCTACGTAGGGCCGATGCCGTACCCGATGCCCTATCCGACGCCAATGCCGGTGGTCAGCCCGCCGGTTACCGTCACGCCGGCGCCAGCCGCAGGTGCATTGCGCCAACCGAACGGCGGCACCAAACCGTTCGTGCAGGCGCCGGTTACTCCGACACCTGTCGTGCCGCGGCCACCACGGCCTCATCTGCCGCACTACCGCATCGTCTGCGAGCCGGGTTATGCGTATGAAGGCCCGGAGGATCTGCTGCCGATTCAGTAAGCAGTGCGCGAGTCGGCTCGCACCAATGAAAAGAGACGGCCTGAGCCGTCTCTTTTTTTGCTTACGCTGCGCGCGGGGCGGAGGTGAGCTGAATGTACTTCTGCATCAGCTGCTCTTGCGTCTCGGCATGGGCCGGGTCCTTGGGAATGCAGTCGACCGGGCACACCTGCTGGCATTGCGGCTCATCAAAGTGCCCGACGCACTCCGTACATTTGCCCGGGTCGATCACGTAGATCTCCGGGCCCATCGAAATTGCGTTGTTCGGGCACTCGGGCTCGCACACGTCGCAATTGATGCACTCATCAGTAATTATGAGCGCCATGATGCTTTCCTTGAAATGACCGGCGGGAAGGCTCCCGCCAACGTGCCATTTTATTCCGATTTGTCGGAGGCATCTGCCTTGCCCGTCTTCTCCTTGAGCCATTTCTCGACCGAGGGGAACACGAACTTGCTAACGTCGCCGCCAAGAATGGCGATCTCGCGCACGAAGGTGCCCGAGATGAACTGGTATTGGTCCGACGGCGTGAGGAACATGGTTTCCACGTCCGGCAGCAGGTAGCGGTTCATGCCGGCCATCTGGAATTCGTACTCGAAGTCCGACACGGCACGCAGGCCCCGCACGATCACGCGCGCGCCGTTCTTGCGCACGAAATCCTTCAACAGGCCGGAAAACCCTTCGACCCGCACGTTCGGATAGTGGCCGAGCACCTCGCGGGCGATCTCGATGCGCTCTTCCAGCGCAAAGAACGGCCGCTTGTTCGGGCTCTGTGCCACGCCGACGATCAGCTCGTCGAAGATGTTGGACGCACGGCGGACGAGGTCTTCGTGGCCGCGCGTGAACGGATCGAAAGTGCCGGGATAAACCGCGATCACCATGGTTCCTCCACCAAGGGGAAAAGAGTATCCACCGGCGCGGCGTGGGACATTGCCGCGCCAATCTGCGTTTGGACACCGTTGCGTTATCGAGCGCGGCAAGTCCCGAGCCTGCCGCCCGCACGTTCCGGCTGCCTTTCGGCGACCTCACAATCAGACTGTAGCGAGGTGCCGCCAGATGCTCATGCACCGGAACGAGCGGCGTAGTTTAACCGTTTTTGCGCAGCAGCAAATGCGCATGCACCGCGCCGGCGCGCAGGTGCTTGTGAAGTGCCACATCGGACGGCAGTGGAATGCCTGCAGCATCGACCGCAGATTGTGAATCAGCACTCACATCCACCAGGGGCTGCGGCGCTTCTAGATAAATCACCCCGCCCGGCTTCACTACACGGATGGCCGCCTCCAACGCACGCAACGACCAATCCTGCGCAAATGGCGGGTCGATGAACACCGCGTCGAATGCACCGTCAGCCTGGCGCGCAAGCCATGTGAAAGCGTCCCCCGAGACGATGTCGACCATGTGCGCATCGAGCTTGTCGCGCACGGCGTGCAGCGCACGTACGGCGGGCGCATGGTTCTCAACCAGCGTCACGTGCGCCGCGCCACGCGAGGCTGCCTCGAGGCCAAGCGCACCGGTGCCGGCAAAGAGGTCGGCACAGCGCCAGCCGGTCAGGTCCTGGCCAAGCCAGTTGAAGACGGTTTCGCGGACGCGGTCGCTGGTCGGGCGCAGGCCGTCGGCGTCAACCACCGGCAGCGGTGTGCGCTTGTATTGCCCGCCGATGATGCGCACCTGCTGCGGCGCGCGCGCATGCGACGTGGCGGTCTTGGCCTTGGGGCCCTTGGAACTGGAAGATCGGGATGCCATGGGCGCGATTGTAGTGCCAGCCAAAACAAAAACCGGCGGGAATACCGCCGGTTTTTTTCGGTTGAAGGTGCCGTGCGTCAGTTTGTCGCCGGGCCGCCCACCACAATGGTCGCCATGGTCTGCGGCTGCAGCACGCGCTGGAATGCCGTACGCACCTGGTCGCGCGTGACGGCGGCAATGCGCTGCGTCCACGTATCCAGGTAGTCGAGCGGCAAGTTGTACCAGCCGATGTTGGCCACGTTGTCCAGCAGCTTGCGGTTGCTGTCCAGGCGCAGCGGGAAGCCGTTGACGAGGTTGTCTTTCGCGGCCTTGAGCTCCGCGTCGGTCGGGCCGTCTGCGACGAACTTGGCGACGGTGTCGCGCACCACGGTCAGCGCTTCCTCGGTCTGGTCCTTGCGCGTCTGCAGAGCCAGCTCGAACGGGCCGGGCTGCGCGGCCGGCGCGAAGTAGCTGCCGATGCTGTAGGTCAGGCCACGTTTCTCGCGCACCTCGTTGGTCAAGCGCGCGCTGAAGCCACCACCGCCCAGCACGTAGTTGCCGACCAGCAGCGGGAAGTAATCCTTGTCGCTACGCGAGATGCCAGGCTGGCCAACGATGATGGTGGCCTGCTGTGCCGGGTGCGGAATGCGGATCGTCTCGCCCTTGGTCAGCGGCATCTTCACGTCGGGCAGTGCCGGCGGCGCGGCGCCGTCGGCGGGCAGGCCCTGCGTGATCTGCACGGCGATGGCCTCGGCTTCCTGGCGGCTGATCGCGCCAATCAGCGTCACCACCGCGCGCTTGGCCGTGTAGTTAGCCTGGTAGTAGCGCACGATGTCGTCGCGCGTGATGCTCTCCACCGTCTCCGGCGAGGCGGTCTGCCCATACGGATGCGTGCCGTAGATGGCCGTACCAAACGCACGCTCGGCCAGCACGCCCGGCTTTGTCAGCGATTCACGGATGGACGCGACCAGGCGCTGCTTGTCGCGCGCGAGCACCGCGTCAGGAAAGGTCGGTGCGGAGACGATCTGCGTCATCAGCGCGATGGCGGGGCCGCGTTCAGCCGGATCGGACAGCGTGCGCAGGCGCAAGCTCGTGCGGTCACCGCCAGCGCCGCCGCCGAAGCTCGCCCCAACGTCGGCAAATGCATCGGCAATGGCCGCCTCATCGCGTGCAGGCGCGTTGGTCTGCGCGGCAACGCCCTTGTCGAGCATGCCGGCCGTCAGCGACGCCAGACCCACCTTGGCTGCGGGCTCGTAGCGTGAACCGGCATCCACATCGAGGTTGATGTCGAGCATCGGGATCGACGGGCTCGGCACGAAGAACACGCGTGCGCCGGTGGGGGCTGTCCAGTGTTCGATGGGCAACGCGGCCAAGGCGCTCTGCGCCGCAGCCGCAACAATGGCGACCAGCGCCGTCTTCAGGGTCAGGGACATGGCGCGCATCAACGCAGCCCTCCTTCTTCGCGCATGCCGGGAACAGGCTTGCGCGCCGGTTTGTTGGGATCGATCGGTTGCGGCAGCAACGTGGCCACGACGAGGTTGTCTTCACTGAAGTACGTCTTGGCAACCTGCTGGATCTGCGCCGACGTGACCGCCTTGATCTTCTCGAGCTGGCGGTCGATCGAACGCCACGACAGACCACTCATCTCGGTCATGCCGATCTCCATGCCCTGGCCGAACACCGAATCGCGCTTGTAGATCTGCCCGGCAACGACCTGCGCCTTGACGCGCTTGAGCTCGGCGTCGGTCACGCCTTCCTTGGCGATGCGGTCGATCTGCGCACGCAGGGCCTGCTCGATCTCGGCGGTGGTATGGCCATCAGCGGGGGTGCCGTCCATGATGAAGATTGACGGGCCACGATTCAGGCCGTCGTAGCCGGCGTTGACGTCATCGGCGATGCGCTTTTCGCCCTTGACGAGCTGGCTCGACAGGCGCGCATTGTCATAGCCGTCGAGTACAGCGGAGAGCACTTCGAGCGCGTACGGGTCAACGTCCTTCTCCACATCCCTAAGCGCCGGTACCTTGTAAGCCAGCACCACGTACGGGTTCTCCGCCGGCGCCTTCACCCAGATGCGCTTCACGCCGATCTGTTTGGGCTCCTCCTGCGTGTAGCGGCGCGGCAGTGCGTGCGGCTTGAGCTTGCCGTAAGTGCGCTCCGCAAGGCGGAAGGCCTCATCGGGGTTCACATCCCCGGTGACGATCACGGTGACATTGTTGGGCGTGTACCAGGCGTGGTACCAATCCTGCGCGTCCTGCACGGTCATTGTGTCGAGATCGCCCGGCCAGCCGATGGTCGGGTTGCGATACGGCGCGGCATTGAACAGCACAGCGAGCATCTGCTCGTAGACAGTCGAACGGGCGGAGTCGTCGATGCGCATGCGGCGCTCTTCCTTCACCACGTTCATCTCCGGCTTGAACTCCTTGTCGGTGAGCTGGAGATTGGCCATGCGATCGGCTTCGAGCTTCATCACATCGCCCAGGTGCGACTTCTCGATCTGCTGGTAGTACATCGTGAAGTCGCGCGTGGTCATGGCGTTCTCGCGGCCACCCATGGCGGCCACGCGGCGGGAGAATTCGCCGGGGCCGACGTCCTTGGTGCCCTTGAACATCATGTGCTCAAGCATGTGGGCCACGCCGGTGGTGCCGTTGTGCTCGTCGATGCTGCCGGCGCGGTACCAGACCATGTGGGCCACGGTGGGCGCGCGGTGGTCTTCCTTGACGATCAGGCGCAGGCCATTGGAGAGCTTGTATTCGTGCGTATCGGACTGGCTGGCACCGACCCTGGCACCGGCAACAGCGGCCGCCGGGCGTACTGGCGCGGCTGCCAGTTCCTGCGCAGCAACGGGGCCGGCCAACAGGCCCGCCGCCAAGGCCATCGCGGCCAATTGCCAGGCACCCAACCGGGTCCGGCTTGAGACGTTTCGCATGGAAGAGCGCATAAGGGCCGTCTGATAAAATTCGACGCTTGATTCTAACGGCGAATAGACTGCCTTTTACGATGTTTAGTTTCTGGAAGAAGCGCAAGGCAGAGCCGCAGCCGGCTGCCGAATCGACACCGGTGGCAACACCCGCTGCCGCCCCCGAAGCCGTTCAGGCCCCGATACCTGCCCCGGCTGCAATCCCCATCCCCGCGCCTGTACCCGCTGCGGTTGTCGCCCCCGTACCCGTACCGACCCCTGCGCCGGCCCCTGTTACTGCACCGGCCCCCGTGGCTGTGGCGGTACCGGACTCGCCCGCCGAGCCTGCCACGCTCGACATGCAGGCCGACGACATCGAAACCGTGCCGACGCCACAGGTGGTCGAGCAGGCCCGCAAGGGCTGGATGTCGCGCCTGCGCTCGGGCCTGTCGAAGACGAGCAAGAATCTGACGACGCTGTTCGTTGGCGTGAAGGTGGACGAGGCGCTGTTCGAAGAACTGGAAACCGCGCTCCTGCTGGCAGATGCCGGCGTCGACGCCACCGAATACCTGCTGGGCGAACTGCGCCGCCGCATCAAGGCCGAGCGCATCGAAACCGCCGAAGGCGTGAAGACCGCTCTGCGCGACCTGCTGGTCGAGCTGCTGCATCCGCTGGAAAAAACCATGGTGCTCGGCCGCGAGCAGCCGATGGTGATCATGATTGCGGGCGTCAACGGCGCCGGCAAGACCACCAGCATTGGCAAGCTGTGCAAGCACTTCCAGACCTATGGCCAATCCGTGCTGCTGGCTGCGGGCGATACGTTCCGCGCTGCGGCACGCGAGCAGCTCGTGGTCTGGGGCCAGCGCAACAACGTGACGGTGGTGGCACAGGAATCGGGCGATCCGGCCGCTGTGATCTTCGACGCCGTAAACGCAGCCCGCGCACGCGGCATCGACATCGTCATGGCCGATACCGCCGGCCGCCTGCCGACGCAGTTGCATCTGATGGAAGAGCTCAAGAAGGTGCGCCGCGTGACCGCCAAGGCCATGGCCACGGCACCGCACGAAACATTGCTGGTGATTGACGGCAACACGGGCCAGAACGCACTGGCGCAAGTGAAGGCGTTTGACGAAGCGCTGGGCCTCACGGGCCTGATCGTCACCAAGCTGGATGGCACCGCCAAGGGCGGTATCCTGGCCGCCATCGCGCGACAGCGGCCGGTGCCGGTGTACTTCATTGGCGTGGGGGAGCAGGTGGAAGACCTGCAACCGTTCTCCGCACGCGAATTTGCGGACGCGCTGTTGGGGTAAGCCCCTGTAAAACAGGGTCGTGCAAAAACGCCCTGACTTGCTCAGGGCGTTTGTATTTGTGCGCTCACGCATTGCGCATCGGATATCGCCTCGAAATAACGGGCCACATCGCGCACGGTTCTGCTTTCAACCGATATTGACTTTCTTGCCTACGCCATTCGGCAAAGATGGCGGGTGTTTCGTCCTTCATGCTTTAACGGAGACACCGCCATGCAAAACATCGGAGCGTATTCCCCACAAAGAAAGAGGTTGCCAGCCGCGCCTGAAGGATCGGCGACATGATCCGGTACTTCCTCGCGCGAGGCGACCGGGCCGGTAGCGCAACAATCGTGGAGGGACTGCCGAGCATCACCTGCTCCAACCCGCCACCCAGCGTGCAAATCGCCACGCTGTACATGAAAACGTACTGCACGGCGTGCAAGCGAGAAGGGTTCATTGCGCCGAAGGGGCCGCGCCATGCCGGCACCGGGCCCAACGGCAAGCCGTGGGCATTGAGTGGGGATATCAACGTTTGTGGGTGTAATCCGCCGCCAGTCTTTTATGCCGTGCGTGCGATGAAGATGAGTTTCACGAGCGAGGAGGTTGCACGAACGAGCTTGCCGATTGCGCCCGCCTATGTGCCGCAGCGCGAATATACCCACGAAGAGCACGCACACGAGAAGGTCAGTGAGGAAGAACCAAGCACGTTGGAGGATCATCCAGACTTGATTTGTCCAAACATGACGAACGAGGAGTTCGCTCAGAAGGTCATGAAACGACGAGACAAAGCTGTTTCGCTTGTCGATAAGCGCATAGCAGAACTAACACGATGGTCTTCCACTGCGCAGGCCCGCGTCGCCCAGTGGTTCGGGAATAGCGACAGTGCAACGAGGGACTATCTAGCAGCCGGGCTTTCCCGTATACGGCACGTACTGGCCGGACTGACTCCGGGCAATTTTGTCCGCTACTCGGAAGCAGCCATGGCAAACGTCGGCTGCGTATCAGACTCAAAGAAAAAACTCGGGGTGGTTGCAGAAGTATGTGCACCAGATACGGCAACACACACCATCGCCATTCATCTGGATTTCTGCGAATTGCGAGACTTCGCTTACAACGTGGACTCACAAGTCTCTACATTGATCCATGAGGTATCGCACTTCCACGACACCATGAGCACCGGAGACCCGGTCTACTTCATGAGAGAAGCTCTAAAGGCCGCAAGAACCAATCCGGAGATTACGCTCCGTAACGCCGATAGCATCACAGGCTATGTCATCTATGAAGATTAGGCGGACGCTAGCAGCGTTGCTGCTCCTGGGTATCCACCCTGCATATGCTTGCATGCCAGGTCAGAATTTCGATGTGTACTTTCCCCCTGACTCCGCCGCAGTATCCACGTCAGAAGTACTCCGCATGGCGAATTGGATGGTAGATCAGCGCATCAAATATCCCAGGCAAGAGCTATTTCAAATCAATGGACGGGCCGAGGAACGCGAGCACAACGCGCGTTCATTGGCGAAAGCACGCTTGCAGGCAGTCGTATCCATCCTGAAAACTCAGCACTTCAATCAGGTGCCGATGGACGAGCACTACGGCGTCTATCGCTCAGGCGATGTGGAAAACGGGCGACGTGTCGAAATCTCGATTGTGCCGGCGTGCCCTAACCCATGCTGCCCTGGAGTTAAGTCGATCAACGCGCCGTAGCACAGGCCTTCAATGTACCGCCCGGCCAACGCCGGGCACGCCCATTCTCTGAAGATTCAGGCCATGCCACCAATTCTCAACAAGTTACTGGCGCTTTCGATCGCCTTCTGCGCAACAACAGCACTTGCCTGTAGCCCGGTGCAGCAGTTCAACATCACGTTTCCACGTAACTCTGCAGTGCTAGATGCCAGCGTTGTATTCCAACTCAGCGATCAGTTGGCCGATCTGAAAGCGCATTTCCCGAACTACAGCAATTTCTCGATCATGGGGCTTGCAGATTCAAAGCAACCCGCAGACATGACGTTAGCCACTCAGCGCATGAAAACCGTCCATCAGTTTTTGATGCAACAAGGCTTTCTGCCTGAGCGGGTGTACGTCGATCCGGCCGTTGTGGCGGCAGACTCGGTGGGCCATATCGTTCCTGGAAGAGTTGAGATCGAATTCGTTCCGGCCTGCCCGCACTACTGCTGCAACCTACCCACCCACAAGGTCAAAGACCTCGGCGTTCCCATGCCTTGAGGTCAATACAAAAACGGGGGCACTCAGTGCCCCCGCCCATCAAGCCGCATCCGGCTGCGCCGCAGGCGCCGCCCGCTGAAACGCTTCCTGCGCCATGCAGTGCTCAAAGATGCGCGCCAGCGTCGGATATTCCTCCACCGCCACATCAAAGCGCTTGCCGTTGAACACCTGCGGCACGAGGCACACGTCGGCCAGCGTTGGCGTGTCGCCCACGCAGTAGGCGCCCGTGAGCGGCGACGCCGACAGGCGCGTTTCCAGCGCCGCAAACCCCAGCTTCACCCAGTGGCGATACCAGTCGTTGCGCGCTTCCTCTTCCACGTCGAACGTGTTCTTCAGGTACTTGAGCACGCGCGGGTTGTTGAGCGGATGGATCTCGCACGCAATCGCCAGCGCAATCGCACGGATGTGCGCGCGGTTGCTGGGCGAGCCCGGCAACAGCGAGGGCTCGGGATGCGTCTCTTCCAGATACTCGACAATCGCCAAGGACTGGTTCAGCACGTCGGTGCCGTCGCACAGCACGGGCACCAGTGCATCCGGGTTCAGCTTCACGAAGTCGGGCGCCATCTGCTCGCCCTTAAGCAGGTGCACCGGCGCGTAGTCATACGGCAGGCCCTTCACCTCCAGGGCAATGCGCACACGAAACGACGCCGAACTGCGGAAGTAGTTGTACAGCTTGATCGACATGGTTCTGCCTCAGATGACCTTGACGTGCAGCTCGCCCACGCCGTCGATCTTGCCGACCATCAGGTCGCCCACCGAGATCGGGCCGACACCTTCCGGCGTGCCGGTATAGATCAAATCACCGGGCTGAAGCTCGAACAGCTTGGAGAGATACGCAATGGTTTCCGGCACCGACCAGATCAGGTCGGACAAATCCCCGCGCTGGTGTTCACGGCCATTGACCGACAGCGTGACGGCGCCCTTATCCGGGTGGGCGACATCCTTGGCCGGCACGATCGGGCCGATGGGTGCGGAGCCATCGAACGCCTTGCCGGTTTCCCACGGACGGCCACCCTTCTTGGCAGCGTTCTGCAGGTCGCGGCGCGTCATATCCAGGCCGATGGCGTAGCCGTAGATGTGATTGGCCGCAGTTTCCACGGCAATGTCGCGACCGCCCGTACCGATGGCAACCACGAGTTCGATCTCGTAGTGGCAATCGCGGGTCTCGGTGGGGTAGACGAACTGGCCGGTCTCGCCATCAGGGATGTAGCGCACGGCATCCGCCGGCTTGCAGAAGAAGAACGGCGGCTCACGGTCGGGGTCGGAACCCATCTCGCGAGCGTGGGCGGCGTAGTTGCGGCCGACGCAGTACACACGGCGCACCGGAAACTGGCCTTGCCCGCCACGCACGGGAATGCCGTTGACGGCGGGCGGGGTGACGACGAATTCGGTCACATGAGCGGTCATGCAGGTCTCCTCGGACTAAGCTGGAACGAAACAGAAACTAACGGGGACACGGCCACCGCCCCCCCGGCGACCGAGCTGCGAGCATACACCCGCACCGCCCCGGCGCGGTTCTTGCATAGAGCGTGCGATGCCCCTTTTTCGGGAGTGCGAAGCCCATCAAAAGGTCGCAGGGAAAGACGTGGCGAGCGCGGTGTGGCCTGCCACATAAGCGAGTCACAACGCCGCCATGCGGCCTTTTGATGGGCTTCCCGGAGGGTTCGCCGCAAAACGGCCCGCGTGGGGTGTTGCAGCCCTTGCCCTTAGTTGACTAAGGGCGGCGGTCTGCGCCTACCACGCGAACCGTTTTGCGGCGAACGCATCTCCCGAAAAAGGGGCATCGCACGCTCCGTGCACACTGCCCCACATTGCGCCATGCAAGCGAAACCGCCCACCCCATCTGCTCTGCCCGCCGCCGCCCACCCGGGCGCACCGATGCGCGTGCTGCTGGTGCGTGATCCGCTGGATACCGAACCGGTCAACCTGGAGCTGATCCGCGCCGGGCTGGCCGAGGCCGGCTTCGTGGACGTGGGCCTGGCCGACGCCGACCTCACCCTGCCCGATCGCATCGCCCAGACACAGCCCGACATGGTGATCGTTGCGTCGGAATCTGCCGCGCGGGACACCATCGAGCACGTCTGCGTGGCCACGCAGCATGCACCGCGCCCCATCGTGCTGTTCACCGACAACGACGATGCGGCGCGCATCAAATCGGCATTCGCGGCGGGCATCACCGCCTACATCGTCGACGGGCTCAAGCCCACGCGCGTCAAGGCCGTGCTGGACGTGGCCTACGCTCGCTTCGAGCACGAACGCGAACTGCGTGCCGAGCTGGACACCGCCAAGACCCAACTGGCCGAGCGCAAGGTGCTGGAGCGCGCCAAGGGCCTGCTGATGAAGCAAATGAACCTGTCGGAAGACGACGCCTTCAAGCGCCTGCGCAAAATGGCGATGGACCGCAACATCAAGCTGGTGGAAGCCGCCCAGCGGGTGATCGACGTGATGGCGACGTAGTGGCCGGTTGCGCCTCCGGCGCCACCCAGTTCTGGTGCACCGCACAATTTCGGCACCACAAATGCACCAGCCACACGCCACATTCCGCTGTGGCACCCACGCAGATATCCAGACGGTTTGGTCGTTCCTGCCCTTGATGGCGCCTTGAATTTCTGTTGCGAGGAGGAAAAAGAAGGGAGGCTTGTCTGAGCGCAGCGAGTTTGCCTCCCTTCCCTCCCCGCGACATAAATTCAAGGGGAAATCGCCATCTCGGGCGCGCCTTTCTTTGCTTACTTTCTTTGGCAAGACAAAGAAAGTGAGTCGGCCCCGGCAGGGGACGAAACAGGGTGACAACCGATACGCCCTCCGTTGGCACACCCCTTGCAAGTGCTGCTGCGAAGCCGATGCCAACGTGGGTATCGGCACGGGACAACGGCGTCTCGATGCACGGCACCTCACCCCTCTCCTTGCGGATAGGCGGGTGCCGCGCATCGGGGCGCTTTTTCTTTGGAGCCATGGATGGCCGCGCCAGACCAGACCGACACCGTCATCAACCCCAAGCGCCGCAGCGTCATGAAGGTGGCGGCAACCATCGCAGGAGGTAGTGCCGTGGCATTGATCGATCCGCTGGTACGTGCCGGTGCCTGGGCCGCTGGCTCCGATGCGCCCGAGAAGACCGAACTCAAGGTCGGCTTCATCCCGCTCACGGACTGCGCCTCGGTGGTGATGGCGTCCACGCTCGGCCTCGACAAGAAGTACGGCATCAAGATCACGCCGTCCAAAGAGGCGTCGTGGGCCAGCGTGCGCGACAAGCTCGTGTCAGGCGATCTGGATGCAGCGCACGTGCTCTATGGCTTGATCTACGGCGTGCAACTCGGTATTGGCGGCCCGAAGAAGGACATGGCCGTGCTGATGACGCTCAACAACAACGGCCAGGCGATCACGCTGTCATCCAAGCTCAAGGAAGCCGGCGTGCGTGACGGCGCATCGCTCAAGGCGGTCATGGCGAAAAACAAGCGCGACTACGTCTTCGCGCAGACCTTCCCGACCGGCACGCACGCCATGTGGCTGTACTACTGGCTGGCCGCGCACGGCATTCACCCGCTGCAGGATGCGAAGGCGATTACCGTGCCGCCCCCGCAGATGGTCGCCAACATGCGCGTCGGCAACATGGATGGCTTTTGCGTGGGCGAGCCGTGGGGCGCCCGCGCGCTTGCCGACAACATCGGCTTTACCGCCGAGACCACACAGGCCATCTGGAAAGACCACCCCGAAAAGGTGCTCGGCACCACGGCGGAGTTCGTGCAGAAGTATCCGAACACGGCACGCGCGCTCACCGCCGCAGTGCTGGAGGCATCCAAGTTCATTGATGCCTCCGCATCGAACCGCCGCAAGACGGCCGAGACCATTGCCGCCAAGTCCTACGTCAACACCGACATGGACATCATCCTTGACCGCATGCTCGGCCGCTACACGAACGGCATCGGCAAGACGTGGGACGACACCGACCCGATGCGCTTCTATCACGACGGCGCGGTCAACTTTCCGTACCTGTCGGATGGCATGTGGTTCCTCACGCAGCACAAGCGCTGGGGCCTGCTGAAGGCGCACCCGGATTACGCAGCCGTGGCCCGGCAGGTCAACCGCATCGATATCTACAAGCAGGCTGCTGCGGCCACCGGCACACCCTTGCCCAAGAGCGACATGCGCACCGCCAAGCTGATCGACGGTGTGGTGTGGGATGCCAAGAACCCCGCCGCCTACGCAGACGGTTTCAAAATCAAGGTCTGACGCTTCCGGCCTTCTCTGATTGCGGTTCTTCCCGTCGATGGAGCCCGACATGAACACGCTCGTCAAAACGTTGTCCGGCGTGCAGTCCGACGCCGCTGTTCCCACGCGCCGCATCGTTTGGCGTGACTGGTTTGTTGCTGCCGTGGTGAAAGGTTTTCCGCCCTTGCTGGGTCTGATGATGTTTGTGCTGGCGTGGCAGGGCATCGCCACGGCCATCCCCGCATTGCCCACACCGGCTGTGACGTGGAAGGCTGCCGTCGCGCTGTTTTCAGATCCGTTCTATCGCAACGGCCCGAATGACCAAGGGGTCGGCTGGAACGTGCTGGCCTCGCTCGCCCGCGTGGGTGCGGGCTTTGGGATGGCGGCGGTCATTGGTATTCCTGCGGGCTTCCTGATCGGGCGCTTTGCGTTTCTGAACGCGATGGCCTCGCCCATCATCAGCCTGCTGCGGCCGGTGTCGCCGCTGGCGTGGCTTCCGATCGGGCTGCTGCTGTTCAAGTCCGCCAACCCGGCGGCCATCTGGGCAATCTTCATCTGCTCGATCTGGCCGATGGTGATCAATACCGCCGTGGGTGTGACGCGTGTGCCGCAGGACTACCTGAACGTCGCGCGCGTGCTGAACCTGTCGGAGTGGAAGGTGTTCACGCGCGTGCTGTTTCCGGCGGTGCTGCCGTACATGCTGACGGGCGTGCGGCTGTCCATCGGCACCGCGTGGCTGGTGATCGTGGCGGCGGAGATGCTCACTGGCGGTGTCGGCATCGGCTTCTGGCTGTGGGATGAGTGGAACAACCTGAAGGTCGAGCACATCGTCATCGCCATCTTCGTGATTGGCGTGGTGGGGTTGCTGCTGGAGCACGCGCTGCTGGCCATTGCCCGCAGGTTCTCGTACGACGCGGTTTGAGGGGGCGACCATGAGCGATAAATTCCTGCGCATTGAAAACGTCGGGCAGACGTTCAAGACCAAGAGCGGGCCGTTCGTTGCCCTGCGTGATATCGACCTGACGGCGGCGCGCGGCGAGTGCATCGCGCTGATCGGGCACTCCGGTTGCGGCAAATCCACGTTGCTCAATCTGATTGCCGGGCTCACGCGGCCGACCACCGGTGCACTGATCCTGGCCGAGCGTGAGATTGCCGGTCCAGGGCCGGACCGGGCGGTGGTGTTTCAGAACCATTCGCTGCTGCCCTGGCTCACGTGCTTTGACAACGTGTACCTCGCGGTCGAGCGCGTCTTCAGCAAGAGCGAATCAAAGGCTGAACTGAAGGCGCGAACGCATGCGGCGCTGGCGCTGGTGGGCTTGTCGCATGCCGAGCACAAGCATCCGCATGAGATTTCCGGTGGGATGAAGCAGCGCGTGGGCATTGCGCGAGCGCTGTCGATGGAGCCCAAGGTGCTGCTGATGGATGAGCCCTTTGGCGCGCTGGATGCGCTCACGCGGGCGCATCTGCAGGATGAGCTGCTAAAGATCATTGCCGCTACAGGCAGCACTGTTGTGATGGTCACCCATGATGTGGATGAGGCCGTGCTACTGGCGGATCGCATCGTCATGATGACGAATGGGCCGGCGGCCACTATCGGGGAAGTGTTGAAGGTGGAACTTGCGCGGACTCGGGATCGTGTTGCGCTGGCAGATGACCCGACGTATCACGCTTGCCGGACGGCGGTGTTGGATTTCTTGTATCGGAAGCAGCGGCATCCGGTGGCGGAAGCGGCGTGATATTTTGGAGTTGGGCTTTTGATTGTTTGTTGGTGGGAGCCTGTCAGCCATTTCGTCTTCAAGGCACAACATGCTCGCTCGCAACATCGCACTGCTCTGCGCCACGGCGTCTCTCGCTGGGTGCATGACCTATCAGGACCCGCGCACGCCCGAGCAGCAGAAGATTGCGCTGCGACGGGCCGCCAACGCGCTGATGGGCACCTACGAAGTCACAGACAGCCGCAACGACGATGGCCGCGGCTATACGCAGGCCATCGTCAGCAAGCAAGACGGCTCAGACCAGCTCAGCCTGTTGATGATGGGCCCGACAATCGGCGCCACGACGTTATGCGGGTCGGACTGCCGAGGGTGGTATACCGAGAACCGCCGTTACACGGCCATGCAGTGCGATGCGTTGACCGGCGAGGTCAACTTCTTTTCCCTGCAGAGACAGACCAGCCCGGACCCCGTGAACTCCGGCACCATGCCACCCTCTTTTGCAACGATGACGATTCCGGAGGGAAGCTACCTCTTCGACATTGCAGACCGCAGCGGGAGGCATCACTACTACGTGCTGACCAAGACGGCGCAACATTAGATGCGCGAGGCGCCTGGGGCGGACGCGGCTTGATGATTGGGCGTTGGGCTTTTGGTTTTTTTGTTGGTGGTCCATCCCTTGTTTCATCCCCTGCCGGGGCGAGCTTTGGTGGTCCACCCCTTGTTTCATCCCCTGCCGGGGCTGACTCACTTTCTTTGTCTTGCCAAAGAAAGTAAGCAAAGAAAAGCGCGCCCGATGCGGCGAAAGATTCCTTGAATTTCTGTCGCAAGGAGGGGAAGGGAAAAACTCGCTGCGCTCAAACAGTTTCCCTTCCTTTTTCCTCCTTGCAACAGAAATTCAAGGCGCCGCATAGGGCAGCGGAAAAGCAAACAATCTCTTGCCAGCGCACGACTTCGTCTTGAGTCCCACTGCGCGCAGCTCACGATCAACGTGCTTTGGCGCTCGCCTTGGTACTCCGCCGGTTTGGCCTTTGACGTTCCTGCCCTTGATGGCGCCTTGAATTTTCGTAACCGGGCGGAAAAAAGACGGGAAACTGTTTGAGCGCAGCGAGTTTTTCCCGTCTCCGCCCGGTTATGAAAATTCAAGGAGGGGGGTCGCCATCTCGGGCGCGCCTTTCTTTTGCTTACTTTTCTTTGGCAAGACATAGAAAGTGAGTCAGCCCCGGCAGGGGACGATACCGGAGATGGACCGACAACAAAAAAACCACCCCAGCGCCCGCGCCAAACCCACAGCGCTATGATCAACCCCACGCCAATACCACCCACCCACAACAATGCCCGCTCCCCCCATCCTCCCTGACAACGCCGCAGAAGAGGCCCTCAATAACGGCCCCTTCCCCGCCGCCCGCTTCATCAAGGAAATCGGCCGCGGCGCAGACGGCGCCCGCGCGCTCGTCAAGCACGACGCGCGCGCCTTGTTCACCGCCATGCTGGAAGGCCGCGTGGCCGAGATCCAACTCGGCGCCATCCTCATGGCCTACCGCATCAAAGGCGAAACCCCGGAAGAGCTGGACGGCATGCTGGAAGCCACCCACGCGCACTGCCGGCCGCTATCCGCACCGGATACGCCAGAACACGCGCTGCCGGTCGTCATCCCGAGTTACAACGGCGCCCGCCGCCAACCGAACCTGGTGCCGCTGCTAGCCAAGCTGCTGGCACGTGAAGGCGTGCCAGTGCTGGTGCATGGCATCCGCCGCTTCGATGGACGCATCACCACGGCCACGCTGTTCGACGCACTCGGCTGGCCCATCTGCGACCACATGGACGAAGCGCGCGAGCGGTTGGAGAACGATCGACTGGCCTATGTGCCGATCGACGTGCTCTCGCCCGAGCTGGCAACGCTGCTGGACAAGCGCGAGATCGTCGGCCTGCGCAATTCCGCGCACACGGTGGTGAAGATGCTGCAGCCGATAGGCAACCACGCGCCGCACGAAGCACTGCGTCTGGTCAGCTATACGCACCCCGAATACCGCGACACCCTCACCGATTACTTCCTGCGCCATCCGGCCAACGTGCTGCTGGCGCGCGGCACCGAGGGCGAGGCGGTAGCCGATGCGCGGCGCGGCAGCGCTGTGGAATGGCTGCGTGATGGAGCCCACGAAACGGTGATCGAAGCGGTGGAAGGGTCGAGCGATACGCCGCCCGAACTGCCCACCGGCACAGATGCGGCGGCAACGGCGCGGTGGATTGAAGCGGTGCTCGACGGCAGGCAGCCCGTGCCCGAACCCATCGCCAAGCAGGTGCGCGCCATCGTGCGTTGCGCACGACCGGCGCAGCCTGCCTGATCGGCGCGTCTTACTTGGACGGCAGCGGAATGCGCTCCGTCTCGCCGGGCACGTGGGCGAAGGCGTCGCTCTCCCAGCGTTGCTTGGCGTCTTCGATGTCAGCCTTGTCGCTGGCAACGAAGTTCCAGTAGATGTGGCGGTGGCCATCGGTCGGCTCGCCGCCCAGCAGCATCACGCGTGACGACACCTGCGCGGTGAGCGTCACGTCGCCGCCGGGTTCGAGCACGGCCAGGTGCTGCGGATCGAGCGATTCGCCATCAATCGTGACGGCGCCGTCGACGAGATACAGGCCGCGGTCTTCATGCTCGGGGGGGATCACCAACGATGCCCCCGCTGCCAGTTCCAGCGCCACGTACAGCGTGCGCGAATTCACCTTCACGGGCGACGTCAGCCCAAACGCATCCCCCGCGATGACCACGCCCTGCACGCCAGGGCAATCGAGCTTGGGCAGCGTGTCGGCGCCATGGTGCGCGAAGCTGGGGCCGACCTTTTCCTGATCCTTCGGTAGGGCGACCCAGGTCTGGATGCCGTGCAGGCGGGCGCCCTTCTGCCGCGCCTCGGGTGTCGAGCGCTCGGAATGCGCGATGCCGTTGCCGGCCGTCATCCAGTTCACATCCCCGGGGACGATGGTCTGCACGTGCCCCAAGCTGTCGCGGTGGACCATGCTGCCGTCAAACAGGTAGGTGACGGTGGCCAGGCCGATGTGCGGGTGCGGGCGCACGTCAATGCCCTCGCCCGGCGGGAAGTCCACCGGCCCCATGTGATCGAAGAAGATGAACGGGCCGACCGTCTGGCGCGCCGCCGAGGGCAGCACGCGCTTGACAGAGAAGCCGCCCAGGTCGCGCACGTGCGGACCGATGATGTGCTGGATGGAAGTCATGGTGGCGGTCTCCCCTGCTCAGGCGCGTTCGGCCAGTTCAGTGTCGACGCTGATCTCCACCTCGGTCATCAGCTTGTGGACGGGGCACTTGCCAGCCACGCGCAGCAGGTCGGCGCGCTGCTCGTCGGTCAGGTCACCGTGCAGGGTGAGGACGGTGCGCAGCTTGTAGCGCCCCTGGCGCTCCTGGCTGCCGTCATGCTCGACCGCCACGTCGATGGAGTCCAGCGGATATTTGCGCTGCCGGGCGTAGAGCGTGACGGTCAGCGCTTTGCAGCTCGCCAGTGCGGCGTCGAAGTAGGCGTGCGGGTCGGGCGCGCTGCCCTCGCCCGTGGGCTTGGGTACATCGGTGTAGGTCACGCCTTCGGGAAAGGTGACTTTGTGGCGGAACAGGCCTTCGGTGTCCTTGCTAACGACGATGGTCATGGCGGCTCCAGGTGCGGTTCAAGGGTATCCGGGGAGTGTAGCGAAGTTACGTGACGCCACATGAGGTGCAGTACACATCGCATTTCCGGCAAACGACTCCCCCATCTCGTCGGGGGTAGAGCAATTTGCCCCTGCAAACGCTCAAGCAGCGCACGTTTGCGCCGATTTCCCGGTTAGGGCGCGTTCGTCCAAACCCACCCCTCTTCGGGCCCATCTACAGACCGACTGCATGGTTTCTCGCCAGCCGCTTGTCGCCATCGCCGGCGGCATCGGTGCTCTTCTCACGCTGATTGGGCTGACCGTCATGGCCAGCTGGCTGCTGCATTGGCCGTGGGGCGTGAAAGTGGGCAACGACCATCTGGTGATCGTCTTTGCAACGGGGCTGAACCTTCTGCTGCTGGGTGGGGGGCTCGCCGCGCTGCTGGTTGGCACGCTACGGCCCAACAACCGCTGGGCCGACCGGGCTGCACGCTTGGCCGGCGGCGCGGTGGCCGTGCTGTGCACGCTGCGTCTGGTGGAGGTGGTGACCGGCTGGCCCGTGGCGTTCGATTTTCCTGGCGTGCACGTCTGGCTGGAGCGCAACTGGCTGACGGGCTGGATCGGCGGCATGCACCCGAGCCACGCACTGGCGCTGGCCTCCGGCGCAGGCGCGCTGTGTCTTGTCCCGACGGCGCGACAGGCGCATCGCGTGCAGTGGCTGTTTGCGCTGCTGGTCGTGTCGGTCCTGCTCTGCGTCGGAGACCTGCTCGGCCGGGCGATGGCGCTGGAGTATCTGTACCCGGCCTGGCTGCAGTGGCGCGCCTCCGACGTGGCGGCCGGCTGCACACTGCTGGTGGTGGCGGGCGTGCTGTGCACGGCACTGGCCCGGTATCCGCGCCTGTTCCACATCCGATTGTCGCCAGAAGACACCATTGTCTGGATCAGCGGCGGCTGTGTGGTGCTGGCGGGTCTGGGCGCCACCGTTACGGCCTTCATCATCCAGGTCGATAGCGCCAGCGTGGCGTTCGGCAACACGCGGACGCGCGCGCTGTCGAGCTACGCCGAAGAGTTCGACCAGGTGCTGGCCATGCGCGCGGAAAACCCGCGACTGGTGGCCGCCGCGCAGCGCATCCAGGAAGCGCTGCGCGATCCCGCCGACACCGCCGCCCGCCTGCATGGCGAGAGCGCACTGCAGGCCTATCGCGAGCAGGGCTATTCATACCTGCAACTGCGCACGCTGGCCGGCGAGGGCATCATCAGCCTCGGCACGGAGGTGTCGCACCCGGAACTGGCGATTGCGCTGCACGCAGGCCTGGCGCCTGAGCGCGTCACGCTGCAGTGGAACCACGGCTTTGCCATGCGCACCGAAACGCCGGTCCTGGAAGACGGCGTGCAGGTCGGCTGGCTCGTTGCCGAGCAGCCGCTGGCCCACATGACGGCCCGCTACACCAGCCTGCCCGAAGCGGGCACGACGGAAACGCTCGCCATGTCGGGGTTCGATGCGACTGGCCGTGCGATGTCGTTTCCGCAGCGCTTCGATGCGTACATCTTTGAGTTGCCAAGGCAGACGGTCGAACAACGGACGCTGCCCTCGCGCTTGGCGCTGGCGGGCCAGTCGGGCTACGGCCAATGGCGCGACATTCATGGCGTGCCGACCTCGCTCAGCTACATGCCTATCGGCCACACGGGCCTGGCGTTGATCAGCAAGATCTCCAGCGCCGAGCTGTACACACCCATGCGCGCCCAGTTCGAGCGGCTGGCAGCGCTCATGCTGTGCGGGATCATCGGCAGCGTGGCGGCCATCCGGCTGACAGTGCGGCCATTTGCCAACCGTCTGGCGGCGTCTGAGCGCGCACTGCGTATCGCCAACGAAAGCTTGGAACGACGGCGCGACGCCCTGCGCGCCAGCCGCGAGCAACTGCGCCTGGTGGCCGACAACGTGCCAGCGCAGCTCAGCTATGTCGATCCTGAAGGCATCGTCCGCTCTGCCAGCCGCACGCTGCTGGAGGCGTTTGGCCGCACGCAGGACCAGATGATCGACCGCCACGTCAGCGAGATCTACACGCCCGAGGACTACCGCACGCTGCTGCCCTACATGACCGAGGTACTGGCCGGCTACCCGGTGCAGTTCGACATCACCTCGCTGCGCACGGGCAAGCCGCGCTACCTGAGCGGCCACTACTACCCCGACTACGACGACCGCGGCACGCTGCGTGGCTACTTCTCGATGTTGCAGGATCTGACCGAGCGCACCACGGCCGAAATCGCCCTCGCCCGCAGCGAACGCGCGCTCACGCTGGTGCTCGACAACGCACCGCTGCTGGTCTCGCACATCAACGCCGACGGCATCTTCACCTTCTGCAATGTCACCCATGCACGCTGGCTGCAGCGCACGCCCGAGGAGGTCTGCGGCCAGCCGGCGCAGGACGTCTTCACGCCGGGCACCTATGCGCTGCTGGCGCCGTATCTGACCCGCGCGGTGCGGGGCGAGACGGTCGAATTCGAGATCAACGCGCCGTGGTACGAGAAGACGCACGCCGGCAGCCCGCGCCACCGCACGCGCTACCTGCGCGGCCAGCTGGTGCCGGATGCCACCGATACCGACGCCGGCGCCGAGCGCTGCGGCTTCTACGCCTTCGTCCAGGACGTGACCGAGGCCAAGCGCAGCGAGATGGAACTCTCGCGCATGGCGCGCTTCGATGCGCTCACCGGCCTGGCCAACCGCTATGAACTCTACGAGCGCCTGCGCACGGCCCTGGAGCGCCGCCAGCGCCAGCCTGCCCCGATGGGCGTGCTGTACCTGGACGTGGATCACTTCAAACACATCAACGACACCTACGGCCACGCCGCGGGGGACGCGGTGCTGGTGGAAGTCGCCCGCCGCCTGCAGCAGGCCGTCCGCCGCACGGACACCGTCGCCCGCCTCGCAGGTGACGAATTCGTCATCCTCCTGGACCCGATTGACGCCCCGGATGATGCGCTGCACACCGCACACAAGGTGGTGAGCGCGATCCGCCCGCCAATTCCCCTGCGCGGCGATGTATCGCTGCATGTGACAGCCAGCATCGGGGTGGCCTGCCCGGCGCCCGATATCAGTGATCCTGACGTGGTTTTGCGCGAAGCGGACCGTGCACTTTATTGGGCCAAGTCACGCGGACGTAACACTGCGGCATAACTGAGAACCGACGCCGCCGGCGGCTGTCTATGACTGGGTGCGCGGCCATGTCTGTTGCGGCGCAATCATCATACTATTGAGGTTCATCATCTGATTTACGGGAACTATCAACCGGCACAAAATGTCCTATTAGCACTCTTCCGGTTGGAGTGCTAAGATGCCTTTCCAAACTTCCACTGGATTTCGACAGGAGTCCTGAGTGAACGCAGTCATTCCCGTGAATACCGTCTCCCCCATTGCCACGCAGCAGTCTTCGGGCAACGCGTGGGCGCTGGCCTTCCCCGGCAACCTCGGCAACATTGACGCCTATATCCAGAGCGTCAACCGGGTGCCGATGCTGTCGGCTGAAGAAGAACAACGTCTGGCCCGCGAGTACCGCGACAACGACGATCTCGATTCGGCGCGCCGTCTGGTGCTCTCGCACCTGCGCCTGGTCGTGTCCATCGCCCGTCAGTACCTCGGCTACGGCCTGCCGCATGCCGACCTGATCCAGGAAGGCAACATCGGCCTGATGAAGGCCGTCAAGCGCTTCGACCCGGATCAAGGTGTGCGTCTCGTCTCGTACGCGATGCACTGGATCAAGGCCGAGATGCACGAGTACATCCTGAAGAACTGGCGCATGGTCAAGGTGGCCACCACCAAGGCCCAGCGCAAGCTGTTCTTCAACCTGCGCAGCCACAAGCAGGATGCACAGGCCACCTTCTCGCCCGATGAGATCGACGCCGTAGCGGCCGAACTCAACGTCAAGGGCGCCGAGGTGCGCGAGATGGAAACGCGCCTCTCGGGTGGCGACATCGCGCTGGAAGGCCAGATGGACGACGGCGAAGAGTCGTACGCCCCGATCGCCTACCTGGCCGATACGCACAACGAGCCGACCCGCGTGATCGAGTCGCGCGGCCACGACCGCATGCAAAGCGAAGGCATCGAGTCCGCCCTCGCCAAGCTGGACGACCGTAGCCGCCGCATCATCGAAGCCCGCTGGCTGAACGTGAACGACGACGGATCGGGCGGCGCCACGCTGCACGAGTTGGCTGACGAGTTTGGCGTGTCGGCCGAACGCATCCGCCAAATCGAAGTGGCCGCGATGAAGAAGATGAAGGGTGCGCTGCAGGCGTTTGCCTAAGCGGTTACCCCAGCAGTAAAAAAGCCCGCCGGGTTGTGCAAACCTGGCGGGCTTTTTGTTTGGGTGCGTGCTGCGCGCGGTTACTCGTTCAGCAGCAGTTTGACGTCGTGCGCGATCGGCTCGGGGCCTTGACCATGCTTGATGAACAGTCGCAGGTTGCCCTTCGTGTCGAACATATAGCTGCCGGCGGTGTGATCCATCGTGTAGTTGTCGGGCTTGCTGCCTGGCACCTTGCTGTAAAACACCTTGAAGTCGGACGTGACCTTCTTCAGCTCCGCCTCGTCGGCCGGGCGCAGGCCGATGAAGCGCGGATCGAACGCGGGCACGTACTTGCCCAGCAGGTCTTGCGTATCGCGCTCAGGATCGACGGTCACGAACAGCACCTGCACGCGGTCGGCGTCCTTGCCGAGGGTGTCCATCACGCCACGCAGTTCGGCCAGCGTGGTCGGGCAAACATCGGGGCAATGCGTGTAGCCGAAGAACATCACGACGACCTTGCCGCGAAAATCCTCCAACGTGCGGCGCTTGCCGGTGTGGTCGGTCAGCGAGAAGTCTTTGCCGAAACTCTTGGCACCGGTGATGTCGAGGTTCGTGAAAGCCGGCTTGTCGCTGCAGGCCGTCAGCGCCAGCACGGTGGCAGCCAGAGCGGCAAACAGAACGCCGCGGAAGTATCGGAAAGAGAGCATGGTCATCGTGTTGAAGAGGGGCGGTCTAGCGTAGCGCCAATTGCACGCACTCGGCCGCAGCCCCGTGCGTCACAGCGCCGCGCCTTGGGTCAGCGTGGGCCCGAACTTGAAGTAGTGATCCACCAGCAGCGCCGCGAACAGGATCGACAGATAGATGATCGAGTAGCGGAAGGTCTTCTGCGCCAGCGCATCGGAATACTTGCGGTACATGCGCCATGCATAGGCGAAGAAACCGCCGCCCAGCACCAGCGCCGTCGCAAGGTAAATGTAGCCGCTCATGCCGTACACAAACGGCAGGATGGTCGCGGCAATCATGATGAGCGTGTACAGCAAGATGTGCAGCAGCGTGTATTTCTCGCCGTGGGTGATCGGCAGCATCGGCAGGCCAGACTTGGCGTAGTCGGCACGGCGGTACAGGGCCAGCGCCCAGAAGTGCGGCGGTGTCCAGGTGAAGATGATCAGCACGAGGATCCACGCCTCGGCCGGCACGCTGTTGGCGACAGCTGCCCAGCCCAGCGCCGGCGGCATCGCGCCCGACAGGCCACCGATGACGATGTTCTGCGGCGTGGCCGGCTTGAGCAGCAGCGTGTAGATGATGGCGTAGCCGATGAAGGTGGCGAAGGTCAGCCACATCGTCAGGTCGTTGGCGAACACGTGCAGCGTCCACATGCCCGCGCCGCCCAGCACCAATGAGAACAGCAGGATCTGCCGTGTGCCCAGCTCGCCGCTGGCCGAGGGGCGCCACGCCGTGCGCCGCATCATGGCGTCGATCTTGCGTTCGACCAGGCAGTTGATGGCGAAGGCCGCGCCGGCAAACAGCCAGATGCCGACCGCGCCGCCAATCAGCACCGGCCACGGCACCATGCCCGGGGTGGCCAGGAACATGCCGATCACGGCGCAGAATACGGCGAGCTGCGTGACGCGCGGCTTGGTCAGCGCCGCATACTGCGATGCGGTGTGCCGCCAGCCAGGGAGTTGAGTGGAAGTCGTTGGGGTTGCCACGGTATTCATAAACAATCAATCAAACGGCGGCCACTGCCGCAGGCATCGGCGCGCGCACTTGCGCCAAGCCGATCAGGTAATGCAGACGCACCATCAGCAACAGCAGCACCGCCGCGCCACCGTTGTGCGCCACCGCCGCCAGCAACGGCCAGCCGAGCACGATATTCGACAGGCCGGTCGCCAGTTGCACGGCCAGCACAATGAGCAGCACGGTCGCCACACGGCCGATGCCGGCCACACGCCGCGCGCGTATGCCAAGCCATGCCAGGTAGCTCAGCACGAGCACCGCAAAGACGCGGTGCGTCCAGTGGATCGCGACCAGCGCGTCATGCGAGATGAAATCGCCCCCGGCGGTACGACCCAGCTGACGCCAGAAGGTGAAGCCATGCGCGAAATCCATCGCGGGCACCCACTGGCCATTGCATAGCGGAAAGTCAGTACAGGCGAGCACCGCGTAGTTGGTACTGACCCAGCCACCCAGCGCGATCTGCACGACGAGCAGCAACAGACCGATTGCCGCCGGCACACGCAGCAATGCACCCTGACCGTCGACCAGGCGCGGCGTGTCGTTCTTGCAGCCAAGCCAGATCAACGATGCGAGCAACGACATGCCGAGTAGCAGGTGCGTCACCACGATGGCCGGCTGCAGCTTGAGCGTGACCGTCCAGGCGCCAAACGCGCCCTGCACGCACACCAGCGCCAGCACAGCCGTGGCGTACCAGGGCGATTGCTTGAGTTCCTTGCGTTTGACCCACGCCAGCACCACCAGCGTGATGATCAGCACGCCCAGCGCGAGCGCGAAATAGCGGTGCGTCATCTCGATCCACGCCTTCATCCACGTGACCGGGCCACTCGGCATGGCGGTTTGCGCGGCGTGAATGTCGTCACGCGCGTGGAAGGGGTTGGACGTGCCGTAACAGCCGGGCCAGTCCGGGCAGCCCAGGCCCGAGTCGGTCAAGCGCGTGAAGCTGCCGAACATGATGAGGTCCAGCGTCAGGAATGCCGTGATCCACACCAGCTTGCGGTACTTGTTGCGGTCCCCCTTGACCAGCACGTAGCACAGCGGGATCAGCGCGATCAGGATGCCAATGGATGCAAGTTGCAGCAGCATGGCTTATCCGATGCGCGAGTACTTGAGCAGCCGCGTCAGGTCACCGCGCACCTTCTTCGGGTCCGGGTCCTTCGGGAACGACATCATCAGGTTGCCGAGCGGGTCGATCAGGAAGATGTGGTCCGTTGCCGGCGTCTTGCCGTCGGTCAGCCAGTCCTTGGGCAACTCGGGCGCACGCAGGAAACGCGCGGCGGCGTAGTCGTCGTTATAGGCCTTCATCAGGCGTGGGTCGATCGCGCCGCGATCCGTGACCAGCCACACGGGGACGATACGGTCACGGTCCGGGCCCTGCCCGATGCGCAACTGGCGCATGGTGAAGAGCTTGCGCGCGCAGTTGTCGTCGCAGGCGCTGTTGTCCACCGAGACCATCAGCCACTTGCCCTTGATGCTGGCGAACGGTACTTCTGCGCCGTGCTCGTCCTGCACCATCAGGCCGGTCGGAATCGGGCGCTGCGGGTCGACCAGCGCGCCATACGCGGCCTTGCCGCCGGCCGGCGTGAAGACGTAGTACGCGAGGTACGACGCAATCACCGGCGATGCGCATACCAGCAGCAGGAACAGCATCATCAGGCGGCCCCGGCGCGTGCGCGCGTCGATACGCGGGTCAGCGGGCGCCGCGAGTATGCCGGGCGTGCCCGGTGCAGATTCCTGGTTCACCATGTGATTCCTAATACATTCAACTGCGGCACTAAGCCGCAACACGTGTTCGTATTCAGACGGGCTCAGAAGGGCCCGCCAAGCGACGATAGCGTCGCACGCTGTAGACAACCATCAAGGTCAGCACCGCCGCCGCCATCGCAAACCACTGGAACGCGTAACCGTAATTGCGGTCGGCGCCCAAGTCTGCACGCGGCCAATCGCGCGCCAGACCGTCTTGCGCGTCGGATTGCTGCTCCACCACAAAGGGCTGCAACGGCACACCGATTTCGCGCGAAAAAGCGTCGAGGTCGATATTCTGCCTAAGTCGCTGGCCGACTTCATCCGCGCCGTCCTTGCGCCCCAGGCTGAAGACGCGGCTGGCATGTGGCACAGCAACCCCTTCGACCTGCACTTCGCCCGCCGGTGTGGTGTACGGCGCGATGCGCGTGCGGTCTGCCGGATCACGCGGCAGCCAGCCACGGTTGACCAGCACCGCACGTCCACCCGCCCCTTCCAGCACGAATGGGATCAACACCTCGAAACCGGCGCGCGACACGCCATTGTTCGTATGCGGGCGATTGTCGAGCAGCACCGTATGCGCCACGTCAAACGTGCCACGCAGCAGCACCGGCCGGTACAGCACCGCATCGGCCGCGACAGGTTGCGCCGTGATGCGCTGCACGGGCGCATTCTGCAGCGCCTCGATGCGCGCCTGCTTGTCGATGCGCTCCTGCGCGCGCGACAACTGCCACCGCCCCAGCGCGCACGTGAGCGCAATCAACAGCACGCCCGCCAACATCGGCACCGGCGCAAACCACTGGCGCAGTGGCACGCGCGCGGTCATCGCGTCCACCCGGTGAGATAATGCACGGCAACCATTTCCAAGCTCTCAACCTTCCATGCGCATCGTCGTTGCCATCGCGTTCCTGCTGATCCTCGGCAGCCTTGCCTCCGCGCTGTTCTTCCTGATGCGCGACAAGGGCAACAGCAACCGCACCGTCCGCTCACTGATGTTCCGTGTCGGGTTCTCGATCGCGCTGTTCATCTTCATTCTGGTTGCGAACCGGTTAGGCTGGATCCACAGCACCGGCATCCAGTTCGGCCAGTAATCCACCGACGCCAGAAAAACGAAAACGCCGCAGCGGTGTCCCGTCTGCGGCATTCATCGGCCAAGCAATAGGGCGACAAGCGCGTCGCCCCGATCCATTCTGCCTTACAGCCAGTACACGACAACGTACAGGCCCAGCCAGACCACGTCCACAAAGTGCCAGTACCACGCAGCGCCCTCGAACGCGAAGTGGTGCTCCGGCGTGAAGTGACCCTTGATCACGCGGCCCAGCACCACGGACAGCATGATCGCACCCATCGTCACGTGGAAACCGTGGAAACCCGTCAGCAGGAAGAACGTCGAGCCGTAGATACCGGACGTCAGCTTCAGGTTCAACTCGTGATACGCGTGGATGTACTCGAACGCCTGGAAGCCCATGAACGTGAAGCCCAGGAGAATCGTCAGCAGCAGGCCCTGGATCACCTGGGCACGCTTGCCTTCACGCAGGGCGTGATGGGCCCACGTGAGCGTCACACCCGAGGTCAGCAGCAGCGCCGTGTTGATGGTCGGGATCGGCCACGGGCCCATCGTCGTGAACGGCTTGACCGTACCGGCCGGGCCGGCATTCGGCCATAGCGCGTTGAAATCGGGCCACAGCAGCTTGTTGTTCAGATCGCCCAACCAGGGCATGGCGATCTCGCGGGCGTAGAACAGCGCACCGAAGAACGCCGCAAAGAACATCACTTCCGAGAAGATGAACCAGCTCATCGACCAACGGAACGAGGCATCAACGCGATCACCGTATTTGCCGCCTTCGGATTCGGAGATGGCATCGGCAAACCACGCACGCAGCACGAACAGGAACCACAGCAGGCCGATCAGGAAAGTCCACGGCGCCCACGGCTGCGCGTTCACCCACGCCGCAGAACTCAGCAGCACGATCAGCAAGCCGATACTGGCCGTTATCGGATGCCGCGACGGCCCGGGTACGAAGTAGTACGGAGCGTTCGCTCGGTTCGCACTCATCTCTTTTTCTCCAGCTCTATTTTTTTAAGAATTCACTCGATGTTGCCCGGCCCCTGCTGCTCAGGCCGTCTCCTCAACCTTCAACTGACGACTGCACGCACAATCATCAGCAGTACAAAGATGAACAACGCCGTTGCAAGCAGACCCGCGATGATCACGTGCACAGGATTGAGCTGTGCCATGTCACGATCATGATCGCGCCCCTTGCGCACCCCGAAGAAGGACCAGAACACCGCCTTCATCGTCTGTGCGAATGACGCGCGTCGTTTGGTCGCTTCCTTCAGGTCGTCCATGGTTTGCCTTGTGCCCTCACGTTCCCTTGCCTGGCATCGCCGGCGCAATGGCTGACGGTGCGTGGATTTCAAAGAAAGTGTAGGACAAGGTGATCGTCTTCACGTCTTTCGGCAGCTCCGGATCGATCACAAATACCACCGGCATTTCGCGCGACTCGTTGGCCGTCAGCTTCTGCTGCTTGAAGCAGAAGCACTCGATCTTCTTGAAGAACTCGGTTGCCTGCTTGGGCGCGTAACTCGGGATGGCCTGCGCCTCCACCGTACGCCCTTCCTTGTTCACCACCTCGTAGACGATCTGGCTGATCTCGCCCGGGTGGACTTCCATGCTGTTCTTGACCGGGCGGAAGCGGAACGGCCCCTGGCTGTTCGAATCGAATTCCACCGTGATCGTGCGCGAAGTGTCGACTTGCGAGTTGCGCAGTGCGCCGCCATCCTCTTCGCGCGTGTTCAGCACGTTGATGTTGGTGACTTCGCAGATCTTCTTGTACAGCGGCACCATCGCATAACCGAAGCCGAACATCATGACCACCACGACGGCCAGCTTGCCGAGCATGGAGCGGTTCAGGCCACGTTCGATGGCCCGATCGTCTTGATGGTCTTGGACCGGCGGCTGGCTCATATGCGGTCTTACGAAGTTTGATTCAGCGATGGATAGATCGCGTATTCGTCATGTCTTCGGCTAACCGCCGAACACCACGCGCTTGAAAATCACACCCAGAAAGAAAACCAACGCGATGGTGCCAAGGATGAACCCCAGGCGACGGTTGTTGGCGCGCTGCTCGGGCGTTGGGCTTTTTTCTGGATTCGACATCGTTGCCTTGCGGATCGCGAGGCCGGAAGCGGCCGGCCTCGCGATACCTGAATTACTTCACGTGCGGCGGTTCTTCAAAGGTGTGGAACGGCGCCGGCGACGGCACGGTCCACTCAAGGCCTTCTGCGCCATCCCACGGCTTATCAGCAGCCTTCTCGCCACCGCGATACGACGGCAGCACCACGAAGAAGAAGAAATACACCTGCATCAGGCCGAAGCCCAGTGCACCGATCGACGCGACAGCGTTGAAATCGGCGAACTGCTGCGGGTAGTCCGCATAGCGGCGCGGCATGCCGGCCAGGCCCAAGAAGTGCATCGGGAAGAACGTGAGGTTGAAGGTGATCATCGAACCCCAGAAATGGATCTTGCCGCGCGTTTCGCTATACATGTAGCCCGACCACTTCGGACCCCAGTAATAGAAGCCCGCGAACAGCGCGAACAGCGAACCGGCCACCAGCACGTAGTGGAAATGCGCCACCACGTAGTACGTGTCCTGCAGCTGGATGTCGATCGGGGCCACGGCCAGGATCAGGCCCGTGAAGCCGCCCACCGTGAACACGAAGATGAAGCCGATCGCAAACAACATCGGTGTCTCGAACGTCATCGAGCCGCGCCACATCGTGGCCACCCAGTTGAAGATCTTCACGCCAGTCGGCACGGCGATCAGCATCGTCGCGTACATGAAGAACAGCTGGCCGGTCACGGGCATGCCGGTCGTGAACATGTGGTGCGCCCACACGATGAACGACAGGATGGCGATCGAGGCCGTGGCGTACACCATCGAGCTGTAACCGAACAGCGGCTTGCGCGCGAAGGCCGGCACGATCTGGCTGATGATGCCGAACGCCGGCAAGATCATGATGTACACCTCGGGGTGCCCGAAGAACCAGAAGATGTGCTGGTACATCACCGGGTCACCGCCGCCGGCAGCCGAGAAGAAGCTCGTGCCGAAGTGACGGTCGGTCAGCACCATGGTGATCGCGCCCGCCAGCACCGGCATCACGGCGATCAGCAGGTACGCCGTGATCAGCCACGTCCAGCAGAACATCGGCATCTTCATCAGCGTCATGCCGGGCGCGCGCATGTTCAGGATGGTCACGATGATGTTGATCGCGCCCATGATCGACGAGGCACCCATGATGTGCACCGCGAAGATCGCCATGTCCATGCCCGGGCCCATCTGCACCGACAGAGGCGCATAGAGCGTCCAGCCGGCAGCCGTCGCACCGCCCGGCGCGAAGAACGAGCCCACCAGCAGGAGGGCGGCCGGCGGCAGCAGCCAGAAGCTGAAGTTGTTCATCCGGGCGAACGCCATGTCAGAGGCGCCCACCTGCAGCGGGATCATCCAGTTTGCGAAGCCCACGAAGGCCGGCATGATCGCGCCGAACACCATGATCAGGCCGTGCAGCGTGGTGAACTGGTTGAACAGCTCCGGATGGAAGAACTGCAGGCCCGGCTGGAACAACTCAAGACGGATCAGCAGTGCCAACGTGCCGCCCGAGAGCAGCATCATGAACGAGAACAACAGGTACAGCGTACCGATGTCCTTGTGGTTGGTCGCGAACAGCCAACGGCGCCAGCCGTGTGGATGGTCGTGCGCGTGGTCGTCTCCATGACCGTGCGCGTGATCTTGCGGGTGCGTAACAGCGGTGCTCATCGCAAAACTCCTTGGATTCGTTTCGTCACGCAGACGATCAATCAGCTAGCGCTGCGGTCTTGCGCCGCATTCGCTTGTTGGGTGGCCACCTGGCCGGGGGCTTGCGCAGCGGCAGTCTTGGCGCCGCCGCCTTCGGGCATCTTGCCGCCGCGCGCGTCCTTCACTTGCGACGGTTGCAGCAGGTCACCGGTATGGTTGCCCCAATTGTTTCGCTCGTACGTGATGACGGAGGCGATCTCCACATCGTTGAGCGCCGAAGCCCAGGGCGGCATTGCAGCCTTGCCGTGCAGCACGATGTCCACGTGGCCAGCCAGCGGGCCGTTGGCGATCTTCGAGCCGTCCAGCGCCGGGAACGGACCACCGCCCTTGCCGTTCGGCTGATGGCAGACCGCGCAATTGGCGGTGTAGACCTTCTCGCCACGCGTCTTCAGTTCGTCCAGCGTGTAGACCTTGCTGGGGTCATCCGCCTTGGCGGCCATTTCCTTCTTCTTGCCGTCGACCCACGCTGTGTAGTCGGCGTCGGACACGACGCGCACGACGATCGGCATGAAGGCGTGTTCCTTGCCGCACAGCTCGGCGCACTGGCCGCGGTACACGCCAACCTTCTCGGCCTTGAACCACGTGTCGCGCACGAAGCCCGGAATCGCATCCTGCTTCACGCCGAATGCCGGAATCATCCACGAGTGGATCACGTCGTTGGCGGTGGTGACGATGCGCACCTTGCGGTTGACCGGCACGACCAGCTCGTTATCGACTTCGATCAGGTACGTGGTGCTCTTGGGCGCCTCGTTGTTGATCTGCTCGCGCGGCGTGGTGAGCGTTGAGAGGAACGAAATGCCCTCGCCTTCGCCCTTCAGGTAGTCGTAACCCCACTTCCACTGGTAACCGGTGGCCTTGATGGTGAGGTCAGAATTGGTGGTGTCCTTCATCGCGACCACGGCCTTGGTAGCCGGTAGCGCCATCCCGATCACGATCAGGAACGGCACGATGGTCCAGATGATTTCGACGGTAGTGCTTTCGTGGAACGTCGCCGGCTTGTGGCCCAGCGATTTGCGGTGCTTGAAAATGGAGTAGAACATCACCCCGAACACACCGATGAAGATCACGATACAGATGATCAGCATCATGTAGTGCAGCCAGTGGATCTCGGCGGCGATCTTGGTGACCGGGGGCGCGAGATTGAGCTGCATCACTGCGGGGCCGCCTGGCATGTCTTCCACTGCCAGAGCCGTTTGACCGAAGGCGAGGAGTGAGCCTGCCGCCAGCAAACTTGCCAATGTCTTATTCAACATTTTCATTTTTTATCTACCCAATTTACAGATTCCACTCTGCCCCGGTGCGCGGCTCATGAGACCTGGGTTGGTTGCCCCTGTCCCAAACACCGGGAAAGCTCGTTCGCAAGCCTGCTCCGCCCGACCGGATCGAGAAATCGGCCGACCCGCACGACGCGTCCACCGGAATGCAGCGCAACCAGCTCCCGGAGGGGCTCATTTCGCGGCTCGCCGAGTTCGACGCGCACCCACTGCGGATTGAACACATGGCGCACCCGCTGGCCGGCGCTCACCTGTTCGATCACCAGCGCGCCGTCCTCCAGCCAGACGTGCTCGTAATCGGAGGCGTGGCGGGCATGGTACAGCAACGCCCATCCGAGAATCGCGACCTCCAGCCCCGAGAAAGGCAACACCAACCACGCACCTTGCCACGCAAAGAACGAAGCGATCACGAACGAGAGGATGACAATCGAGAGGTAGAACCAGCCGACCTGGCGAGGTGAAAGCGAGCAGTTTCGCTTCATGAGCCAGTTCTTGCGCGGCGATTCCGGAACGGTGGAGGCGCCACATGCTGGCTGGAGCGCCGTATCAACGCATACATTTGCAATGTCGTGCATTGAACCACTCCTGCCTCGGATGCATACCCGATCGGTTCGCCCGTGGCAACAAACGGGATAGGCCTTAGGGGGGACTGCTGCGACAAACCGGCACAGTATATGGTCCTAATTGACCCCAAACAAGGTAAAGCGCCTTTATGCAAGTCCCGGCTTGACAAGGGGCTATCAATGCCGTTCCTGCATCAAGAACCGCCTCAGGCGCGCGGTTTGCGGCCGATCTGATCAACTGGGATCATCGCCCGCCCTTCATCATCCAGCGCCTGCCGGCGGGTGGGCGCCAGCTTCCAGGCATGACCGTAGACGACCTCGAAGGTCAGCGGGATCAGGCCCTCGGGATTGCGCTGCGCGTCGAGCGCGTCAAACAGCCGTTGGCGCCAGCGCGGCGTGTGTAGCCCTGCGCTGGCCAGGTTGCGGCCGCTTTCATCCATGAGGCCCGCCATGCCGCCCAGCAGATGCACGTCGGCCAGCAGCGCCTGCGGGGTCTCGTAGGTGATGGTGATCTGCTCCATGTCCATCACGGGCGTGGACCAGCGGCTATGCACCAGCATATCGCCAATGTCGTGCATATCGACAAAGCGCAAGGTGTGGACACCCGCATCGATACCGGCCAGCGCGCTGCGCAGCTCGCGCAGGGTGTCCGGGCCGAACAGGCTGAACATCAGCAGACCGCCTTCCTTGGTGATGCGGTGCCACTCCGGAAAAATCGCGTGCGGAGATGGGTCCCAGTGCAGCGCCAGGTTGGACCACAGCAGGTCAAACGACGCATCAGCAAATGGCAGCGCGCGAAAGTCTGCCTGGGCGAAATCGAAGACCGGGCGCTTCTTCAGCAGCCGACCGAGCCAGCCCGTGTCCGTGCGCTGCGGATCAAGCTGTATTGCCCGCGCCAGCATGGCGGATGACCAGTCCACGCCGCAGATCTGCGCATCCGGATACTGGGCGCGCAGCACCGCCAGCCCTTGTCCGAGGCCACAGCCCAGGTCCAGCGCACGCGACGGCGTCAGCTTGATGTACGACAACCGGTCCTGCATCCGGGCTCCGACCTCGCGCAGCAGGAAGTCCATGTCGGCAAGACGCGCGGCGCGGCGATCGAAAGCGCGCCGCAAGGCGGCGGGACGGGCGAGAACGGGATCGGACATCGACAAATCGAGGCGGAAACTGCGGGCACCAAGTATACCGGCGGGATGTTTCAGGCGCCGTCTGATGGCGCATCGGCCGCAAATCGGCTGGGATGGCGACTTTTTGACCATGCCTCCAACCCTGTTGCGCCAATGGTTTCATGCCGGCCTGCAGCACCTGCTGCCATGCGCCTGCGCGCTGTGCGGCGCAGTCCAGCGTGAGCTGGTCTGCGCCGGCTGCATGGGCGATCTGGCGCCGCAACTGCACCGGCGGCGCTGCATCCAATGCGCCATCGCACTGGACGCCCGGCACATCGCCCGGCATTGCTCCGCCTGCCTGGCCGGCATGCCCGACTTTGACGCCACCATCGTCATTGCGGACTACGGCTGGCCGCTCGATCACCTCGTCACCGGATTGAAGTTTCGGGCGCAGTTGCCGCTCGCGGCATGGCTGGCCGACCGTTTGCGGGACGCGCTGGTCGCCGCGCCGGGCGGCCTGCCCGACCTGTTATTGCCAGTGCCGCTGTCGGCAACCCGTCTGCGCTCGCGCGGCTACAACCAAGCCTGGGAGATCACCCGGCGACTGGGCAGGCAACTCGCCATCCCGGCCAAGGCAGATGGGCTGCGCCGCGTGCGCGACAATCCCGCCCAGGCCTCGCTCGATCGTGCCGAGCGCCTGACCAACCTGCACGGCGCCTTCGAGGTGACGGACGCGGGCAGCATCGCGGGGCGTCACATCGGCGTCATTGATGATGTGATGACCACCGGCGCCACCCTCGGCGAGATCGCCACCCGACTCAAGCGCGCAGGCGCCGCGCGTGTCACCAACGTGGTTGCCTTGCGTACGCCCTAGTTACATGCTTATGCGACATTGTGTCGCGGCCCGTGTTTGGCACTGTGGCGGGGTGACAACCCTCGTCAATCTAGATAAGCTCGCCGCCGAAATTTCCTTGGCCAGCCATCATGTTCAACGTCGTCCTCGTCGAGCCCGAAATCCCGCCCAACACGGGCAATGTGATCCGCCTGTGCGCCAACACGGGCGCGCAGCTGCATCTGATCGAGCCGCTGGGGTTTCCGCTCGAAGACGCCCGCATGCGCCGCGCCGGCCTCGACTATCACGAGTACGCAACGATGCGCGTGCATGCCGATTGGGAAGCCTTCCTACGGGATGCGCAGCCTGATCCGGCGCGCATGTTCGCGCTCACCACGCGTGGTTCCACACCGTTTGCCAGCATGACTTTCCAGCCGGGCGACTGGTTCGTGTTCGGATCGGAAACGCGCGGGTTGTCTGAAGAACGCCGCGAATGGTTTCCCACGTCGCAGCGCATCCGTCTGCCGATGCGGCCCGACAACCGCAGCTTGAATCTGTCGAACACCGTGGCGGTGGTGGTGTTCGAAGCGTGGCGGCAGAACGGTTTCGAAGGCGGCGCCTGAGCGCCAGCCCCGCACCAGAATCAGCGCGCCGATTCGGATTTCGCGTCGCGCTGTAGCAGACGATCCACTGCGCTTGCAGGCGCAAGACCCTCGAACAGGACTTCGCACACCGTAAAGGTAATCGGCATGTCGACGCCTTTTGCTCGCGCCAGTGCGGCGACAGCGCGCGCGCAACGCACGCCCTCGGCGACATGGCCAAGGCTGTGCAGGATGTCGTCAAGCGTGCGGCCCTGCGCGAGCTGCATGCCGACGGTGCGATTGCGCGAGAGATCGCCCGTGGCGGTGAGCAGCAGATCGCCCATGCCGGTCAGGCCCATGAAGGTTTCCGGCCGACCACCCAGTGCGATGCCCAGACGCGTCATCTCGGCCAAGCCGCGCGTCACCAGCGCAGCGCGCGCATTCAAGCCCAGGCCCAGACCATCCGCCGTGCCGGTCGCTATGGCCAGCACGTTCTTGACGGCACCACCCACCTCCACACCGATGAGGTCATCGCTCGCATACACGCGCATCGCGTGATGGTGGAAACCGCGTTGCGTGAGCTTGCCCAGCGCAGCGCTGGTGGATGCCACCGTCATCGCGCACGGCAAACCCTGCGCGACCTCCTTGGCAAAGCTCGGGCCGGACAGCACACCCGTCGCCAGATCCGGGTGGCTGGTCTGCGTCAGCACGTCGGCAACGATGGCGTGGGGCAACGCACCGGTCTGTGGGTCGAACCCCTTGCATAGCCAGATCACGTTGCGCACACCACCGTGCGCGGCAACCGCCCGAGTCAGGTCGGCCAGACCCGCAACGGGCGAGGCAATCACAGCCAATGCGTCGTTGCCGGCTGCGTGATCGAGCGCGGCGTGCAGGTCAGCCTCGAAACGCAGCGACACCTGCAGCGCGATGCCCGGCAGGTAAGCCTCGTTGATGTGCGTGGCGGCCATCTGCGTGACGAGGCTGGCGTCACGCCCCCACAGCACGACATCGTGCGATTGCGCGGCATGGCTGGCCAGGGCAGTCCCCCAGGCGCCGGCACCCAGAACGGAAATTCGCATGCGCGTGTGCATGTTCAAAACTCGGATCGGTCAGGCAAAAAGGTCGAGCAAAAGAAAAAGCCCGCGCGAGCGTATGGCCGGCGCGGGCTTCTGGCGCGGTGCGCCTCGTACTTAGTGGGTGGCCTTCGAGCCGTCCGGCATCACCAGACCACTGTTGCCACCGGCAGCTTGGGCTTGCTCCATGGCGGCAGCCAGGCGCTGCTCGTACAGTGCCTGGAAGTTGATCTCCGCCAAGTGGATTGGCTGGAAGCCCGCGCGGCCGATGGTGTCGGCGATGTTCGAGCGCAGGTACGGGTACACGATGGTCGGGCAGGCGATGCCCAGCAGCGGGTCCATTTGCTCGTCCGGCACGTTGCGGATGTCGAAGATGCCGGCTTGCTTGGCTTCCACCAGGAAGGCCACCTTCTCTTGCACCTTGGTCGTGACCGTGCCGATCACCACCACTTCAAACACACCCTCGGCCAGTTGCGAGGCGGACACGTCCACCTGCACTTCCACGGACGGCTGTTCCTGTTCCAGGAAAATGTGCGGCGAGTTCGGCTGTTCCAGCGACAGGTCCTTCAGGTAGACGCGCTGAATGTTGAAGAACGGCTGGCCATCCTGGCCCGGTTGCTGCTGTTGCTGGTCGCTCATGACTCGCCTTCAGATAGATGTATGGTCAGTGCGCGGCGGGATCTGTTCCGCGCGCAAGACGCGTATGGTACATGAGGCAATGGTGCCCACCATGAGAGCTGGCCTAAAAGTGCAACGCCCGGTCAAAGCCGGGCGTTTTGGCATGGCGATCAGGCCGCCAACAGTGGCACCAGCCCGCCTTCGCGGTCCAGCGCAGAGAGGTCATCGAAGCCGCCGATGTGGCGATCGTCGATGTAGATCTGCGGCACGGTGCGGCGATTGGTGCGCGTCATCATCTCTTCACGCTTGCCGGGTTCACGGTCGATCAGGATCTTCTCGATCTGCTCGACACCTCGCTGCTTCAGGAGTTTTTCCGCTGCCACGCAATAGGGGCAGACGGTGGTGCTGTACATAACCACGTGCGCCATACTTCAAACCTCGTTGTCTTTATTTGACGACCGGAAGACCAGCCTGCTGCCAGGCGGCCAATCCGCCCTCGAGCGAATAGACCTCACTGTAACCGGCCTGCTTCAAGACTGCTTGCGCCTTCCCGGCGCGCTGGCCGGTCTGGCATACGAGGATGATGGGGGTCTCTTTGTTCTTTGCAAGGCCGGCAGCCTTGCCTTCCAGCTCGCCGAGCGGCGCATGCTTGGCTTGCGGCAGGTGGCCTGCGGCGTATTCAGCACTCTCACGCACATCCACCACCACAGCATTGCGGCGATTGATGAGCTGGGTGGCAACCGAAGCGCCTACCTGGGCACCACCGCCACCAGCAAGGCGGCGCTGGATGGGGCCCCAGATCAGCAGCAGACCCGAAACGATGGCGACAGCAAGCAGGGCAAGGTTGTTGTAATCGGCGAAGAACTTCACGGTATGGGTTTCCTGGATGGATCGGGCGGGCCGAATTGGCGAACATCAGCCGAACGGCTCGGGCGCGCGCGGGGACATGATGCGGGCGGCATTATAAAATAGCTGGTTTCGGCGGCCGCACGATGACGCCACGACGCATCGCCGCAGGCCCGCGCGCAGGTTTTCTCACTTCTCATCATGGCAGTCATGCATAAGCTCGTCCTCATCCGCCACGGCGAATCAACGTGGAATCTGGAGAACCGCTTCACCGGCTGGGTCGACGTCGACCTGACCGACACGGGCGTTGCCCAGGCCCGCCAAGGCGGCCGCCTGCTGCGCGAAGCCGGCTTCACCTTCGACCTGGCCTACACCTCGGTGCTCAAGCGTGCAATTCGCACGCTCTGGCACGTGCAGGATGAAATGGACCTGATGTGGATCCCGACCCGCAACGAGTGGCGCCTCAATGAACGCCACTATGGCGCACTGTCGGGTCTGAACAAAGCCGAGACCGCCGCCAAGTTCGGCGATGAGCAAGTCCTCGTCTGGCGCCGCAGCTACGACACGCCGCCGCCCGCCCTTGAGCCCGGCGCCGAAAACGACGCGTTCGGCAACCCGCGCTACGCGGGCCTGTCGCGCGAGCAAGTGCCCCTGACCGAGTGCCTGAAGGACACCGTCGCACGCGTGCTGCCGCTGTGGGAAGAATCGATCGCCCCGGCCATCAAGAGCGGCCAGCGCGTAGTGATCGCCGCGCACGGCAACAGCATCCGCGCACTGGTGAAGTACCTGGACGGCATTTCGGACGCTGACATCGTCGGCCTGAACATCCCCAATGGCACACCACTTGTGTATGAGCTGGACGCCAACCTCAAGCCGATCCGCCACTATTACCTGGGCGATCAGCAAGCGATTGCCGCGTCCCTCGCGGCGGTAGCCAGCCAGGGTAAGTCGAAATAAACCGTAACGAGGCGTTTGGCACTCCAACGCCTTTATACTGTCGAAGCCTGTAGCCCGGGATATGCGCGAGCCATCCCGGGTCATGTTTATCTACTGTTCCCACGTCCACGCTCGACACATGCGAACTTCGCTCAAGAACATCAGCTTGATCGCCATTGGCCTCGTCACCGGGGTTCTGGCGACGCTCCAGCTCTCCGCCACCGCGCAAAACGCGACGGTTGGGCCGCTCCCGCTGGAAAAGCTCCGCCTGATGGCCGACATCTTTGGCCAGATCAAGCGCGAATACGTCGAGCCCGTGGACGACGACAAACTGCTGACCGAAGCCATCAAGGGCATGGTCTCCAGCCTTGACCCGCATTCGGCGTATCTCGACAAGAAAGACTTCCAGGAACTGCAGGAAGGCACTCAGGGCCGTTTTGCCGGCTTGGGCATCGAGATTTCGCAGGAAGAAGGCCTGGTCAAGGTCATCAACCCGATTGAAGACACCCCCGCCTTCCGCGCCGGCGTGCAACCGGGTGATCTGATCACCCGCATCGACGACAAGCCCGTGCGCGGCATGCCGCTGGAGCAAGCCGTCAAGCGCATGCGCGGTGCGCCGGGCACCAAGGTCACGCTGACCATCTATCGCAAGAAGGAAGAGCGCACCTTCCCGCTCACGATCACCCGCGCTGAAATCCAGGTGCAGTCGGTCAAAGCCAAGCTGCTGGATAACGGTATCGCCTGGGTGCGTATCACCAGCTTCCAGGAACGCACCGTGCCGGACCTGGCCAAGAAGCTGAATGACCTGGCCAAACAAGACGGCCACCTCAAGGGCCTGATCCTGGATCTGCGCAACAACGGCGGCGGCGTGCTGCAAGCCGCTGTGGGCGTGTCGGCCGCGTTCCTGCCGCCGGATGTGACGGTGGTGTCGACCAACGGCCAGGTGCCGGATGCCAAGCGCACGTACAAGGCAAACTTTGCCAACTACCGCTTGAGCAACTTCGATTCCGATCCGTTGGCCGGCCTGGACCCCGAGTTCAAGACCGTGCCGATCATTGTGCTGACCAACGCTTACACGGCATCGGCATCGGAAATCGTGGCGGGTGCGCTGCAGGATCACCACCGTGCCAAGACGATGGGCAAGACGACCTTCGGCAAGGGCTCAGTGCAGACGGTGCGTCCGCTGTCCAACGACACCGGCATCAAGCTGACCATCGCGTACTACTACACGCCGTCGGGCAAGTCGATCCAGGCCTGGGGCGTGCGCCCGGACATCCCGGTTGACCAGAACCCGGACGGCGACCCGGACGACGCGCTGATCACCCGTGAAATCGACACCGAGCGCCACCTGCACAACAAGCAGGAATCGGAAGAAACCGAGATGACCGAGCGCGAAAAGCGCCGCGTTGAAGAGCTGCGTCGCCTGGAAGAAGAGAACGCCAAGAAGACACCTGAGCAGCGCGAGAAGGAGCGCAACAAGAAGCCGATCGAGTTCGGTTCGGCTGACGACTTCATGCTGCAGCAGGCGATCAACGAGTTGCGCGGCCAGCCGGTCAAGCGCTCGAAGTCGGTGCTGGAAGCCGCCGTGGCGACGTCGGACAAGCCCGCCAAGTCGCCGGCCGCCAAGGACGGCAGCGATGCCAAGCCCAAGGCCAAGCCGGCAGCACAGAAGCCCAACGTTCCGGCCAGCGGTGTCATCCCGGCACCGGAGCCGAGCGGCGCCCGTTAAGACACCCGCCGGCAAACACTGGCAAACTTGCGAGGCCGTGCACTGCACGGCCTTTTTCATTGCACCGCCATGAACGACAACCAACTGCTGCGCTATTCCCGCCACATCCTGCTCGACGAGATCGGCATCGAGGGGCAGACGCGTCTGCTTGAAGCGCATGCGCTCGTCATTGGCGCGGGTGGCCTGGGCGCAGCAGCCCTGCCCTACCTGGCAGCCGCAGGCGTAGGCACGCTCACCATCGTCGATGACGACACAGTCGACTTGACCAACCTACAGCGCCAGATCCTTCACACCACCGAGTCGGTTGGACAGCCGAAAGTGGCATCGGCACAGGCCGCCATCGCCCGCCTGAACCCGGGCGTGCAGGTCAACACCGTGCAGCGCCGATTGGATGCGGACAGCATCGGTGCGCTACTCGGCGGCGTGAATGTGGTGCTCGATTGTTCCGACAATTTCGCCACGCGCCAGGCAGCCAACCTCGCCTGCGTGCATGCGGGCGTGCCGCTGGTGTCGGGGGCGGCGATCCGCTTTGACGGGCAGATCAGCGTATTTGACAGCCGCGCTGGTGGCCCCTGCTACGCCTGCCTGTTCCCTCCCGACGAGCCCGCGCCGGACGTGGCCTGCGCAACGATGGGGGTGTTCTCGCCACTGGTCGGCATGGTGGGCACCGTGCAGGCCGCCGAGGCGCTCAAGCTGATCGCTGGCATCGGCCGCTCGCTTGCCGGGCGCCTGCTGATGCTCGACAGCCTGTCGATGGAATGGACGACGATGCGTGTGGCGCGTCAGGCGTCGTGCCCGGTCTGTGGTGGCGCACACTAGTCCTAAGTCCTGGCTCACTGAACGCGGACAACAAAAAAAAAGGAGGCCCAGAGGCCTCCTTTTTCCTTGCCGATCGACGAGGCTTACTCGCTGTCGGCTTCCATCTGCGACTGCAGGAAGTTCTGGATGCCGATCTTATCGATCAGCTCCAGCTGCGTCTCCAGCCAGTCGATGTGCTCTTCGGTGTCGTCCAGGATGTCGACGAAAATCTCGCGGCTGACGTAGTCCTTGACGGACTCGCAGTACGCAATGGCTTCCACCACCGTGGTGTGTGCGGCCTTCTCCAGCTTCAGGTCGCACTCGAGCATTTCCGGGGTGTTCTCGCCGATCATCAGCTTGCCGAGGTCCTGCAGGTTCGGCAGGCCTTCGAGCATCAGGATGCGTTCGATCAGGCGATCGGCGTGCTTCATCTCGCCGATGGACTCTTTGTATTCGTGGTCCCCGATGCGCTTGAGCCCCCAATGGCCATACATGCGCGCGTGGAGGAAGTACTGGTTGATGGCGGTCAGCTCATTCTTGAGCTGGGCGTTCAGATATTGGATAACTTTCTTATCGCCTTTCATTCTTGGGGCTCCTGCGGGTGATGGACGCACGCACGCGTCCGTTCAAGGCGAGCCCTGTGCCTGACCCAAGCAACAAACGCCACCTAGGCTATTCAGCCTGGGCGGCAGGTCGCGGCGAAAAAAGAAACGGAAAAGCGGGGGTATCAGGCAGCCAACGCACTAGCCGAAATGGCTTGATCGTTGGCAACGGGCTCGTCGCGACGCTCGATTATGGCATGCGTGCTTGCACGGCCCAACACCTGATCGACGGGAATGCAGCTCACCGCTTCGGCGAGCACCTGCTTGGCGCAGTCCCGGCATTGTCCACAGCAGGTGCCGACGCCCAGCGTCTCGGCGAGTTCGTCCATTGTCGACACGCCCAGACGGGCAGCGCCATGGATTTCGCGATCGGTCACTTGGTTGCAGATGCAGACGTACACAGGTTTCCTCCGCAGCACTCAAAACGCGCTGTGAAACCAGAATAACAGAGAATGGTAATGAGAACAATTCTTGTTCTACCTCATACAATCGGCAGGGACAAACAGGTGCGCGCAAGCCGTCTTTTCGCGAAAAGACGTGCAATTTCAGTCACTTAACGGGGAAGCGCCCCTGAGACAGGCGATGCGCCGGTACGACAGTCGTGTGGGCCCGGTGCTTAAAAACTCAGCAGGTCAAGCGCGAGCCAGCGCGCCCAGTGCGTCCTGGATTTCAGCGGGTTCACAGGCGTGCAGCAGGCGGTCGGCCTCACGCATCAGACGCGGGCGGTCCGAGCGCAGGATCTGCTGCTTCACGCTGAGCAACTGCGATGGATGCATCGAGAACTCGGTGAGCCCCATGCCGAGCAGCAGGCGCGTCATCGTCGAATCGCCCGCCATCTCGCCACACACTGATACCGGCTTGCCCGCCAGATGCCCTTCGCGGATGGTACGCGCAATCAACTGCAGCACCGCCGGATGCAGTGGGTCATACAGATGCGCGACCGCGTTGTCGGCGCGGTCGATGGCCAGCGTGTACTGGATCAGGTCATTGGTGCCGATGGAGAAGAAATCCATGCGGCGCAGGAATACCGGCAGGATCAGTACAGCAGCCGGAATCTCGATCATGGCGCCAACCTTGACGGTCGGGTCATAGGCGATGCCGTCGGCGTCAAGCGAGGCCTTGGCACGCGCGAGCAGATCCAGCGTCTGGTCGATCTCGCGGGCGTGCGCGAGCATCGGCACGAGAATCTTCACCGGCCCGAAGGCCGACGCCCGCAGCAGCGCGCGCAATTGCGTCAGGAACATCGCTGGCTCCGACAACGACCAGCGAATCGCACGCAGCCCCAGCGCCGGGTTGGGCGCGGTCTCGAACACGTCGTCGCGGATGTCGAGCGGCTTGTCGGCGCCGATGTCGATCGTGCGGATCGTCACCGGCAAGCCCTGCATCGACTCGACCGCCGTGCGGTACGCGTGGAACTGCTCTTCCTCGTCGGGCAGCGCGCCACGCCGGTTCATGAAGAGGAATTCTGAGCGGAACAGCCCGACGCCCACAGCGCCAGCCTTCACGGCGGCGGCTGCATCTTCCGGCATCTCAATGTTGGCCAGCAGATCGATCTGCGTGCCGTCGAGTGTGACAGTGGGTGTGTGGCGCAAACGCTCGAGGCGCTTCTTCTGCAGCTCGCCCTCGCTGCGGCGGTGGCGGTATTCCTCAAGGATGGCCACGCTCGGATCAACGATGACGATGCCGTTGTCGCCATCGATGACGATGACGTCGTCCTGGCGGATCAGCGCGCTGGCATTGTGCACGCCCACCGCAGCCGGAATATCCAGGCTGCGCGCAACGATGGCAGTGTGTGAGGTGCGCCCGCCGAGGTCGGTGACAAAGCCAGCGAACGTTTGACCGCGAAACTGCAACATGTCCGCCGGGGCGATGTCATGTGCGACGACGATCATGCCGGCGTCCGGATCGCAGCCGACCGCCACCGGTGCGGGCGCCAGCGCGGGCGCACCGGCCAGCACCTTCAGGATGCGCTCGACCACCTGCTCGATGTCGGCCTTGCGCTCGCGTAGGTACTCGTCTTCGATCTCACCGAACTGGCGGATCAGCTCTTCGAGCTGCGTGGTCAGCGCCCACTCGGCGTTGTAGCGCCGCTCGCGAATCAGCTTCTCCGCCTCCTGCGACAGATGCGGATCATCCACGAACATCGCATGGACGGCCAAGAAGGCGCTCAGCTCCTCAGGCGCATCGGCGGGCAACTCATGCTTGAGCGTGACCAGCTCGCCGCGCACAGCGGCTCGAGCGCTGCGCAGGCGCTCGACCTCGGCGTCCAGCTTATCTTCGTCGACGAGGTAGTGCGACACATCCAGTGCCGCGCGCGCCAGCATATGGGCTCGACCAATGGCGATGCCGCGCGAGACCGGGATGCCGTGCAAAGTGAATGGCATAGAGACGCTGGCCGAGAGCTGCTGCGTTGTCTGACAGGTTGTGGGTTACTCGCCTTCGCCGAAGCGGTCGTTGATGAGTCCGACCAGCCCGTCCATGGCAGCCTGCTCGTCAGGGCCTTCGATCTCCAGCGTGACGGTGGAGCCGATGCCTGCCGCCAGCATCATCACGCCCATGATGCTCTTGGCGTCGACCTGACGGCCGTTGCGCGACATCTTGATCTGGCTGTCGAACTTGCTGGCGAGCTGCGTGAGTTTGGCGGAAGCACGGGCATGCAGCCCGAGCTTATTGATGATGGTGATATCCCTCTGCAGCATATTTGTCCGGATGGTTGGCAACCTGGTTCTGAACGGCTGTCGAGCCGACCTGCAGTACGCCTTGCGCGCCGCCGGCCAAGGCCTTGGCAGCAAGTTGTTCGAGTTTTTCGGTGCGATAGCAGATGGCGCGCACCAGCATCGGCAGGTTAACGCCGGCCAGCACACGCACACGACCTGGATCCGCCAGGCGGGAGGCGATGTTGGCAGGCGTGGCTCCGAAGATGTCGGTCAGCACCAGCGCGCCGTTGTCCTCGACCAGCTCTGCGAGTTTGGCGCGTGCCTGGGCCAGCACGGCGGCCGGCTCGGCATCGGGCAGGACGTCGATTGCACCCAGCCGTTCGGGCTGGCCGCAATACACGTGTGCAGCGCAATCGCGCAGTGCGCTGGCCAGCGGCGCATGAGCGATGATCAGAATCCCTGCCATGATCGAAAAGCGAATCGGTATGACTCTGATTGTATCAGGGCCATTTGGGGCGATTGCGCACAGTGTGACGGAACTCCCCCGAGCGGAGGACACCCGCCAGAGGGGCTATGCCGCCTTCCTAGGCCAACTTCCGGCCAGTCCCACCTAACCCCGCGCCCGGCGACTTGCCCGCGGCCCGCTCGAGCGCGTCGATGAACATGCCAGCCACGTTAAAGCCGGTCTGCTGGGTGATCTCCTGGAAGCACGTCGGGCTGGTGACGTTGACCTCGGTCAGGTAGTCACCGATGACATCCAGGCCGACCAGTAGCAGGCCGCGCTGCCATAGCACCGGCGCGAGTGCATGCGCAATCACTTGATCGCGCTCGGACAAGGGCTGGGCACGACCCGTACCGCCGGCGGCCAGGTTGCCGCGCACTTCGCCAGCCATCGGGATGCGTGCCAGCGAATGCGGCACCGGCGAGCCACCGATCAGCAAGATGCGCTTGTCGCCCTCGCGGATGGCGGGAATGTACTGCTGCGCCATGATCGTGCGCGCGCCGTTGTCGGTGAGCGTTTCGATCACAGCGCCGAGGTTCATGCCGTCCGGCCCGACGCGGAAAATACCCGTACCACCCATGCCGTCGAGCGGCTTGAAGATGACGTCGCCCTGCTCGGCGTGGAAATCGCGCAGGCGCTTGGCATCGCGCGAGACGATCGTCGGTACGGTGAACTCGCGAAACTGCGCAATCGCCAGCTTCTCGGAGTGGTCACGAATCGCCTGCGGCTTGTTGAACACACGTGCGCCCTGGCGCTCGGCAATCTCCAGCAGCCAGGTGCTGGTGACGTACTCCATATCGAACGGCGGGTCCTTGCGCATCAGCACGGCGTCAAAGCCCGTGAGCGGTAACAGGCGCGCATCGCCAGCGCGATACCACTCTTGCCCATCCTCCTCATTGCCGGTCAGGGCGATGGGCGTGGCAACGGTTTCGACCACGTTGCCCGACAGCGTGAGGTGCGACTGCAGGCACGTGTAGATGGCGTAGCCGCGTGCCGTCGCCTCGCGCATCATCGCGAAGGTGGAATCCTTGTAGATCTTGAACGTCGACAGTGGATCGACGATGAACAGGATGCGCATGGCGATTCCCTCAACAGCTTGTACTTAGATCAGCGGGTTCGGGTCGGTCTTCTCGAGCTCGAGCGACGCGGCCAGCAAAGCGAGACGGGCCACTACGCCATACATGTAGAAGCGGTTCGGCTCGCCGGCGCCCGGCTTGGCGTGGCTGTCCGGCAGCGAGTTCGACGCAAACGGCAGCGGCACGAAATGCATGCCCGGCGCGTTCAGATTCTCGTCCACGCCGCGGCCCGTATGAACCCGATAGAAGCCGCCAACCACGTAGCGGTCGATCATGTAGACCACAGGCTCAGCCACGGCCTCGTTGATTTTCTCGAAGGTGTGCACGCCTTCCTGCACGATCACCTCGGAGACCTCCAGGCCTTCCTTGACCACGCTCATCTTGTTGCGCTCCTTCCGGTTGAGGCCCTTGACCTCGGAAGGATCACGCACGGTCATCACGCCCATGCCGTAGGTGCCGGCATCCGCCTTGACCACCACGTACGGGGTCTCGGTCACGCCGTATTCCTTGTACTTCTTGGCGGTCTTCTTGAGCACGGTCTCAACCGCGTGGGCGAGTTCTTCCTCGCCGGCGCGCTCGTGGAAGTCAAGGCCGCTGCACTTGGTGAAGTACGGGTTGACCATCCACGGGTCAATGTCGATCAACTTGGCGAACTTCTTGGCCACTTCATCATAGGCGGCGAAGTGGTTGGTCTTGCGGCGCTGCGACCAGCCCGCGTGCAGCGGCGGCAGCAGGTACTGCTCGTGAATGTTCTCGAGGATCGGCGGTACGCCGGCCGACAGATCGTTATTCAGCAGGATCGAACACGGATCGAAATCTTCCATGCCCACGCGGCGGCCCTTGGTGCCGATGCGCGAGATCGGCTCGACCACCAGGCGCTGACCATCGGGCAGGTCGATCGGCGTCGGTTCCTTGATGTCTTCGGACAGCGAACCCAGGCGCACGTTGAGCCCTGCCTGGCGCATGATCTGCGACAGGCGTGCCACGTTCTGCAGATAGAACATGTTGCGCGTATGGCGCTCGGGGATCAGCAGCAGGTTCTTGGCGTCCGGGCAGATCTTCTCGATCGCGGCCATGGCGGCCTGCACGGCCAGCGGCAGCATCTCTGGCGCCAAGTTGTTGAAGCCGCCCGGGAACAGGTTTGTGTCGACCGGCGCCAGCTTGAAGCCGGCGTTGCGCAAATCGACCGAACAGTAGAACGGCGGCGTGTGTTCCTGCCATTCCAGGCGGAACCAGCGTTCGATGGCGGGCGTGGCGTCAAGAATCTTCTGCTCGAGCTCCAGCAGCGGCCCGTTCAGCGCGGTGATCAGGTGCGGAACCATACCCTTCCTATTGATGTAATTTATCGCCCGCTCCGATTGTAGAGGAACAGGCAATAGCTTGCAGACGACAGTGGGCTATCGATATGCGGTCAGCGGAGGGTTTCGCAAGGGGCGGTGTGTGGCAAGGCACAAAACCACACAAAAAACGCGGGCAAAAAAAAGCGCGGGGCTGCCGCGCTTGGGGAATAGCCTGACAGATACGGGGAGCGTTCTGCAGGTGGAGGAAACCACGTCTGCAATGTAAGCGTCCGCATAACGAGAGGCAATTGAAGGTTTTTTACATCGGAATTAAGGCTACGCGGCTTGGGGCGGGCGCCAACAAAAAACCCGGCACGTGGCCGGGTCTTTTGCTCCATCAGGTTGCGGATCAGTCTTCGTAGGCAGTTTCGCCGTGGGACGTGATGTCCAGACCTTCGCGCTCCTCTTCCTCCGGTACACGCAGGCCGACGACCGCGTCGACGATCTTGTACGAGATGAAGGCCACCACGCCAGACCAGATCACGGTGGTCAGCACGCCCTGGAACTGGATCCACAGTTGACCGCCGATCGAGTAGCCGTCGGCCACCTTGTTGGCGACATAGTCGTAGATGCCAGTGCCGCCCAGGCTCGGCGAGGCAAACACGCCGGTCAGCAGTGCGCCGAGGATACCGCCCACGCCGTGCACGCCGAACACGTCCAGCGTGTCGTCCATGCCCAGCATGCGCTTGAGGCCAGTCACACCCCACAGGCACAGCAGGCCGGCGATGATGCCCAGCGCGATCGAGCCCATCGGGCCGACAAAGCCGGCTGCCGGGGTGATGGCCACAAGGCCCGCCACAGCACCCGATGCAGCACCCAGCATCGACGGCTTGCTCTTGCCGATCCACTCACCGAAGCTCCACGACAGCACAGCAGCGGCGGTGGCCAGCAGCGTGTTGACGAAGGCCAGCGCGGCGCTGCCGTTGGCTTCCAGGGCCGAACCGGCATTGAAGCCGAACCAGCCGAACCACAGCAGCGAGGCACCGACCATCGTCAGCGTCAGGCTGTGCGGCTTGAGCGCTTCACGGCCGAAGCCGATGCGCTTGCCAAACAGGAAGGCCCCCACCAAGCCCGCGACAGCGGCGTTGATGTGCACCACGGTACCGCCGGCAAAGTCCAGCGCGCCCTTTTGGAACAGCCAGCCCGACTTGGACGTCATGAGTTCAGCGGCCTTGGCATCGGTAAAGCCATCCGGACCCGGCCAGAACCAGACCATGTGGGCGATCGGCAGGTAGCTGAAGGTGAACCACAGCACCACGAACAGCAGCACGGCCGAGAACTTTGCACGTTCGGCGAAGGCACCGATGATCAGCGCGCAGGTGATCGCAGCAAACGCGCCCTGGAACGCGAAGTACGCGTACTCCGGCACCACCACGCCCTTGCTGAAAGTGGCGGCCACCGAATCTGGCGTCAGGCCCTTCAGGAACAGTCGGTCCATCCCGCCGAAGAACGCATTGCCTTCGGTGAACGCGAAGCTGTAACCGTAGACGGCCCACAGGATGATGATGAGCGAGAAGATGCCCATGCACTGCATCAGCACGGACAGCATGTTCTTCTTGCGCACCAGGCCGCCGTAGAACAGCGCCAGACCCGGCAGCGTCATCAGGATGACGAACGCGGTGGAGATCAGCAGCCAGGCCGTATCGCCCTTGTTGGGCACGGGCGTGGCAGCCGCAGGGGCAGCAGCGGCAGCGGGCGCAGCAGCGGCTGGCGCGGCGGCCGGTTCCGACGCAGCAGCAGCGGCTGCCGGCGCGGCGCTGGCTTCAGCGGCAGGCGCAGATGCGGCCGGCTTGTCCTGCGCCATAGCCGGCGCGGACAGTACGGCGCCTGCAAGCACCGCAGCGACGGCCCCCGCCGTCAGGAATCGTGTGAACCAGGTTTTCATGTCTTGACCTCTTCCTTGGCTGGTTGGCGCTTATAGGGCGTCGCCGCCGGTCTCGCCGGTGCGGATGCGGATGACTTGCTCAACGTCGGCAACGAAAATCTTGCCGTCGCCGATCTTGCCGGTGCGTGCGGATTTTTCGATGGCTTCGACGGCGCGCTCGAGCACGTCGTCGGGCACGGCCACTTCAATCTTCACTTTAGGCAGGAAGTCGACGATGTACTCGGCGCCGCGGTAGAGCTCCGTGTGACCCTTCTGGCGCCCAAAACCCTTGACTTCCGTAACGGTGATGCCCGACACCCCGACTTCGGACAACGCCTCGCGGACCTCGTCGAGCTTGAACGGCTTGATGACCGCCATGATGAGTTTCATGCTGGATTCCTCCTCGATTGGCAGCGCCCTGTTGTTGTTCAATGAGCGCCGCCTCGCCTCGTTGATTAGAAAGTCTTGGTGACCGACAGCAAGGCTGTGGCCTTGCCCATGTAGCTGCCGCGAGTGTTGGTGTAGAAGGCGCGCGAAGCATTCGTATCGATGTAGGCCAGCGATGCCGTCCAGCCGCTGCCGAAGTCCTTCGTCACGCCGATCTTCCAGTCGGCATAGGAGGCGCGTACGGCCTGGTGCGGCACCTGCTGGTAGCCTGCATGCAGGTTCAGCGTCAGGCCCCAGAAGCCGGTGTCGAAGTTGCCCGACAGATCAAAGTACTGGCTGTGGTGCGAATCGGGCGTGCCGAACAGGTTCGAGAACGCATGGGAGTACTTGAATGTGACCGGGCCATAGCCGATCTGCGCATAGCCTTCGGTCGTGTGCGGGCGCGTGAAACCGTCGGGATAGCTGCCCGGGTAGTAGTACTGCAGCACGCCCACGTCGATGGGCACGTCCTTGACGATCTCGGTCTTGTAGCCACCGTAGAAGTCCATCTCGATGGGTGCGGACACGTTCGAGTTGGAATCGCTCAGCCAGCTGATCGACGAGTTCCAGTTGCCGATGTAGAAGCCTTCGGGCAACACGCCGCCCGGAATGGCGTAGTCAAAGCCGCCTTGAATGGCTGGCTTGTTGTTGGTCTGCATGATGCCGCGATAGCGGTATTGGCTGGCCAGCGTGAGATTGGCAGTCAGTGCAGGTGCCGGCGCGGGCGCGGCGGCAGGTGCATCGGCCGCCGGAGCGGCGGGCGCAGTCTGAGCAATGGCGGTTTGCGTGATACCGGCGGCAGCACCGGTCAACAACACCACACTGGCTGCGTACGCAAATTTCTTCATAACGGCTCTCCCCCTTTAGAAAGTCGCAACAACAGAACGGAACGTGGAAACGTGAAAAAAGTCGCACTGGTTCTGCAACTGTCATGCCATGTCGAGGTGGTGAAGTTGGAGGATTCCCTCGACCGATACGCCACACACGGCGTGGAGCATGAAACAGGAGAAATTGGGGACGGATCGCTCAAGTGATGCACGCCACCCGCCAACAGTTGCCGCAGGCTGATCTGCCCAATGCAGCCTCAGCCCGTCATGGCACGCAAAAAGCCATGTGATAGAGTGATTTCAACAACGTGTCATGGCCCCGCCTGATATTCCGGGGCAGCGGACGCTGAATCTGTCCCCGTTTGGCTGGCGTCGGCAATGCCGCATCGCAGCGAGACTTGCTGGGATTTGTGGAGTTGGAAGCGCTCAACAGGTAGCATCCTCGCCTGCAGCACCGAAACCACGCGCCTTGTGCCGCCCAGCGCACCATGACACGGCAACTCCAGCGCACAAAAGCGGTGCATGCACCGGCTTGGCGCAGGCAGCCTGACCCTCGGAGAACCTCAATGAAACCCACCGATCTCTTTACCGACTTTCAGAACCGCGTGACCGAGGCACTGCGCAACTCGCCGGCCGCCGACATCGAAAAGAACGTGCGCGCGATGATGACCCAGGGCTTTTCCAAGCTCGATCTGGTCACACGCGAAGAATTTGATGTGCAGTCGCAGGTGCTGGCCCGTACCCGCGCTCGCCTGGAAGAGCTGGAGACGCGCGTGGCTGCGCTCGAAGCGCAGCTCAAGACCACCGCCCCGGCAAGCACCGGCCAGTAACGCGCGAGCGCCCAACATCACGCAGGGAGTGGGTACCGCCCCCTGCTGTGCCCGCCGCCGCACCCGTGCTGCGGCGCACAGCGAAAAGTTCGAAGCGCCGCCTTGTTGCAACTGGTGAACTGATCTAGAACGTCCTTAAGACGCACGCGCAGCAGCGCTTGAGGAGAAGATCATGCAGCATCGCCTCTACTTTCTCTTGCCGGACGTCGCCAGCGCCCGGCGTGTCATGAATGACCTCCTGTTGGCGCGCATCACCGAGCGCCACATCCACTTCGTCGCCAAGGAAGGCGCCGACCTCACCGGCCTGCACGAGGCCAACCTGCTCCAGACTTCCGACATCGTCCACGCCACCCAGAACGGGCTGGTGATCGGCGGAGGTGCGGGCGTGGCAGCGGGCGTGGTGGCCGCGCTGTTTCCGATCATTGGCGAAGGTCCGCAGTGGGGGATGGTCGGCATCACAACCGTGGTCGGCGCGCTGTTTGGTGCGTGGGCCTCCAGCATGATCGGCAGTTCCGTGCCGAACAGCCGCCTCAAACCGTTCAAGCAGGCGGTGGAGGATGGGCAGATCCTGTTGATGGTGGACATACCGCGCTCGCGCGTGCCGGAAGTGCGCGCCCTGCTGCAGAACACGCATCCCGAAGGCCGCTTCAGCGGTGAGGATTCGGCGATGCCTGCGTTCCCTTGATCTGATCTGCCGACAACAACACCGGAGCCACGTGCTCCGGTTTTTTTGCATTCAGACTGCGCGTCAAATTTGGATGCAGGCAGAGATCATGGCGTGGCGTGGCTGGCACAGTGGCAGGTTCCTCTTACGCCGCGCACTGACACGCCATGCATCCCTGCCCCGCTCTCTGTTCCGCCAGTCATGTCAATCGGAGGACGCCGCGATGAGCCTCGCCGTCCTGCGTTCACGCGCGCTCTCCGGCATCGATGCGCCAGCAGTGTCAGTGGAGGTGCATCTGGCCAACGGGTTGCCGTCGTTCACCATCGTCGGGCTGCCCGACACCGAGGTGAAGGAGAGCAAGGACCGCGTGCGCGCCGCCATCCAGAACAGCCGCTTCGAGTTTCCGGCGCGGCGCATCACCGTCAATCTGGCACCGGCGGATCTACCAAAAGAGTCCGGGCGATTTGATTTGGCGATTGCGCTGGGCATCCTCGCCGCGAGCCGGCAGATTCCGCACACGCATCTGGACGCGCACGAGTTTGCGGGCGAGTTGTCGCTCTCGGGTGACTTGCGGCCGATTCGCGGAGCGCTGGCGATGGCGTATGCACTGTCGCGCAACCCCACATCCGCAGACGGCGAAGCGCCGCTGACCCGCGCGTTCGTGCTACCCACCGAAAACGCCGCAGAAGCCGCACTTGTCAGCGGCACCAAGGTGCTGCCCGCGCGGTCGCTCATCGAGGTATGCGACCACCTCAGTGCGCCCGACCGCAAGCTCGCGCCCGCGCTGCCCGCACCGGTCGATGCTGATATCCGCTATCCCGATCTGTCAGACGTGCGCGGCCAGCCGCAAGCGCGGCGCGCATTGGAAGTGGCCGCGGCGGGCGGCCATTCGATGCTGATGATCGGCCCGCCCGGCACCGGCAAATCGATGCTCGCGCAACGCTTTCCCGGCTTGCTGCCGGACATGAGCGACGACGAAGCGCTCTCTGCCGCCGCTGTGATGAGCCTGACCACGCGCGGTTTCGATGCCAAGCGCTGGAAGGTGCGGCCGTTCCGGGCGCCACATCACACCGCATCGGCGGTGGCGATGGTCGGCGGCGGTAATACGCCGAGGCCCGGCGAGATCTCGCTGGCACATCAAGGCGTTCTATTTTTGGACGAACTCCCCGAGTTCGAGCGCCGCGTCCTCGAGGTCCTGCGCGAGCCGCTGGAAACCGGCCACATCACCATCTCGCGCGCTGCGCACCAGACCGACTTTCCTGCCAGCTTCCAGTTGATTGCCGCGATGAACCCTTGCCCGTGCGGCTATCGCGGCCATCCGCTACGCGCGTGCCGCTGCACGCCAGACCAGGTGGAGCGCTACCAGGCACGTATCTCCGGTCCGCTCCTCGATCGCATCGACGTGCAGATCGAAGTGCCGACGCCTTCGCAGGAAGAATTGCTGGATGGCCCGCCAGGCGAGCCGACCGCCGATGTGGCCGAGCGCGTATCGGCGGCGCATGCCCGGCAACTCGCGCGGCAAGGCAAACGCAACGCACTGCTGGCTGGCCACGAGATCGATCTGCACTGCGCCCGCACGGATGCTGCCGATGGCTTGCTGCGTCATGCCATGACGCGCTTCTCGTGGTCCGCCCGCGCCTATGCACGCGTGCTCAAGCTGGCCCGCACCATTGCTGACCTGACCGGCGACGCGCAGATCGATGCCGTGCACGTGGGCGAGGCGATCCAGTATCGGCGTGGGGTGAAGGCAGACTAGTTCTCGGCCGCGCGCTGCCCGTCGATCAACTTCGCCAACAGCTTTGCCAGTTGCCGCTGCTCGGCGTCTGTCAGCACCGATAGCACGGCGCGCTGGTTCTCGACATGCGCGCTGACCGCCTTGTCGATCAACGCAAACCCCGCCTTGGTAAGCGCGACCAGCGTGCCGCGGCCGTCTTCCGGGTTGGGCCGGCGCTCCACCCAGCCGGCCTGCTGCAGGCGATCGATGCGATTGGTCATGCCGCCCGAGGACATCATCGCCGCGTCGTACAACGCGGTGGGCGTGAGCGCATAGGGCGCGCCGCCGCGGCGCAGGGTGGCGAGCACATCGAACTCGCCGGGCTGCAAACCGAATTCCGCAAAGAGCGGGTTCAGCCGTTCACGCGCGATGATGAGGGCCGCCTCGCCCAGGCGCCCGAGCAGCAGCATCGATCCAACATCCAGGTCTGGGCGTTCGCGATTCCATTGTTCGACGGCCTGTGCAGCGCGGTCCATTCTCCCTTCCTCCAGCGGTGGTTATCTTGACGTCAAGACAACTCGTTTTTATCTTGACGTCAAGATAGTGCGATACCGAGCGATACAACGCAAGCCAACCGTCACGGCCAACCCGGCTGACGCGTCTTGCAGGTACCCCCCCCCCGACCCTTGCTGGAGCCCAAGATGAGTCCCACCTCGATCACCGCCGACGATGCCTCGTGGCTGGATCTGTTTCGCGGTGCCAATGCGCTGCGCGTGCTGGTGCTGGCCGCTGGCGTGGCGTTGCACGCCATCAATCTCTACCTGACCACGACGATCCTGCCGAGCGTGGTCGACGACATCGGCGGTGTGGCCTTCTATGCCTGGAATACGACGCTGTTCATCGTCGCGTCGATCACCGGGGCGGCAGTTGCGGCGCAGGTGATCCAGCATGTTGGGCCGCGCGGCGCCTACCTGCTGGGCGCGGCGGTGTTTGGCGGCGGCTCGGCGCTGTGTGCGCTGGCGCCCACCATGCCGGTGCTGCTGGTGGGCCGCGTGCTGCAGGGGCTGGGCGGCGGCGTGCTGCTGTCGGCACCGTATGTGCTGATGCGCAGCGTGCTGCCCGAGCCGTTATGGCCGCGCGCGCTGGCGCTACTCTCGGGCATGTGGGGCATTGCGACGCTGCTCGGACCGGCGGTCGGCGGCATCTTTGCGCAGTACGCGACGTGGCGGCTGGCGTTCTGGTCGCTGGTCGTGCTGATCGCGTTGGCGGCTGCCGCTGCCGTGGTCGTGCTGAAGCCGGCGGCTACCCAGGCGGAACATCCGACGCCAGTGCCCGCGCGTCAACTCGTGCTCCTGGCGGTTGCCGTGGTGGCGGCGTCGTGGGCCAGCGTCAGCGACACACCGTGGCTTGGCGCGCTTGGATTGATCGCAGCAGGCATCACGCTGCTGGCCATCCGCCGCGTGGAGATGCGTTCGTCGCGCCGCATCCTGCCCGCCGATGCATACACGGGCCGCACGGCGCTCGCCGCACTGTACGGCGTATCTGCGCTGCTGGCCGTGACGGTCACATGCACGGAGATCTTCGTGCCGCTGTTCTTGCAGCGGCTGCATGGACAGAGCCCGTTGATCGCGGGCTACATCGCGGCAACGGCCTCGGCCGGCTGGACGCTGGGTGCCATCCTGAGCGCGGCGTTGCGCGAGGCGTCGGTCACGCGCGTGATCCGTGTGGCGCCGTGGGCCTGCGCGGCGGGTCTGCTGGTACTGGCGTTTCTGGTGCCGATGGGCGCGGGCGATACGTGGGTGACCGCGCTGATCATCGTCGCGCTTACGCTGGTGGGATTGGGCGTGGGCGTTGTGTGGCCGCACCTTGGCAACCGCATCATGACGGCGGCGCCGGCGGTAGATCATGACCGCGCCTCGGCGTCGATCGTGACGGTACAACTGGTGGCAACAGCCTTGGGGGCAGCGTTGGGCGGCGTGGTGCTCAACACGCTGGGAGCTGCCGGCCCGGCTCCAGATCTGGGCACCGCATCGCGCTGGCTGTTCCTGCTGTTTGCGGTGGCGCCCGTGGGCGCGTTGGTGATTGCGCGCGCTGGTCTCGGCACGCGGCCAGCCCAGCGGGCACGGTAGCCGTCAGGCCGTCTGACGCTTCACGAAGAACAGCGCGGCACCGATGCTCATCAGCATGCCGCCAAAGAAACGGCTCTGCCAGCGCAGCGCGCGCGGATTGCGGAACAGGCGCTGCGCACGCGAGGCCAGCAGCGCATAGCCGTGCATGACGATCAGGTCAACGAACACCATCGTTGCCGCCAGGATGCCGAGCTGCGACAGCAGCGGCTTGGCCGGATCGATGAACTGCGGCAGCACCGCCACCATGAACAGGATGCCCTTCGGGTTCGTCAGATTGGTCAGCAACCCGACCAGGAAGCGCCGGCGCGCGCCGCTGCCGGAAACCTTCACCGGTTCACCCTCGGCGGGCTTGTTGATCTGGATAGGCGTGCGCCACTGCACGATGCCCAGATAGATCAGATACAGCGCACCAACGATCTTGATGGCCGTAAAGGCATGCTCCGACGCGATCAGCAGCGCGCCCAGTCCAGCGCCCGCAATGAACAGGATCACCACGATGCCAAGCTCCAGCCCGGCAATCGTGACTGACGTACGGCGCACGCCATGTGTCAGCCCGTGACTCATGCACAGAATCGCGCCCGAGCCCGGCGAAATGGCGATCACCCAGGCGGCCAGAAAGAAGGCCAGCCAGACTTGCAACGTCATGATGGTTCCCCGTGATGTGATGAGGTGAGATGTCAATCGGAAGACGACGATTGTGCACCGGCTATGGCCGACGCGCTCGGCAGGGTCTGTTCCTATTCCGACATGGAACATGCGCACGCAAGGGGCAAATGGGCTGACCCGAACAAGGGCCAACCTGCATGTGGTCCATGTGGGAACAGACCCTAGTAGGGGTGGAAGCTGGCGAGGAACTGCTCGACCTGCTCCTGCTGCCGAGCATCTCGTGCAGCATCGCCAGACTCCAGCACGACCGCCTGATAGGCGTGCTTGCCGGTGGCGACAACGCGGGCAGTCAGGCGGCGTGGCGCGGGGTCATCGCCGCCGGCCCCCTGCGCAACCAGCTCCACGGCTGGCAGCGACAGCGGTGGTTGTGCGGCTGTCTTCACGGCGATGTCGTGCACGGCCACGTTGCCCTTGAGATTGGCCGACAGCCCCGCGCGCAGTGCATCCACCGCTTGCTGGCGCCAGACCGGATCATCTGCCGGCAACACCACTACGCCGATGGCGAACAGCGTGCCGTCAATGCTGGCGGCCTGCATCGTCATCGGCAGACGCTGGCCGTTGATGACGATGGGGCGAGCCTCGGCGGTGGGCTTGGCGGGGTAGTCGACGGCGTAGGCCCCTTCGTCAGAGTGCACCGTGCGCCAGTCGTACTTGGGCGAGCACGCCATCAGCAGCACGCACGCTGCCACGCCTAAACCTATCCGCCAACCTGCCGTTGTTGTGACTGCCACGCCGCCTCCGTCTTGTTTTGTCGAGTCATCAGCGGCCTATTATCGGACAGAGACCGCCGCCTCATCCCCAAGGACAGCGCTATGCCTCCCCTGACTGCCACCCTGCGAGCCCTGCACGGCGACATCACGACGCTCGACTGCGATGCCATTGTCAACGCCGCCAACAGCTCGCTGCTGGGCGGCGGCGGTGTGGACGGCGCCATCCATCGCGCCGCCGGGCCGGAATTGCTGGAGGCGTGTCGCGCACTCCATGGCTGCCGCACCGGTGACGCCAAACTCACGCCGGGCTTCGGCCTGATCGCGCGTTACGTCATCCACACCGTCGGCCCGATCTGGCGCGGCGGGCGCCAGGACGAGGCGACGCTGCTGGCCGCCTGCTACCGCAGCAGCCTAGTGCTCGCCCGGCAGCATGGCGTACGCACGATTGCGTTTCCGTGCATCAGCACGGGCGTATATGGCTTCCCGCCGCACCTGGCCGCGCCGATTGCCGTGCGCATGGCACGCGAGCACGGCATGGGCCTCGACGAAATCACCTTCTGCTGCTTCTCCGCGGCGGATCTGGTGCTTTACGAAACAGCGCTCGCCAGCGGAAAGTGACGCTGAAATCGCAATAGGCAGAATGTCGCAGCCAGTCAGCGGGCCCGGCACGACGCGCCTACAATAGACGTTTATTCCCTATTTCCGGAGCCGTTGCCGATATGGCCTCGACCCTGACCTCCTCTGCCGCTACACCCGCTGCCGCTTCCGGCCGCCACTGGCTGCTGCCTGTCATCGTGCTGGTGCTGGCCGTTGCCGGTTGGTTCGGCTGGCGCGCGTTCTCGCCGTCGCAACACGTGCCGGCAGCCACCTTCACGCTGCTCGATGGACAGAAGCTGTCCACGCAAGACTTGAAGGGCAAGGTCTACCTCGTCAACTTCTGGGCGACGAGCTGCACCACGTGCGTCAAGGAAATGCCCAACATGATCCAGACGTACAACAAGTACAAGGGCCAAGGCCTAGAGTACGTGGCCGTGGCGATGAGCTATGACGCGCCGATGTACGTGATGAACTTCAGCCAGACGCGCCAGTTGCCCTTCAAGGTGGCGATGGATGCCGATGGCTCCGCCGCCAAGGCTTTCGGCGACGTGCAGCTCACCCCCACCACCTTCCTGGTCGACCGTGACGGCCGCATCCTCAAGCGCTACGTTGGCGAGCCGGAGTGGAGTTCGTTCGATACGCTCCTGAAAGACACACTGGGCAAGCAGGCCTGAGCGCTTTCCCCTGCCATCAAAACGCCCGGTCGATGCCGGGCGTTTTTATTTGCGGCGCAGCGGGTTCCACACAAGGTTCACGCGGGCCTGCTGCAATGGCAGCCCAGAACGAACACCAAGAGGGCGCAATCGCATGGCCAATCACTACTGCATGTTCAAGGGCAAGCTGAAATTTGGCGTGCCCTACCTCGATGGCTACAACGGCAATCCGCACTATGCGATCGTGGTGCAGGCGCCGGACGGCTCGGAGTTTGTCGTGCTCGCCAACGTGAAATCCGATTCGACCATGCCCGGTGCCGGTGAAGCCGGCTACCACGTGCTCTATCAGTGGACGCAGGACTTCAAACTGCCGATGACAGCCGACCTGGCCGCGCTGGAACCGGGCCTGCATCAGGATGGATTTCCGCGCATTGATTACGTGCGCGACGCGGGCATGGTCGACTTCCCGAACATGCAGCCGATTGCGCTGGACACCGCAACCGAGCACAACGACATCAACGCGCTGGTCGACGGCATGCTCACGCTCGACCGCACCGCCACGCCAATCGACTACGTCTACCACGGCAGCTCCGGCGACGACGACCGCAAAGGCTGGCCGCCGCGCGCTGACGTGACCGTCTACGGCTTCGGCTACCTGTTCGAGCCGCAGCACAACGGTCTGCACGAAACGCACATGAACCAGGGCAACCCGGTCGTGCATCAGCCCGGCGTGAAAGACCATTCGCGCGAGAACGGCACGCAGCAGGACGGCGCCGTCATCGTGGAGATCGACGGTCAGTTCCAGGCGCTGTTCATTGCGTTCCAGACGCAGCGGGTTCCGACGGATGCGCGCGGGTATCCAGTGCCGGGGGCCAAGCCGATTCTTGGCTGAGCGCCCATGCAAAACGCCCGGTTGATGCCGGGCGTTCTGTTGAGCAGGCGTGGCGCGTCAGAGGCCGTAGCGCTTGATCTTGTCGTACAGCGTGGCGCGGCCTACCTGCAGGATGTCCGCCGCCTGGTGCACCGACCCGCCCGTGCGCGCCAGCGTCTCGGCAATCACCGTGCGCTCGTAGCGCTCGACACGCTCCTTGAGCGGCATGCCGTCTTCCGAAGCATCCGTCACCACCGGCGTGCGGCCAACGCCGAGCACGAGGCGGTCCGCCGCGTTGCGCAGCTCACGCACGTTGCCGGGCCAGCTCGACTGCATCAGTTCGTGGCGCTGGCGCTCGGCCAGCATCGGCAAGGGGCGCTGGTAGCGCACGGCAGCTTCGAGCAGGAAATGCTCGAACAGCGGAATGATGTCTTCGCGTCGTTCGCGCAGCGGGGGCAGGTCGATAGCGACCACATTGAGGCGGTAGTACAGGTCACGCCGGAAACCGCCCGCGTCGATCAGCGCTTCCATGTCGCCCTTCGCGGCCGCCACGATGCGCACGTCGATGCGTACCGATGCGTTCGAGCCCAGCCGCTCCAGCGCGCCCTCCTGCAGCACGCGCAGCAGCTTCACCTGCAGCGCGATCGGCATGCTCTCGATCTCGTCGAGGAACAGCGTGCCGCCCGAAGCGTGCTCCAGCTTGCCGATGCGCCGCTTGCCCGCGCCGGTGAAGGCGCCGGCTTCGTGGCCGAACATCTCGCTCTCGAAAATCTGCTCGGGCACCGCACCGCAGTTGAGCGCAATGAACGGCTTGTCATGGCGCGGCGACAGCATGTGCAAGCTGCGCGCGACCAACTCCTTGCCGGTGCCGGTCTCGCCGTTGATGAGCACGGGCGCATCGGTGGTCGCCACGTTTTCGATCAACGCACGCACCGCGCCCATCGCAGGCGAGCGCCCGATGATGCGCGTACCCGCCGCCGGCCCGGCCAGTTCGCGGCGCAGTGCTCGGTTTTCCAGCTCCAGCGCGCGGCGCTCGACGGCGCGGCGTACGGTCTCGGTCAGGCGCTCAGCAGGGAACGGCTTCTCGATGAAGTCGAACGCGCCATCGCGCATCGCCTGTACAGCCATGGTGATGTCGCCGTGGCCGGTCACGAGCACCACGGGAATCCCCGTGCCGAACGACTGGCAATGCGCGAGCACATCCAGGCCGCTGGCACCTGGCAGGCGCAGATCGCTCACCACCACGCCGGGGAAGTTGGCGTCGATCTTGCCAACGGCGTCTTCGGCGCTGCCGAACGCCTGCACGTTGAAGCCGGCCAGCTCCAGGCTCTGCGCGGTGGCCTGGCGCACAGGCGGGTCGTCTTCGATGAAGAGAACGTTCAAGCCTTCGGACATGGGTCGTATGCGTATGAGAAAGGGATCAAAGCGACAGGTCAGGAAGGAGTGGCCGAGGTCACCTCGGCGCGTACCAGTGTCAGCGTAAATTGCGCGCCGCCACCCGGTACATTGGCTGCCGAGAGCGAACCGCCGAAGTCGCGCGCGATGCTGGTGGAAATCGCCAGCCCCAGGCCCAGGCCCTGGCCGATCTCCTTGGTGGTGAAAAACGGCTCGAACAGGTGTGGCATGGCATCGGGCGGGATGCCGGCGCCATTGTCGCGCACCGCAATACTCAACTGGTTAGGTTGCGACGGTGCGCCTTCCGCGGGGCCGATGTCGATGTCGATGCGGCCTGGGTGCCCGGCTTCGCTGGTGCCGATGGCATCCAGCGCATTGCCGATCAGGTTGATGAGGACCTGCTCTAGCTTAAGCTCATCGGCACGGACGATGGCTTCGACTTCGGGGATACGCCAATGCAGTTCCAACCGCACGTTGCCCAGGCGCGGACGCAGCAGTGCCAGCGAGTGATCAAGGGCTACGCGCACCTGCACATCGCTGTGCTTGCGGCGCGAACGCCCCGCAAAGAGCTTGAGCTGCGCAGTGATCTTGCCCATGCGCTCGGTCAGGTCGGCAATCGCCCGCAGGTTATCCGTGGCCGCACCGTGCTGACCGCGTTCCAGCAGGATGCGCGTGTTGTCGGAGAAGGTGCGCAGTGCGGCCAGCGGCTGGTTGAGTTCGTGCGTGATGCCGGCCGCCATCTGGCCCAGCGCGGCGAGCTTGCTGGCCTGTACGAGTTCGTCCTGCGTGGCGCGTAGCTCGGCCTCGGCGCGCGTGCGGTCGACGATCTCGTGCTGAAGCTGCTCGTTGGTGGCCATCAGGTCTGCCGTGCGGTCTTCGACGCGGCGTTCGAGTTGGTCATACGCGGTCTCAAGCATCCTGCGGCTGCGCAGCATTTCCATCATGCGCAGACGACGCTGGCGCCAATAGAACAGCAGCAGGCACGCAAACGCAAAAGCAAACGCGGCGGCCACCGTGGCGCTGCGCGCGGCACTCATCACCGGATCGACGGGGGTGAGGTACATCAGCGTCCAGTCGGGCTCGACCAGATCGCGCGAAACCTGCAGGTAGCGTGTGGCATTGACCCGCTCGCCAATGCGCACCAGCTCGGCGCCCTCGGGCAAGCGCCCGGTCAAGCGCAGGAACGCGGGCGCCTCAGGCTGCAGCGGCAGCGGCGTGATCTGCTTGCGGTAATACTGGCGGGTGGATTCCAACTGCGCCTGCAGATGCGGCGTCAGGGGCTCGACCGTGCGGTACTGCCACGCCGGTACGGAGGACAGGAAGATCACGCCGTTTTCGTCGGCCACCATCACCGGCTCCGACGCGTCATGACTCGCGCGACCAAACCATTCGAGGTTGAGCTTAACCACCGTCACGCCAATCACGCGGCCGTCTTGCATGACGGGTTGCGAGATGTAGTAGCCCGGCTCTTCACGCGTGATGCCGATACCGTAGAAACGCCCGACGTGGCCCGCCGCTGCCTGCTGGAAGTACGGCCGGAATCGATATTCCGCGCCGACAAAGCTGTCAGGCTGGTTGTAGTTGGATGCCGCCATCGCCCGACCGCTGGGGGCAATCACGTACGTGGCGGTGGCATGCGCACGGTCATTGACCTCGCGCAGATAGCGATTGGCGCGATCGACATTGGCCAGCGTCGGGTTGGCCAGCAGATCGTGGATGAACGGATGCAGCGCCACCAGCGCAGGCAGGTATTCGTAGCGGTCGAGCGTGCTCTTGAGGTTGGCGGCGTAGCGGTCGACGCGCCCACCTGCCGCCTGTTGTGCCTGCGCGAGACCGCGGTTCCACGTCACCACAAAGGTGGTCGCGCACACCACGGTCATCAGCGCCACGAGCCCGACCGCCACCAGCCACCAGAACCCGCGTCGCGAGCCGGAGGCGCTGGTGAACGAGAAATCGGGATCGGACATCGGTTGGAGGTGGGCGGCGGGGGCAGACGGTGTTGCCGTGCCCTCCAAAGCCACACCATCCATTCGGGCCGTCGTGCGTGTCACGAGGCGCTCCAAATAAGAAGCGGGGCCGTCTGGAAGACAGGCCCCGCAATCATACGCTTTCAAGCGGCGGCGCCCGCAGGCGCCTGCCAGTGTTGCCCGATCAGGCTGCCGGGGCGGCCGGCACGCTTGCACCGCGCTTGCCCGACATCACCTGGGCCAGCTTGCTGCGATCCAGCTCGCGTTCCCATGCCGAGATCACCACGCAGGCCACACCGTTGCCGGTGATGTTGGTCAGCGCACGGCATTCGCTCATGAAGCGGTCGATCCCCAGGATCAGCACCATGCCTGCCACCGGAATGTCCGGCACCACGGCCAGCGTTGCCGCCAGCGTGATGAAGCCCGCACCGGTGATGCCCGAAGCGCCCTTCGACGTCAGCATGGCAACGGCCAGGATGGTCAGCTGCTGCGTCCAGGTCAGCTCGATGTTCAGCGCCTGCGAGATGAAGATCACCGCCATCGTCATGTAGATGTTGGTGCCGTCCAGGTTGAACGAGTAACCCGTCGGAACCACCAAGCCCACCACCGACTTCGAGCAGCCCAGCTTCTCCATCTTCTCCATCAGGTGCGGCAGCGCCGATTCCGACGAGCTCGTGCCCAGCACGATCAGCAGCTCTTCCTTGATGTACGCGACAAAGCGGAAGATGTTGAAGCCAACCAGCCGCGCGATGATGCCCAGCACCACCACCACAAAGATGATGGCCGTCAGGTAGAACGTGCCGACCAGCTTGAGCAACGGCACCAGCGAGATCACGCCGTATTTGCCGATGGTGAAGGCCATGGCGCCGAACGCACCGATCGGGGCCACGCGCGTGATGACGTGCACGATGCGGAAGAACACGTGCGAGATCTGGTCGATGAAATCCGTGACCATCTGCGCGCGGTCACCCATGGCGGACAGCGCACCACCAAACAGCAGCGCGATCAGCAGGATCTGCAGGATGTCGCCCTTGGCGAAGGCATCCACCACCGTGCTCGGGATGATGTTCAGCAGGAAGTCGACCGTGCTGGCCGAGTGCGCCTTGGCGGCGTACTGCGCCACGGCCTTGGCGTCGATGGTGTTCACATCGACGTTGAAGCCCGCGCCCGGGTTGAAGATGTGGCCCGCAGCCAGACCGATGATCAGCGCGAAGGTGGAAACGACCTCGAAGTAGAGCAGCGCCTTGCCACCCACGCGGCCCACCTTCTTCATGTCGCGCATGCCGGCAATGCCGGAGACGACCGTGCAGAAGATGATCGGCCCGATCACCATCTTGATCAGTTGGATGAAGCCATCGCCCAGCGGCTTCATCTTCACGGCCAGCTCGGGCGAGTAATGGCCCAGCAGAACGCCGATGACGATGGCCGTCAGCACCTGTACGTACAGGATTTTGTAGAACGGTTTTTTCATGTCTTCCTCGAGTGTCACAGACCGGCCGTGCGCTCAACTGCTCGCCCGGTCCGACCCGCCCTGGTGTGGTCTCTCTCCTGCCTCGCACCGCCGACGCATCCGGCGTTTCCCGCGGCAGGGCGTTCTTTATTGCAAGGGCTATGCCAGTGTTGATTTTGTTGACCGACAACCCGCCAGCCCTTGTGCCACCTAGTATCAGCTTGGTGTGCCTACGATGGCACCCGCCCCACCCGTCGTCAATCCCGGAATCCGCGCACACGGGCGTCCAGACATCCGGAAAACGTGTTGCGACGCAGCATCGCGCAGCGACATCACGGGGAATGCCCGCCTTGGCGGCCGTATAATGCCGGGTCGTTACGCAAATCCACACTGTGTGCGCGGCGCGTGGAAACCCTCCACACCGGCTCCGCGCACTGTCACCCAGCCCGCCGAGCCCGACCTGTCCGCCCATGAGCAGCCACTATCAGCACCACGTTTTCTTCTGCCTGAATGAACGCGAGGACGGCTCGCGCTGCTGCGCCGACTTTGGCGCCAAGACCATGCAGGAATACGCCAAGAAGCGCTGCAAGGAGCTCGGCATCAACGGCGAAGGCCGTGTGCGCATCAACAAGGCCGGCTGCCTCGACCGCTGCGAACTCGGCCCGGTGATGGTGGTCTACCCCGAGGCCGTCTGGTACACCTTCGTTGACAAAGAGGACATCGACGAGATCATCCAGAGCCACCTGATTGAAGGCAAACCGGTCGAACGCCTGATGGTCGACCGGCCAGCCACCGCCTGAGCCGCTTAAGCCTTACCGCATCCGCATTTCCATGAACGTGCATACCGAAGAACGCCTGATCGCCGGCCCTGTTGGGCAGATCGACCTGTCGATCGACCTGCCCGATGCGACCACGGGCGCACCCCGTGGCCTGGCGCTGGTTGGCCATCCGCACCCGCTGTTTGGCGGCACCAAGGACAACAAGGTCGCGCAGACATTGGCACGCACCTTCGTCGGCTTGGGCTATGCGACTGTGCGCCTGAACTTTCGCGGTGTGGGCAAGACCGAAGGCACGCACGACAACGGCATCGGCGAGCAGGACGACGTGCTGGCCGTGCTCGACTGGATGCGTACGCAAACCGGATGGTCGGCCGATGTGGCCACACTGCCGCTGGCACTCGGCGGCTTTTCGTTCGGCAGCTTCGTGATCTCGCAGGTGGCACGTCGCCTGGCCGAGGCCGGCACGCCTGCCGAGCGCCTGGCGCTGGTCGGCACCGCCACCTCGCGCTGGGACGTGGCACCCGTGCCCGCCGACACCATCGTCATCCACGGCGAGCAGGACGACACCGTGCCCCTTGTCGACGTACTCAACTGGGCGCGCCCGCAGGAATTGCCAGTCATCGTCATCCCGGGCGCGGACCATTTCTTCCACCGCAAGCTGCACCTGATCAAGCAGCTCATTACCGGCGCCTGGGCGCCACGGCCCTAACCCCTTTGTTTTTCCGGATGCCGCGCCTCCCCCCTGCGCGGCATCGTTGAACTTCAAGCAGACCGCAGGACCCGCCATGCAGACCCGTTTCACCGCTTCCGTCTTCTCTTCCGCCGCTGCCACCGTTGTTGCTGCAGCCTCGCTCGTCACAGCGTTGCCGGCCGCGGCGCAGTCCGTGCCCGCCCCGCAAGTCGCGGCCCGCTCGTGGATGCTGACTGACGTGACCAGCGGCCAGGTGCTCGCTGGCGCCAACATGGACGAGCGCATCGAGCCCGCCTCGCTCACCAAGCTGATGACGGCCTACCTGGTGTTCGAGGCCGTGCGCGACGGCAAGCTCAAGTACGACCAGATGGTCACGCCCACCGAGACCGTGCGCAGCGTCAAGACGGATGAATCACGCATGTTCCTGCAGCCGGGCAAGCCCGTGTCGGTACGCGACATGACGCAGGGCCTGATCGTGCAATCGGGCAACGACGCCGCGCTGGTGCTCGCCGAGGCCGTGGGCGGCACGGAGACCAACTTCGTGATGCTGATGAACCGCGAAGCGCAGCGCCTGGGCATGAAGAACACGCACTTCGCCAACGCCGCCGGCCTGCCTGATCCGAACCACTACTCCACGGCACGTGATCTTTCGATCCTGACGGCAGCGCTGATCAAGGATTTCCCGCAGGACTACAAGTTCTATTCGCAGAAGGATTTCACCTATAACAACATCAAGCAGCCCAACCGCAACCGCCTGCTGTGGCTCGACCCGACCGTTGACGGCGGCAAGACGGGTCACACCAAGTCGGCCGGTTACTGCCTGGTCACGTCGGCCAACCGGCCGCTGCCGGATGTGCCGGGTGCAAACCGCCGCCTGCTGTCGGTCATCGTCGGCACCAAGAGCGACGCCATCCGCACACAGGAAAGCCTGAAGGTCCTGAACTACGGCTACCAGTTCTTCGACACGGTGCGCCTGTACCAGGCCCAGCAGCCGCTGCAGACGCCAGACGTGTACAAGGGCCAGGCCAAGACCGTGAAGCTGGGCGTGGCCGAAGACAAGTGGATCACCGTGCCCAAGGGCGCAGGTGCCCGCCTGAAGCCGGTGCTTGAGCGCCGCGACCCGCTGATCGCCCCGATCACGCAGGGCCAGCAGCTCGGCACGGTCAAGGTGATGGATGGCTCGACCGTGGTATCGGAGTTCCCGGTGGTGGCGCTGGAAGCCGTGCCGGAAGCCGGCTTTGTGGGCCGCACGATCGACTCGGTCAAGCTGTGGTTTAAAAAGAAGTAATCGACCCCATTTACTTCGACATGACCTCTTCGCACACACCCCCGCCGGGCCACATCCCGCCCGAGCAATCGCTGATCGAGTATCCGAGCGACTTCCCCATCAAGGTGATGGGGGCGATGCAGGATGATTTTGCCGAGACGATCGTACAGCTGGTTCAGCAGCACGATCCGGAGTTCCATGCCGGTCGCCTGGAAATGCGCCCGTCGTCGAGCGGCAATTACCTCGGCCTGACCGTCATCGTGCGCGCCACCAGCCGCGAGCAGCTCGATGCGCTGTACCAGGCGCTGACCAGCCACCCGATGGTCAAGATCGTGCTGTAAGACACCTCGCGCGCCAAGCAAAACGCCCCGGTCATGCCGGGGCGTTTGCATTTGCGACATGTGCGAAGCCGGTCAGGCGTCACCCTTTGGCGACGTGACCCAGGCAGACGGTGTTGTCGTCCATCAACCGCTCCAGCTTGAGCTTGAATGCGGCAATCTCGGGCAGCAGCCACGCACGGAACGCCTGCATCTTGGGCGTTTGCAGCGCGCTGTGGGGGCAGACGAAGTAGTAGTTCCATGGGCACGGCGTCGTCGTCTCGAACAGGCGCACCACGCGGCCCGCAAGCAACTCGTTGAAGGCCAGCGTCGGGCGGATCAGCGCAATGCCCTGCCCGGCCGCCGCGGCCTGCAGCAGCAGCGATGAATCCTGGAACATCAGCCCGCCGCGCGGCTCGACAAACCCCTCCATGCCAGCGGCCTCGAACCAGGGCGTCCAGTCCTCCCCCTCGCTGCGCAGCAGGGTCATGCCCGCCATTTCGGACAGCGTGCGTGGCAAGCGGCCACCGTTGTACGACGGGCTGCAGATCGGGAAGAACACGTCGTCGAGCAGCTTCTCCACATACAGGCCCGGATAGTTGCCCGAGCCCATGCGCAAGGCCACATCCACCTCTTCGCGCCCGAAATCGACCAGCGCAGGGCTGGAGAACAGCTCCACCTCCAGCTCCGGATGACGCTCGATGAAGGTGCCGATATGCGGCGTCAGCCAGCGCGCCGCAAACGACGGCATGGTGCTGATGGCCAGGCGGTTGTCGCGGTTGCCGGCGCGCAGTTGATGCGTGGCCTGGGCGATCTGGTCGAGCGCCTCGCGCACGCGATCGGCATAGACACGGCCCGCATGCGTGAGCGTGACACGCTTGCCGCGCCGCTCGAAGAGTGGCACACCCAGCTCCTCCTCCAGGGTGCGCATCTGATGGCTGACCGCACCGTGCGTGACGAACAACTCCGTCGCTGCACGCGAAAAGCTCTCATAGCGGGCTGCCGCCTCGAACACGCGCAGCGCGCCCAGTGGCGGTAGGCGCATCGGTTCGCGGATCTCCGTCATATTCCCTCCGGATTCTTGTTGTGCCGCTTCTGGTCTCTATGTGAGCTGCACTATCAAAGACAGCAATATATATCGTTTTGTACTAGGCAACCAAACACCTAGACTACTTCCACGGCAGCCCCCGCCTCGATGCCGTGAAGGAGCCGATCATGAAAGCTGTACTAACAAAAATTGTATTCACTCTCCAACCCGGTGAAGTGGTGGCACTGCGTATGCCAGCGAACCAGAACCTGCGCGTTGAAGAGGCCCATGGCCGTGACGTATGGGTCACGCATGAGAACAAAGCCGGCGATGAATGGCTGCATGCCGGCGGTAGCGTCGCTGTAAAGCGTGGTGAAGAAATTGTCGTCTCGGTGGACCCGAAAGCCGCCGGTCCGGTGTCGCTGGCCGTGGAAGCGCTGGACGGCCACATGCCGCGCAAACCGTGGCACGTGACGGACGGCTGGCGCCATACGCTCGCAGCACTCGGCTGGAACGAGCACGCCGAAACGCCGATCGTGGCCGCCTGAATGGACCACCTGAGCACGCCAAACCTGTTTTAGCCTCCTTTCGCGGCATATGCCGTGAAAGCCCGATGCCGGCGCGATGCCTCCCATCGCGCCGGCATCGTTTTTTGGGGCCATCCCTGCAAGAGAGTTGGACAAAGGCACCCGGCACCATCGGCGGCCCTGCGATACACTCGCGAGCATGATTCCGATTGACATCGTCGAACGCGGCTTGCAGGACTACGCCGCGTGCTTCGACGAAATGCAGACCTTCACCGCCAACCGCAACAAACCCGGCGGTCCCGACACCCCCGACACGATCTGGCTGGTCGAACACCCGCCGGTGTTCACGCTTGGGTTGGCGGGCGATCCGGCACATCTGTTGGCCCCCGGCAACATCCCGCTGGTAAAAGTCGACCGTGGCGGACAGATCACCTACCACGGCCCCGGCCAAGTCGTTGCCTACCTCTTGCTGGATCTGCGCCGTCGCGGGCTGTTCGTGAAGGCGCTGGTCGACGCCATCGAGGCCGCCGTTATCGAGACGCTCGCCACGTATAATGTCGCCTCCGAACGCAAGGCTGGCGCCCCCGGCATCTACCTGTCGAGCGGGCCGCATCAAGGTGCGAAGATCGCCGCGCTGGGGCTGAAGATCCGCAACGGCTGCAGCTACCACGGCGTGAGCCTGAACTTGGCGATGGACCTGTCGCCCTTCACGCAGATCAACCCGTGTGGCTATGCCGGCCTGGAAACCGTCGATATGGTGACCGCTGGTGCCCACGATGCGTCCGGGCGCACGGTCGATGCAAGCGACTGGCAACCCGTTTCCCGCGTACTGGCCAATGCGCTGGTCGCCCAATTGCAGCAACGCGCGCAAGCGCAACCCGCCGAGGTCGCTACCGCGTAGTGATTGGCAAGCAGGACCTGACCCAAGCGTGTGTCACAAGCGCACGCGGAGAACACGATGACCGATTCCGCCACCGGCGCCGCTGAAAGCGCCGTCACCTCCGTCCCGTCGAACAAACCTTACGACGCCACGGCCAAGCAGAAGTCACTCGACAAGACTGCGCGCATCCCCATCAAGATCGTGCCGGCCGAGAAGCTCAAGAAGCCGGACTGGATTCGCGTCAAGGCCGCCACCGGCAACTCGCGCTTCTACGAAATCAAGGACATCCTGCGCGCCAACAATCTGGTGACGGTGTGCGAAGAGGCAAGCTGCCCGAACATCGGCGAATGCTTTGGCAAGGGCACGGCCACGTTCATGATCATGGGCGACAAGTGCACGCGCCGCTGCCCGTTCTGCGACGTAGGCCACGGCCGCCCGGACCCGCTGGATGTGAACGAGCCGGAAAACCTGGCCAAGACCATCGCCCAGCTCAAGCTCAACTACGTCGTCATCACCAGCGTCGACCGCGACGACCTGCGTGACGGCGGTGCCCAGCATTACGTCGATTGCATCTCGCGTACGCGCGCACTGTCGCCGGCCACGCGCATTGAGGTGCTGGTGCCGGACTTCCGTGGCCGCCTGGAGAAGGCGCTGGATATCCTCCAGGAAAGCCCGCCGGACGTGATGAACCACAACCTCGAAACCGTGCCGCGCCTGTACAAGCAAGCCCGCCCGGGCGCGGACTACGCGCACTCGCTCAAGCTGCTGAAGGACTTCAAGGCCCGCAACCCGAACGTGCCGACCAAGTCCGGCCTGATGGTCGGCCTGGGCGAGACGGATGAGGAAATCCTGGAAGTCATGCGCGACATGCGCGAGCACGACATCGACATGCTGACCATCGGCCAGTACCTGGCGCCGTCGGGCCACCACCTGCCGGTGCTGCGCTACGTGCACCCGGACACCTTCAAGATGTTCGAGGAGAAGGCCTACGAAATGGGCTTCACGCACGCCGCCGTGGGCGCCATGGTGCGCAGCTCGTACCACGCTGACCAGCAAGCGCACGAAGCCGGCGTGGTCTGATCGCCAGCCAGAAACGCGGCACAAACAAAAAGGGCCTTGGGGTTGAACCCAAGGCCCTTTTGCTTTGGTGCAGTTCGATTAGACGTTCGAAGCAGCGTCCTTCGGATACGAAGCATCGCCGTTCCACGACAGGTAACCGTAGGTGTCAGCCTGACGGTCAGCACCTTGCGTGTACGGGTCGAACTTGGCTGCAGCGCCGTCCGTGTACGGATCAGCCTTGGCGATTGCACCATCGGTGTACGGGTCAGCCTTGCCGACGGCACCTTGGGTGTACGGGTCAAAGCGATCGCCCTTCCACGACAGGTAGCCGTAGGTGTCAGCCTGGCGATCGGCTCCTTGCGTATAGACATCGTACTTGGCGGCAGCGCCCTGGGTGTACGGATCAGCCTTGGCGACAGCACCTTGCGTGTACGGATCGGCGCTGGTTTGCACAGCGGCGGCAGCCGGTTGGGCCGACAGCAGTGCAGCGGAAGCGGACACGGTGGCCACCAGGGCCAGCAGAGCATTACGGGAAAAGCGGGTTGCGAGACGGGTGTTCATGATTGGCTCCTTGTGTGCCTAGGTATTCGGTTGCGCTCAGTTCGTTGCGCTTGAGATCAGAATAGATCGTTGCCTCTCATGAATAAATCACCATATCAAGAAAAGACTGTTCTTCATAAATCAACAATTAATCTGTGAACAAGACGGCACATACGTCGCGCCAAACCTAGGACTGACATGGGATAACGGCGTGCTGCCGCGCAGCGTTTTCTGTGGCTGGTCGCCTGATTGGTCAACGATGTCTTGGCACAGAACCGCACCAAGGAGCGTGCACTGCCCCTGCCCCTGCCCTGCCCTTGGCGCTGGCGCTGGCGCTGGCGCAGCATCGCGCACCCAGCGCCTCCACGCTGAACCAATTCAGACCGTCACAACGATCTTGCCGAACTGCTGGTTGGATTCCAGATAGCGGTGGGCCTCGACGATCTGCTCCAGCGGAAACACACGGTCGATCACCGGCTTGAGCGCGCCAGAGGCCAGTCCATCGAGGATGAACTGCTTGGCAGCGGCCAGCTTGGCGGGGTCCCGCACCACCAGCTTGTACTGATAGCCCTGCACCGTCAGTTGCTTGCCCAGTACCGGGAACAGCGGGAACACGGTCGCCCCCGCGCTCAGTGCGCCGTACTCGATCAGGATGCCGTCTTCCGCCAACGCCTCGGCCAGTTGCTGCAGAACCGGGCCGGCGATCGGGTCGAAGGCCACGCGCGCGCCCTTGCCTTGCGTGATGTCCATCACGCGGGTAACCAGATCCTCTTCATTGGTGACGATCACGTGGTCGGCGCCCGCCTCGCGCAACGCCCGCGCCTTGTCGCTGGTGCGCGTGCTGGCAATGGCAGTGGCGCCCACCATGCGCGCCACTTGGATCGCCGCCAGCCCGACGCTGCTCGACGCGGCGGTGATGATGACCACGTCACCGCGCTTGAGTTTGGCGATGTCAATCAGGGCACCCCACACGGTCACGTACTGCATCCATAGCGCTGCGGCCTCGGTCAAGCCCAGCGAGGCCGGGTGCTTGACCACCACCTCCGCCGGCACGGTGGCCACTTCGCCATACATGCCCCAGCGGGTGATCGACAGCGGCGGTACCACGCTCACTGCATCGCCAATTGCAAAGCCCGTCACCCCCGCGCCGATGGCGCTGACGATGCCGGCTGCCTCATAGCCGAGTCGGGCCGGAAACACCGGCGCCTCGACGTATTGCCCCGAGCGGAACATTGATTCGGCCCGGTTCAGGCCGAGTGCCTTGACCTGCAGGGTGATTTCGCCCGGCCCCGGCGGCGCGACTTCGATGTCGTCAAAGCGCAGCACTTCCGGGCCGCCGTTTTCGTGAATGCGTACAACGCGCGTCATGTTGGCTCTCCGTTAAAGAATCGAGCCCTGACTATAATTAGCGTCAATTCGGAGATAAATCTCGACTCTGATCCATCTATTGAAACGATTAGTTTGTAATCATGGATCGACTCACCAGCATGGCGGTCTTTGTCAAAGCCGCCGAAACAGGTTCGTTTGCCTCGGCCGGCGTAGCGCTGGGGCTGTCTTCGCAGCTGGTGGGCAAGCACGTGCGCTTTCTGGAGGCGCACTACGGCATGCGTCTGATCAACCGCACCACGCGCCGCCAGAGCCTGACCGAAGCCGGCCGCGCGTTCTACGAGCGCAGCCGCGCCGTGCTGGCGGAGTCCGAAGCGGTCGATGCGCTGGCCGCCAATCTGCAAGCCGAGCCACGTGGCACGCTGCGTATCAACGCGCCCATCAGCTTTGGCGTGCATTGTCTGGTGCCGATGCTGGCGTCGTATCTGCGCACCTATCCCGAAGTGCAGGTCGACCTGACGCTGTCCGATCGTATTGCCGATGTGGTGGACGAAGGCTATGACGCGGTGATCCGCATCGCGCCGCTGGCCGATTCCGGACTGATCGCCCGGGCACTGATGCCGTACCGGTTGGTGGTGTGTGCCTCGCCCGCGTACCTGGCCACACATGGCACGCCACAGCACCCGAACGAACTTGCGGAGCACGAATGCCTGGGCTTTGCCTACTGGGCGCTGCCCACCGCGCTCGACTGGCAGTTCACCGATGCACACGGACAGGAGCACGCCGTGCGCGTGAAGAGCCGCTTCTCGATCAACAACGGGGCCGGGCTGCGGATGGCGGCGCTCGAAGGGCTGGGCATCATCCTGCAGCCCGTGGAGTTGGTGCAGGAAGACCTCGCCCGCGGCAAGCTGGTCCAACTGCTGACGGAATACGAACCGCCGTCTCGGCCGATCCACCTGCTCTACTCGCCCGACCGGCGGCCCACGCCCAAGCTGCGCAGCTTCATCGATGCCGTGATCGCTGCATTCGGCAAATAGCGCAGGCGAAAAAAAACCGCGCTCGAAAGCGCGGTCCTGGCAAAACAACACGACCCTACTGCTGCGCGGGCTGCCCCGGGCGCGGTGCCCCAGGGGCTTCCGCCACTGGCCGCCCTGCCTGCTTGTTCCGCCACCAGCCCATCAGCGTCAACGCAAGCCAGAAGAATTGCGTCAGGAACGACGACAGGTTGAACGAACCCATCAGCGAAATCAGGATGCAGATCGGCCCGATCATGTTGAGCCGGACGGCAAATGCGCTGGTTGGCGATTTATGTAAGACCTGCACGCCGAAGTGCGCAGAAACATAAGCGGCGACGCCGACCAGACCGACAACGTCGGTAAAACCCAGGGAGGCCATGGTGTGTTGCTCTCAGAGCGAAGGTTGTGGGGAAAGGGTTAAAGGAAAGACGCCGCCTGCCGCTCAGTACGTCGCCGTCAGCTTGAGCACGACCGTGCGCCGGCCGAGCGTCATGCGGTCGGCGCCATTACGCGCCGACACCTGGTGGGCATAGGCAGACGCGTCCGCACCTGTGAGGGCGGCGGATAGCGTCAGAAACTTGTTGATGGGCCGCGACAGCTCGACGCGGTAATCGGTAAAGCTGAACGCGCTGTGGTTGCGCACGTGCTCATGGCCGATGTGCAGGCCTAGCGTGAAATTGTTAGGCAGTGGCACAGCCCAGTTGGCCTCGGCATAGGTCGAGCCGCGGCTGCCTTTGTCGATGCCGTCGGCCAGCGAGTTGCCATCAAAGCCGAAGTAGTTCGACAACGATGTCCACAGCTTGACCGACACGCCGTGCCACCCCGTGCCGACCATCCATTCCGTATAGCCGTAGCCGGTGGCCGGGCCGCCCGCAAAGGCCTTGTCATAGCGGGCACCCGGATACCAGTAGCGATACAGCCCGGTGGTCAGCTCGATGTCGTGCGCGATGGTGGTGGCGTAGCCAACGTAAGTGTCGATCTCCGCATGGCCGCCAGCGATGACGTGGTCGCTGATCTGCGAGCCCCATGCGCCAAAGTAGAGGCCGTTCGGCATCGCGTAATCGATGCCGGCCTGCAGCGCAGGCTTGCCCCACGTCTGGCGCAGGCCGCGCGACACGTACTGCGAGACGACGGAAGCGTTGGCCGACCAGCGTTTGTCCTCACTGGCCGGTGCCTCATCGGCAAACGCAATGGACGTGGGGAGTACGGCAGCGCAAGCCGCCGCCCCACCCAGCATCGTCGCGACCTTGCGCCAGCGCATCAGGCCGTCACTAGCTCGTTGGCGACCAACGGCTTGGCCGGCGCCTGCAGCGGCGATTTGCCATGCACGTAGAACGCCGCATCCGAACGCGCGAGCGGTGCCACGCCGCGAATGCGGTCGGCAATCTTCTCAGCCATCATGATGGTCGGCGCGTTCAGGTTGCCGGTGACGATGCGCGGCATGATCGACGCATCCACCACGCGCAGGCCATCGAGCCCATGCACGCGGCCTTCGTTGTCGACCACGGCCATCGGGTCGGATGCGTCGCCCATCTTGCAGGTGCAGGATGGGTGCAGCGCGGTCTCGGCGTGGTTGCGTACGAAGGCGTCGATCTCGGCGTCGGTCTGCACGCTCGGGCCGGGGCTGATCTCGCGGCCGCGGTACTGATCGAACGCACGTTGCGCGATGATGTCACGCGTGATGCGCACACCGGCACGGAACTCGCGCCAATCCACATCGTGCGCCATGTAGTTGAACTGGATGCGCGGCTTGTCACGCGGGTCGCGCGAGGCGAGCTTCACGTAACCCTTGGACGGCGAGCGCATCGACCCGACATGGCACTGGAAGCCGTGCATCTTCACCGGGTTGCTGCCGTCGTAATTCACGGCCAGCGGCAAGAAATGGTATTGGATGTTCGGCCACTCGAAGCTGTCGTCGCTGCGGATGAAACCGCCCGCCTCGAAGTGGTTGCTGGCGCCGGGGCCGGTGCCGTTCATGTACCACTCCAGGCCGACCTTTGGCTTGTTGTACCAGAGCGTCGATTCATAGATCGACACCGGGCGCAGGCACTCGTACTGGATGTACATCTCCAGATGGTCCTGCAGGTTCTCGCCCACGCCCGGCAGGTGCGCGACCGAGTGGATGCCCATGGCGCGCAACTCATCCGCGTTGCCCACGCCCGAGCGCTGCAGCAACTGCGGCGAGGCAATGGCACCACTGGCGACGATCACCTCACGGCGTGCACGCCACGTTTCGCGGTTGCCATCCATCAGCGCCTCAACGCCAACGGCACGCGTGCCCTCGAAGATCACGCGATCGGCCAGCACACGCGGCAGCACGGTCAGCGTAGAACGCTTGCGCGCGTTGTCGAGATAGCAGAGTGAGGTGCTGGCGCGGCGGCCCTTGGCGTTGACGGTGCGGTCCATTGGCCCCAGGCCTTCCTGGCGGTAGCCATTCAGATCGTCGGTGGCAGGAATGCCGGCCTGCTCACCCGCTTCGATGAAGGCGTGGAACAGCAGGCTGTTGTCCTGCTTGGGCGTGGTGACCTGCAGCGGGCCGGCATCGCCGTGCCAGTCGTTGGCACCCTTGTCGTACGTTTCGGATTTGCGGAAGTACGGCAGACAATCCGCGTACGTCCAATCGTCGAGTTGGAAATCGCTTGCCCAGCGCTCGTAGTCCATCGCGTTGCCGCGAATGAAACACATGCCATTGATGAGCGACGAGCCACCCAGCCCCTTGCCGCGGCCCTGCGACATACGGCGGTTGTTCATATGCGGCTCGGGCTCGGTTTCGTAGGCCCAGTTGTACGTCGTGCCCTGCAGCGGATAGGCCAGTGCGGCCGGCATCTGCGTGCGGAAGTCCCAGCGATGGTCGGGGCCGCCGGCTTCGAGCAGCAGCACGGTCACATCCGGGTCTTCGGTCAGGCGCGCGGCCAGCACACAGCCAGCCGAGCCCGCGCCCACGATGATGTAGTCGTATTCCTGTACGGTATTCGTCGTCAAAACAAGCCCTCCAGTTACGCAGCGTCCGTGCCAAACCAGCCCATCGGGGCCGGTGCGAGGTTGATGTAGCTGTGCTTGAGTTCGGTGTACTCGTCCAGGCCACCGCGGCCGAGTTCGCGGCCAATGCCGCTGGCCTTGTAGCCGCCCCACGGTGCCTCTGGGAAGTACGGGTGATAGTCGTTGGCCCATACCGTGCCGAAGCGCAGTGCGCGCGAAACGCGGTTGGCGCGATCCAGATCGCGCGTCCACACGGCGCCGGCCAGACCGAACGGCGTGTTGTTGGCGCGGCGCACGGCTTCTTCTTCGGTGTGAAAGCGCTCAACGGTGAGTGCCGGGCCGAAGATCTCCTCGGTGGCGATCTTCATGTTGTCGTTCACATGGGTGAGCACCGTCGGCTCCAGCCAGAAGCCACGCTCGAAGGCTTTACCTTCCGGCGCCTTGCCGCCACAGCGCAGCACCGCGCCTTCGGCCACACCGGCTTGAACCATGTTGATGATCTTCTGGCGCTGGAAGGCCGATTGCACAGGGCCCATCTGCGTGCCGTCGTCAAAACCGTTGCCCATGCGGATGCGCTTGACGCGCTCGACCAGCGCTTCGACAAAGCGGTCGTGGATGCCGTCTTGCAGCATCAGGCGCGAGCCGGCCGAGCACACCTGGCCAGCGTGGAAAAACGCAGCGTTGACGGCGTGATCGACAGCGGCATCGAAGTCCGCATCGTCAAAGATGATGTTCGGATTCTTGCCGCCCAGCTCCAGGCCGATCTTCTTGAAGTTGCCGATGGCAGCATTCATGACGGCCGCACCGGCCACCGCACCACCCGTAAACGAGACCAGATCCACGTCCAGGTTGCGTGACAGCTCGGCACCCGCTTCGCCGGCACCGGTAATCAGGTTGAACACGCCCGCGGGCACACCCACTTCAATCAGCAGTTCGGTAAAGCGGTGCGTGGTCAGCGGCGTCAGATTGCTCGGCTTGATGACCACGGTGTTGCCCGCGCCCAGCGCCGGGGCGATCTTCCAGGCGGCCTGCAGCAGCGGGTAGTTCCACGGCGTGATGAGGCCGCACACACCCACCGGCTCGCGCAGCGTGCGGCTGATGACATGCGACGGGGCTTCGTTGACGAGGCCCGATTCGGTGGCGACCAGGCCCGCAAAGTAACGGAACGTGGCGGCGATGCCGTCCATGTCCCAGCGGCTTTCAATGATGGTCTTGCCGGTGTTCAGGGATTCGAGCGTGGCGAGGTTCTCAGCATCGGCGTCGATCGCATCGGCAATGCGATTGAGCAGGCGGGCGCGCTCGCGCGTGCCGGTGTTGCACCACGGGCCTTCGTCAAAGGCGCGGCGAGCTGCAGCGATGGCGCGCTGCGCATCGGCCACGGACGCGTCGGCGGCCTGCGTCAGAACGTTTTCGTTGGCGGGATCGACGATGTCGCGGTACACGCCGCCTTCGGGCTGCACCCACTGGCCGTCGATGTACAGATCAAGACGGGGCGCCAGCGTGGCGGAACGAAAATCGGTGGAAAGGGAAGCTTGCGTCATATCCAGTAGCCCTGTTGATGGCTGGCGCGCAAAGAAGACGGCGCCCGAAATGCCGATACCGTAGCGCCTCGGTAGGCGCGATTCGGTACGGCGACCCAAAAATTCACTGTTGGTGTTTTTATTTACCTTTAGGGAATTATGGACTAGTCTAGGAAAAATTAGTTGCTCCCGGCCAATCGTTAAGACCTAACAATCACAAAATTAGATAGTTTTTCGCTATTTTTGAGACGTTATACTGTCGCGAATAACTTCCAGTGAATCCTGCTCCATGACCGCTGCCGCACTCCCGCCGTCCGACGGCCCGCTTGATGACGACAGCTTTGCTGGCCGCCTCAAAGGCGTGCTGACGCGCGGCCGCATTCAGCTCAAGCAGGTGGCGGCGGCACTGGGCGTGTCGCCCTCGGCGGTGCATAAGTGGACGCGCGGCGGCGAGATCGAATACGCCAACCTGCTGGCGCTGGCGCGTTTCCTGAACGTGAACTGGCTGTGGCTGCGCTATGGCGACCGCGCCCTGGCCGACCTGGAAGCCAACCTGAACACTGACACCCGCGCCCGTGAAGGCCGCCAGAAGCACTTGGCCGCCATCATGGAAAGCGAGGCGCGCATGACCTTCGCGCAAGAGATTTCCGGCGTGGTCACGTGGGAGTGGAATCTGCTGACGGATGCGGTCGCCTACTCGCCCAACGCCGCACGCCTGTTCGGCCGACCGATCCGCACACTGGAAGATTTTTGGCAGTGCGTGCTTCCCGAAGATGTACCTGGCGTGCAGGCGGCCATTGCGCAGAACCTGGCGACAGGCGGCGTCTACGCGCATGAATTTCGCATTGCGGTGGCGCCGGATGCGGTGCGCTGGATCGTCTCGCGCGCCACGCTCGTGCGAGATGCGCAGGATCGGCCCGTCAAGATGATCGGCCTGAGCCTGGACACCACCGAGCGCCACACGGCCGAGGCCGCGTTGCGTGATTCGGAAGCGCTGCTCGCCAAGGCACAGCAGATCGCCCGCTTGGGAAGCTGGGTCTGGGAACCCGGCAGCGACGCCTGCCGCTGGACGGACGAGGCTTACCGCATCTTCGGGTGGGCGCCGCAGGCCACGCCAGTGACCATGGCGCGCTATCTCGACGCCATCGTGCCCGCCGATCGCGCCCGCGTGCAGGCGGTGCTGGACCGGGCCGTCGTCACGCGCCAGCCGTATCGCGTGGAATACACCATTACCCTGCCCGACGGCACGCGTCGCCATCTTCGTGAGGAAGGCGAGGCGCAGGACCCGACAGCGGCGACGCCCACGATGATTGGCGCGGCCCAGGACATCACCGCCGAGGTGGAAGCGCAAGCCGCCTTCCGCGACAGCGAAGCCAAGCTGCGCACGCTGTTCGAGCAGGCGCCGGTCGGCATCGCGCAGGTCAGCCTGGAGGGCCGTTGCCTGCGCGCCAACCCGTGGCTGTGCAAGCTGCTTGGCCAGCCGGAAACAGCGCTGCAGCAGCGCACGCTGCTCGACCTCACGCACCGCGATGACCTCGCCCGCCACCTGCGCCAATACGGCGAATTGCTTGCTGGAACGATGCCCGCGTATGCGCTCACGCTGCAATTGGTACGCGGCGATGGGTCGGCCGTGCCGGTGCGCGTCACCACCTCCTTGGCGCGCGATCCTGCCACCGAGGCGCCGCTGCATCTGATTACCGTGGTCGACACGGTGCCCGAAGCGGGCGCGTCCTAGTCGTCATCGTCACCTGACGTCACAGACGTCAACTTCTGACAATCCCGTCAATCGTTGCGACTTTTTCCGGCACGTCTGGAGTGCCGGCGTAGACTCCGAAGAACTATTAGTTAATTTATACACCTCCAGTAACTTAAGCGTCACCAGGTTTCGCCTGCGGCGCACAGAACAAGGAGATCGGTTTGGCGTCTTCCTCCGCCGCTCGCGCGGCACATCACAAACACACGCTCCAGTGGGGCTACCGCTGGGCACTGTGGGCGGCCATCCTGTGGGGCGCCTGGTACGTGCCGGGCACCGCTGTCTGGCACGAGTCGCCATTCGCTTCGCTCAACCTGTCCGATCCGCATGTGTTCCTGGTTTGCGCTGCCGTCATTACGGCGTTCAACAGCGCGCTGGTGATGCTGTTCCAGTGGGTATGGCTGGCTGCGCTCGGCAAGCTGGGCGACTACTTCCGCACCATGGGGCAGTTCCGCAAGATTTCGCGCTGGTACTTCATTGCCGCGATTGCCGGCGGGCTGATGGCCAACTTCGGCTCGTATCTGGCCATGGGCTACGTGGGTGCGGTGTTCGCGGCTGTCGCAGGCCTGCTGTATCCGGTGGTGGGCGCCACGGTGGCCAAGCTTTGGTACAACGAGCGCATCAGCGCACGGGCGGCGGTGGGCATTCTCATCATCATCGGCGGCGGCGTGGCGATCTATGCCCCGGCACTGATGACCGAATCGCATACCAGCAGCCACCAGTGGATCGGCTACCTGGGCGGCGCCATGGCGGCCATCGGCTGGGGGCTGGAAGGCGCCATCGTCGGCCGCGCCATGGACGTGACCGACCCCGATTGCGGTGTGTCGATCCGCTACACGGCCGAGGCCATCTTCTGGGTCATCTTCGTGCTGCCGGCCATCGCGCTGTTTGCGCACGTGCCGGTGCCGGTGATGGACATCGTCTCCGGCGTGGCGCACAGCAAGGCGCTGCTGTGGCTGGCTGCGGGCGGGCTCACCTTCGCGTTCTGCGCGGTGGCCTGGTACAAGTCGTTCCCGCTGATCGGCGTGGGGCGTGGGCAGGCGCTGGGCGCGTTCTATGCGATGTTCGCCACCCTCTTCACGGCCCTCTTCACGTTGCAGTTTCCGCAGTGGTACTTCCTCATCGGGCTGGCGCTGGTGATCTTTGGCGGCTTCGTGATGGTGTCGGAAAGCTCGGAAAACATGGAAGTGATTCGCGGCGCCACCCCCGCTGCCACAACCACGGAGACACCCGCATGAATCTGCACATGAAGGGCTTCATCCTGCAACTGCTCGCCAACGGCGATGCCCTGTGGGACAGCGAGATCGCCCACCGCACCTGTATCGCCTACGGCAAACCCGAAAGCGATTACTGGATGGGCAGCATCCGCGCCACCCTTGCCGACTTGTACTCCGGCGGCCTCGTGCAAGCGCCCGAAGACACGCTCGACGACGCCACCGGCAAGGTGCACTTCCGCTACGTCCTCACCGATTTCGGCCGTCAGCGTATGGCCGAAACCGGGTTGATCTGACCCACCACCGAAGGAGAGCAAGCAATGAGCAGCTTCTGGGGCTATCCGTATGCAGACGTGCTGGCGACGGTGATGATCGTCGCGTTGAGCGCGCTGGCGCTGTATCAGGCGCGCACCTACGTGCGGCACATCTGACGCCGCATCGGCATCATCGATAAGAAAACGGCCCGCTGACGTTGTCGTCAGCGGGCCGTTTTGCTCGGGTGCCGCTTATGCGCCCAGTGCCGGGTCCGACACGCTCGGGCGATCCGTCTCCACGTGGCCGGCCAGGCGGCGCTGGAAGCCGGCATCCGTGCTGGCCGTGATGGTCAGGTCATACCAGGCGTGCTGGCGGCGCAGGTCCAGGTACACCGAGGCATCATCCCCGCCACGCACTTCGCGCTGCACGCTCTCGCCCGTGTAGGCGCTCTTGATCGTGAACGTCGTGTGCGCGCGACCGTGGTTGATCAGGCGCAGCTCCAGGTTGCCGTTGGCCACGTCGTAGCCTTCCTTCACCTCCAGTGCACGGCGGCCTTGCGGATGCAGCAGGCCCGACAGCGCGAGCTTGCCGGCAAAGCGACGCAGGAAGCCATTCGGGCCGTGCACCGTAAAGTCGTAGGCGCCGCCGGCACCCACCGGCAGCTTGTCCGACAGGCGCTTGCCGGCTTCCACCGTGTAGGTGCGCGGTGCATCCACGCTGCCAGCGGTGTAGACGAGGAAGGCCGCGCCCACGTCGCCCGTGTTGACGAAATCGAGCTGGAACTTGGCAGCGGCCTCGTCGTGGCGGCCACGCACGAACAGTTCGTATGGCAGCGCACGCGCCGGGCGCACGCCGCTCTCCTGCTTGGGCACAGCCTGCAGCAGCGGCGGCAGCGGGATGTAGTCAGCGTGGCGCAGCTTGTCCTTGGGCACATAGGCAGCCGTGCTCGGCAGCGCCGGCACCACCTCGTTGGGCGTGGCGAAGTTGAACGCCGAAGTCAGGTCACCACACACCGCGCGGCGCCACTTCGAGATGTTCGGCGACTTGACGTTGTGCGTGCGCGCGTAGCGCTGCTCGATAAAGCGGATGATCGACGTGTGGTCGAACGTTTCCGAGCAGACGAAGCCGCCCTTGGACCACGGCGACACCACCAGCATCGGCACACGCACGCCCAGGCCGTAGCTGCCGGCGCCGTATTTGCTGTTGCCCCGGAAGTACTCGCCCGTGGTGTCGACGGTCGACAGGCCATTGCTGCCCGACGAGGCGAACGGCGGCACGAGGTGGTCGAAGAAGCCGTCGTTCTCGTCGTAGGTGATGAACACGGCGGTCTTGCTCCACACCTCGGGGTTGGAGGTCAGGATCTGCAGGACCTGGTCGATGTACCACGCGCCGTAGTTGGCCGGCCAGTTCGGGTGCTCGGAAAAGGCCTCCGGTGCGGCAATCCACGACACCTGCGGCAGCGTACCGTTTTGCACGTCGCGCTTGAGCACGTCGAAATAGCCGTCGCCGGCCGACACGTTGGTGCCGGTGCGGGCCTTGTCGTACAGCGGGGTGCCCGGCTGCGCGCTCTGATATTGCTTGAAGTACAGCAGCGAGTTGTCACCGTAGTTGCCGATGTAGGCGTCGCTGGTCCAGCCCCACGAGCCGGCGGCGTTCAGGCCGGTGCCGATGTCCTGATAGATCTTCCACGAGATGCCGGCAGCTTCGAGCACCTCCGGATAGGTGGACCAGCCGTAGCCGGCTTCCGCGTTGTCGATCACCGGGCCGCCGCCGACGTTGTCGTTGCCGACATAGCCCGTCCACATGTAGTAGCGGTTCGGGTCGGTCGAGGTGGGCGTGGCGCAGTGGTAGGCGTCGCAGATGGTGAAGGCGTCGGCCAGCGCGTAGTGGAACGGAATGTCCTGGCGCGTGAGGTAGGCCATCGTGGTGGTGCCCTTGTGCGGGACCCAGCCGTCGTAGCGGCCGCCGTTGACGGCAGCGTGCGTGTCGTTCCAGCCGTGCGGCAGGTCTTGCAGGAACTGCAGGCCGAGGTCCGGCGCGCTCGGGCGGAACGGCAGCACCTCGCCCACACCGGCGGCCAGCGGCTGGTGCCACACGCTCTTGCCGGTGGGCAGCGTGACGGTGCGCGTATCGCCATACCCGCGCACGCCCCTGAGCGTGCCGAAGTAGTGGTCGAACGAGCGGTTTTCCTGCATGAGGATCACGATGTGCTGCACATCCTCGATGTTGCGGTGCGCGTTATGGGCGGGAATCGCCAATGCCTGGCGAATGCCTTCGGGCACCGCACCCATGGCTGCAGAAGCGGCAGCCAGTTGGGCGGCGGAACGGAGAAAACCACGGCGGCTCTTAGAGGTCATGTTCTCTACCTGTTGTCTGTGTTGGGGGGGTTGGGGGGGGAACAACACGGGGTAGCGCCTGACTGATCGGGGCGTCAGTCGACGGTATGCATCACGGGCGGCGCCAGGCCATCGCGCGCAATGGTGGGCAAAGCGGCAGCCTGCGTAGAAGACGGGGACAGAGACAACGTCGATGCCGGCGCCCGCACGACAGCGGGCACATGCGGGTCGGCGGCATCGCAGCCGACCAGTGCAAAGTTGAGCGCCACCGCAACGAGAATCGCAGGGCGAAAAAACGGTCGACTGGCAGCACGGTTTGCATACACGGATGACCTCCAGATGACACCGGCGGCCTGCGCATGCAGCGCGCGCCCGTCACTCAACAGGCGCTAAGGTAGAAAGGAATCGTGTCGGCTACGTGACGGCGACGCACGCCATCAGGCAAACGGGTGGCGGGTCAGTCTGCGGGCCGGTTGGCACGCCGCTCGAGCTGGGTCTGCTCGGCCCGCCAGGCAAGGTAGCCAAGGCCGAGGAAAGGCCACAGCCAGCCGATCCATTGCGACAGGCTGTTGAAATGGACAAAGCGCCCAAGCCGCCAGCTCTGTGCCGACACCCACGAGTACGGGCTCGGCGGCAACACGTTGGACAGAAGAATCAGCGCAATCAGCAGCGTCATCGCCAGCGCGCCGCGCAGCCAGCGCGGCAGGCGCACCAGCAGCACCAGCACCAGCGAGCCCACCACCAGCCCGAAGCGCGCGCCCGACGAGAGCCAATCCCAAGCGCCGGCCAGCGGAAACTGCAGCAGCGTCGCCCCGGCCTTCAACAGCAGCGCGCTCGCCAGCAGTGCTGCCAGCAGACGCAGCAGCGGTGCCCCACGGCGCATGGCCACGGTAGCCAGCAGCCCGGTGCCGATCCAGCTGCAGGCGGTGATGAGCGCTTCCAGCAGTTCCTGGCGCTGCAGCGCCTCGGGGTGTGCCTGCAGGCGGTCATGCCAGTCGAACAGTTCCGGAAACCAGCTGTTGATGACGCTGGTGAGAAACGCATCCGGCGATGGGTCCAGCACGATGCTGCGGATCACCCCGCCCATGCTGAAGAGGAATTCCTGCGGAAAGATCTGCGCAAACGGCCACAGCAACAGCAGCAGGATCGCAAAGGTGGCATGCGGCTCGAACCATCGGCGGCGCAGGCGGCGCAGCCCGCCCCGGTCGATCAACCGCGCAGAGAACGGCAGCATGACGATCGCCCCAAGCAGTGCCCCCAGCGTATTGGTCGCTAGGTCGACGTTGGACGACACGCGCGTCGGCAGATAGGTCTGGATGGCCTCCATCGCGCCCGAAAGCAGCAGCCCGGCCACTAGCCCGATCAGCACCGCGCGCCAGCCGGTGATGCGCGGGTGGAGCGCCAACACCGTCAGCATGCCCAGCGGCATGTAGCCCCAGACGTTCGTGACCACATCGAAGACGGTGTTGTAGCGCGGCAGCGGCGCGCTCAGATAGGCAAACGGCGAGACCCCGGTATCCGTCCATCCCGCGAACGGATACAAACTCGCATAGACCACCAGGAAGACGAAACAGGCCAGCCCGGCGCGCGCGAGCGGCGAGTGGCGATGCGGGATGGGCGTGGAAGGTTGTGTGTGGAGGTCCGGCACCGGCGGGAGCTGCAGTCAAACTTGGGCGCAAGGCCCATGATACCGTCCGACGCCGCCGGACGCGGACGGTTCCCTCTGACGGTGGAGGGCTAGCGAGCGCGCACGGTCGGTTGCGATGCCGCTGTGGGCGTGCGGGCAGTCAGCTGCAGCCCCGCCACCCAGTCGAGCACCTCGCCGATGGCACGATCGGATGCCTGCGTGAGCGCCGCCACGCCGCCGGCCGCATCGGCGCTTGGGGCAGGTGCATCGGCCTGCACCACGCGCTGGTCGACTACCTCGCGCGACTTGAACACGGTCGCCCGCAGGCGTACCACCCCCCGGCTCGCGCCCGGCTGGTCAAACACCTGCGAGAAGTCGACCAGTTCGACACGCAGCATCGGCACCTCCTGCCCGGCATAGCCGACCACCTGGCCGCGTGCGGCGGCGGCGTTGCGCAGGCGGGCGTCGAACAGGCTCACGGGCGACTCAACCCAGCGGCTGTTGGCATAGGCGTCAGTACGCTGGCTCTGCGCATAGGCGAGGCGGTAGTAGATGGCATTGCCGTCCATCCAGCTCGGACCGGCCACATCGGCCACGCGCAGTGCGGTAGGCAGGCGAACACCGCTGGCAGCGGCAGGAGCGAGACCGAAATCGTAGAGTGCAGCCGGCGCAACGGGTGCGCTGGAGCACCCAGTCAGCGCCGTCACGAGCAACAGCGGGGCAGACAGCGCAAGCGCGCGGCTGCGTGTGGGACGCAAGACAGCAGACAACATCGGCATGGATTCTCCTCAGGGCTGGCGGGCAGCGGGCGCCGTGAAACCGGTCTCACCGGGGCCGGGCGCTCCGGGTGCCGGGCCAAACAGCACGCTTTGCGGTCGGGCGTTGAAGCTCGTCACGGCGTTGTCGAAGCCGCGCACGGCCTGACGGGCCTCACGCGCAAAGCCATTGAGCTGCGGCAGTGTTTCGTACGTCAGCACGTTGGCGGCCGACTGCATCGACTGCGTGGCGGTCGCCAGGTCCGAGCCCGCACCAGAAATCGTCGTCAGCAGCGGGCCCTTGGGGTCGGACAGCGTTTGCGACAGCTTGCGCGTAGACGTGATCGTCGCATCCAGGTTGTCGGCAATCTGCGGCAACTTGCGCAGGGTCGGCTCGGCCTGTTTCGCGAGTGTGCTGTAGGCGTCCATGGTCTTCTGGAACGACTGCATCGTGTTGGTGAGCTGCTGGCGGTGCTCGTCGTCAAACATGATCGACAGCGAGTTCAGCGTCTGATCCAGTTTGGAGAGCATCTGGTCGCCGCGCTTGTCCAGTTCATCCAGGAAACCCGCTTCCATGCGGATGCGGGCCGGTTCCTTGGCCGAGGTTTCAAGATGTGTCGGGTTGGGCGTGCGCTTGCTGTTGTCGAAGCCGCGATCGTCCAGCTGCACGTAGGCAAGACCGGTCACGCCCTGGTACGCCAGCCGACCGTAGGTGGTGGTGGTGATGGGCGCATCCTTGTCGACCAGCACGCGCACTACGATCTGCCCCGGCACCTTGTCGTCAAAGCGAATGCTGTCGACCTTGCCGACATCCAGGCCGCGGTATTTCACGGCAGCCTGCGGGTTCAGCCCGTTAACCGTCGAGCGGGTGACCACGTCGTACGGCACGCGCACGGTCTGGTCACGGTTGAACCACGTCACGGCCAGCGCAACAAAAATCACCAGCCCGATCGTGAACAGCCCGGCCAGGAATGCGTGGGCTTTGTTTTCCATCAATCCTCCTGCGTCGAAAGCGAGGCGGCGGCCACCACTTCCGTCATCTCAGGGCCCAATGCCATCAGGGCCCGCTTGCCCCGCTCACCCAGGAAGTACTCCTTGATGAACGGATGGTCGATCTGAATGATCTGTTCCACCGGCTTGGCCGCCAGCACCTTGCGGTCGGCCAGCACGGCAATGCGGTCGGACAGCGCCACCAGCGTATCCAGATCGTGTGTCACCATCACCACGGTCAGGCCCAACTCCCGGCGCAGTTCGCGGATGAGGGCAACGTAATCGTCGGAAGCACGCGGGTCCAGACCCGCGGTGGGCTCATCCAGAAAAACGAGTTCCGGCTCCAGCGACAACGCTCGCGCCAGCGCCACGCGCTTGATCATGCCGCCGGACAGGTCCGACGGCATCTTGTCGGCGTCGGTAGATTTGAGCCCCACCATCTGCAGCTTGAGCATGGCCACGCGCACGATGAAGGCATCGGGCAGCGTGCGCAACTCGCGCATCGGCAATGCCACGTTGTCGATCACCGACAGCGCCGAGAACAGCGCGCCGTGCTGGAACTGCATGCCCCAGCGGTTGCGCATCGACTGCAGATCGTTGCCGATCTGGCAAGTCAGCTCCTCGCCAAAGATGTGGATCGTGCCCGAGGTGGGCTTCTCCAGCCCCACCACCTGGCGCAGCAGTGTCGTTTTGCCGCTGCCCGAGCCCCCCACAATGGAGAGCACCTCCCCGCGAAAAACATCCAGGTTGATGTTGTCGAGCACCGTCACGCTGCCATAGCGCTTGGTGACGTTGCGCACCTCGATCACGCGTTCGCGCGCAGGCGTGAGGGGTGGCGCGACCGGATGATCCAACTGAGCATGGCGGGGTCGCGTCATATGCCGACGTCCTTGAAGAGGATGGCGAACACCGCATCGGCCAAAATCACGATGGTGATCGACACCACCACCGAGGTGGTCGTGCCCTCACCCAGGCTTTGTGTATTTGGCTGGATGCGCAGGCCGAAGTGGCATGCCACCAATGCGATCAGCATGCCGAACACCACGCCCTTGCCAATGCCCAGCCACAGGTTGGCCACCGGCACCGCATCAGGCAGCGAGGTAATGAAATACGTCGGGCTGATATCAAGCTGGAATTTTGCGGCCAGGATGCCGCCGCCCAGCGCCAGCAAGTCCGTCCACGCCACCAGCAACGGCATGGCAATCGCCAGCGCGATCACCTTGGGCAGAATCAGCCGGAAACCGTGCGAAATGCCCATCACGCGCATCGCATCGAGCTCTTCGGTCACCCGCATCACGCCGATCTGCGCGGTGATGGCCGAGCCTGAGCGCCCCGCCACCAAGATAGCCGCCAGCACCGGCCCCAGCTCGCGGATGATGGACATCCCCAAAATGTTGACGATGAAGATGCTGGCCCCGAACACGCGCAACTGGTTGGCCGACAGGTAGCTCAGCACAATGCCGATCAGAAAGCCCACCAGTGCCGTGATACCGAGCGCCCTGTAGCCCGTGCTGTAGACATTGGCGGAAATCTCGCGCCAGGGGCCGAGGTGCGGCGCGCGCAGGAACCGCCCGAAGTCGAACATCAACTGGCCGACCATGGCGATGCCGTCACGGGCGTGATCGAAGAAATCGAACATGCCGTTGCCCAGGATCACCACCGGGTTGATGCGCGGCGCCAGGCGTTTCTTCCAGCCGCCCGGGTCGAGCTTGGCAACGCGGTCGATCATGCGGCGCTGGTCGGGGCGGGCATCGAGGTGTTCGGGCCACTCGTTGCCCCAGGCGCGCCAGAGCAATTGCGCGCCAAAGTGATCGATGCGACCAACTTCGGTCAGGCACCACGCGTTGGCGTTGTCCAGCCCGGCGCGAATCTGCTGGCGCGCGCTGCGCACGCCAGCCCGCTCGGCCAGCGCGAGCGTTGTCCAGTCGCCGGAGAGGAAGGCGACGGACTTCCCGTCGACAACGCGAACCTCAAGCTGGGGCGTACGGCAGGTGATCAAACGGGTTCTCCGGGGGTCGGGTGATGCCGGGTGATGCTGAGTATCGGTCGAATTGTAGCCAACACGCCGCCACACGCTGTCACACTATGGGGCTCACACGCCGCTTGAGGCAAGCTCCGCCCCCCGGTTTGGAGGCCCCGCTCGTACAATGCGCCCATTCCCCGCGCGAATCTGATCGCCCTTTTTTCATGTCTCTTGCCGAACCTTCCGCGCGCTGGCACCTCACGCGCGCGCGCATCCAGCCCAGCGGCCCGGCCGCCGACTGGCCGGTCGAGGTGGTCGAGGCCACCGGCTCCACCAATGCCGACCTGATGGCCGCTGTGCGCGAAGCCGCCTGGCCCGCACACACAGCTGGCGCTGGCCTCGCACCGCTGCTGTCCGCCCGCGTGCTTGCCGCGCAGCGCCAGACCGCCGGACGCGGCCGCCAGGGCCGCCCGTGGGATGGTGACCACGGCCTGACCTTCTCCATCGCCTGCGCCTTTGCCGGTGAACCGGCCCTGCTGGGCGGCCTGAGTCTGGCGGTGGGCGTGGCCGTCGCGGACGCCGTGGCAACCTATGTCGAAACCCATGGCGGCAGCGCACAGGCCTTGGCACTCAAATGGCCAAACGACGTGCAGATCGCCGGGCGCAAGCTGGCCGGCATCCTGGTCGAGACCGTGCGCACCGCGCCCGGACAGACCTGGGCCGTAATCGGCGTCGGCCTGAACCTGGAGCGCCCCCACGTATTGGAGGGCACACTGGGCCGCGAACTGTCGGGCGTGGAAGAACTGGTGGACGCGCCGGAGCCGAACGGGGTGTTGTCCGCGCTGCTCACATCGCTGGGAGAACACCTGCAGCGCTTTGGTGCACAGGGCCTCGCGCCTTTCGTTGCGCCGTTCGCCGCGCGCGATGCGTTTGCCGGTGAGCGCGTGCGCCTGTGGCAGGACGGCACCGTCGTGCTCGAAGGTGTGGCACACGGTATTGATGCGCAAGGGCGGCTGGCGATCGAATCAGGCGGTCGCGTGCAGTGGATCCACAGCGGCGAGGTCTCGCTGCGCAGCGCAAAGGATGCGCAACTGCGGGAGCGGCCATGACACGCCTGAAGGCCCCGTCGGCGCCCACGCGACCGCTGCTGCTGGTTGACGCTGGCAACACACGCATCAAGTGGGCATGGATTGCCAGCGATGTCGATGCACTGCCCGTGGAGCCCGGTGATACGCCGTGGCAGCACGCCGGTGCCCGCTCGCACGATCAGCTTGCAGAACTCGTTGAGGACTGGCGCGATTGCCATGCCCAGGGCGTCGCACCACCCGAAGTGTGGATCAGCGCAGTGGCCGGCCCCGCGCTGCGCGATGCACTCACCGCGCGCATCGCCCGCGTGTTCGACGGCGCACGCGTGCGCATTGCCACATCGGAAGCCGAGACCGCTGGCCTGCGCAATGGCTATCGCGAACCCACACAGCTCGGCACCGATCGCTGGGTTGGCGCGGTGGGCGCACAAAGCCTGTGGCCTGACACCGCCCTGCTGCTGGTAACCGCCGGCACTGCCACCACGCTCGACATCGTCTCGCCCGATGGCTTGTTTGCCGGCGGCCTGATCCTGCCCGGCATCACGCTGATGATGCGCGCGCTCTCGCGCAACACGGCACAGTTGCCCGAGGTCGACATCAGCTACCTCAGCGCGCGCGACGCCGTTGCGCCACCGTGGGCCGACAACACGCAGGACGCCATCGCACTGGGGTGCGTCACGGCCCAGGCTGGCGCCATCGCGCAGACGTGGCAGACGCTGCAATCGCAATACCCTGGCCCGGCCCGCTGCGTGCTGAGCGGCGGTGCGCGTGCTGCCCTTGCCCCGCATCTGCGCATGCCGTTCCAGATGCACGATAATCTCGTGCTGCTTGGCCTGCAGGTGCTGGCGCGCGCAAACCGGGAAGGTGCAGCGACGCTGGCGTGAGGGCCGGCCCACCGTTTCTGTTTTACCGTTGTTGCTGTCGCCGTGTTCCTGCATTCTGAGCCACCGTCCGAATCCCTCTCCGTCCGCACCATGACGCTTCGCCTCGCCCTGCTGCTCTTGCTGCTTGTCAACGGCGTTCTGCTGGCGGCCAATACTGGCGTGTTCGGGCCGAACGTGCCCTCGGCCTGGTTCGAGAGCGACCGCGAGCCCGAGCGCATGCAACGCCAGATCCGTACAGAAGGGATCCGCATTCTTGAGCCTGCACCTGCTGCCAGCGCTGTGGCACCCCAGGCGGCACCGGCATCGTCGCCCGCAGCATCCGGCGCATCGGCAGACCCCAAGGCCAGCGTCGAACGCACGGCGCTTGCTGCAGATACGGCGGGCAGTTGCACCGAACTCGGCGGGCTGACCGACGCTCAGGCCACGCGGGGCCTCGACCAGCTCAAGCAGATCGCCGGCGTACAGGTTGAACGCGTTGCCCGCCAGGAAGACAACCGCTGGTGGGTCCACATGCCCGCCCGCGACACGCGTGACGACGCTGAGCGCAAGGTGGCCGAGCTCAAGCGCCGCAACGTGGCCGATTCGGCCATCGTGCAGGAAGGGAATACGTTTGTGGTGTCGCTGGGCTTGTTCCGCGACAAGGAGCGCGCACAGCAGCGTCTGGATGAGCTGCGCGCCAAGGATGTGCGCACCGCCGTCGTCACGCAAACGCGCCGGCTCGGCGCGCAGACATCGCTGCGGGTAACCACCACCGCCGATGCGGCTTCGGGCGTTGCAGCGCAACTTACCACCCTCAAGAAGACGCTCGGTGCCGAAGAACTGCGCGCCTGTGCCGCCTCTGCGGCAAACGTCACCGCATCGCGCTAAGCGCTCAGGACGTTGCGCGCACGCGCTTGAGCAGCGCGGTGGTTGAGCGGTCGTGCTCGAACGGAATCGCCAGCGCCGTCCCGCCCCAGCTCCGCACCACGCGCGTTTCTTCCAGCGCGTCGATGTCGTAGTCGCCACCCTTGACGTAGATATCGGGGCGCACACGGCTGATGAGCTCGACCGGCGTACGCTCGGCAAACAGCACCACCAGGCTGACCGATTCCAGTGCGGCTAGAACGGCCAGGCGATCATCCTGCGTATTGAGCGGACGATCATCGCCCTTGCCCAGCATGCGCACCGAGGCATCGGTATTCACCCCCACCACGAGCGATGCCCCCAGTGCGCGCGCCTGCGCCAGATACGTGGCATGGCCGCGGTGCAGGATATCGAACACGCCATTCGTGAAGACGATCGGGCGCGGCAGCTTACGCACGCGGGCCTCCACATCGGCGGCATCGCAGATCTTCTGTTCAAAGGCAGGTGCGGGCTGGCGAACGGTCATGGCACAGAAACAATCGGAGTGGAAAACAAAACGGCCCATCGAATCGATGGGCCGCTGGATGCCAGTGGCAAGGATCAGGCAGGTTGTTCGGCCGAGCCGAGCAGACGTGCGTTCAGTTCCTTGCGATAGCGGTTCAGGTCTTGCACGGTTTCAAAGGTGCGCTCGAACAGCAGGCCCATGTTGTGCAGGATGCGCTCGATGACCTTCTTTTCCCAGCCAGCGTCAAACTTGATCTGCTCGTCCAGCCAGTGCTCCAGCCAGTCCGGGTTCGGCAGGCGGGACTGCACGGTGTCTTGCGGGAACAGCGCCTTGTTCACGTGCAGGTTGGTCGGATGCAGCGGCTTTTCGGTGCGGCGGGCCGAGGCCATCAGCACGCCGATCTTGGCGAACGCACTGCGGGCGTTATCACCGAACGTGCCCAGGTACTTCTTCATGTAGCGCAGGTAGGCGCCGCCGTGGCGGGCTTCGTCCTGCGACAGGTGCTTGTAGATCGACTTGATGACCGGCTCGGTGTGCCATTCGGAGGCACGGCGGTACCAGTGGTTCAAGCGGATCTCGCCGCAGAAGTGCAGCATCAGCGTTTCCAGCGGCGGGGCCGGATCGAACTCGAAGCGCACGTTGTGCAGCTCTTCTTCGGTCGGCACGAGCTCCGGGCGGAAGCGGCGCAGGTACTCCATCAGCACCAGCGAGTGCTTCTGTTCTTCAAAGAACCACACGCTCATGAACGCCGAAAAATCGGAGTCGTGGCGGTTGTCGCGCAGGAACATCTCGGTGGCCGGCAGGGCGGACCACTCGGTGATGGCGTTCATCTTGATGGTCTGCGCTTGCGCGTCGGTCAGCAGCGACGCATCGAACGTGTCCCACGGAATATCCTTTTCCATATTCCAGCGGACCGCTTCCAACGACTTGAACAATTCGGGATAGAGCATGGTAAGCCTTTGAATTTGCAGGCGGATTCTAGCAGACATGCTTGACCGCCCCCGGTTTTTCATGGTTACCGGGGCAAAGAACGGTGTCTGCCCGTTTCCTCATCACAACAGGCCTGCCGGTGCCACGCGTACAACGCGGCTTGGCGACCCCCTTGATACGCCGAGTTGTGGCGCATCGCCTCGCGGTATGCCGCGATGTGATCGGCGACCGTCTGGTGACCGTCGGGCCGTCGTCTTCTGTGGGGCGGGCCCGCTCGTCATCTGCAACGGCGGGCATGCCCTCCAGTATAGGAAGCGCTGCGCCTCAGATGGGAGACAAGCGACGGCTGGTGCGCAACGCATACAGCACTTTTGGCGCGGCGCGGCCCCGGGGCGTTATACCCTAGACTGAAGACAAATCATGCATTGCCGCTTACTGCTGGCTTCCGGAGGCTCGCCATGTTGTTTTCCGCCATCGCCGTCACACCGAATCGACGCCCGCATTGGTGTTCGCATTGGCGCCTGCATCCGCGCGCATCTGGCGTGCTGCGTCGGCACCACCTGCTGATCGTGGCAATCGCCATTGCCATCGCCATCATTGCCTTGCTGCTGCCGCGTACCGGACACGCAGCCACCGCAACGCCCGCAGTGCCTGCAGCGCACCCACAGGCTGTCGCCGCGTCGGGCAGTTGCCCCGCCAGCCTGAACTTCCGCGTCAAACGGCTGCAGGACGACGCGCCGCAAGACCTCTGCCAATACGCCGGCCGCGTGGTGCTGGTGGTCAATACCGCCAGCTATTGCGGCTACACGTATCAGTACGAGGGGCTGGAAGCGCTCTATGCGAAGTACCGCGACAAGGGGCTGACAGTGCTCGGCTTCCCGTCCAATGATTTCGAGCAGGAACCCGGCAATAGCAAGCAGATCGCCGATTTTTGCTACAACACGTACGGCGTGAAATTCCCGATGTTCTCGAAGACGGCGGTGGTGGGGCCAGGGGCCTCGCCGCTCTATACGTGGCTGACTGAGCAGACGAAGCAGCCGCCCAAGTGGAACTTCCACAAGTACCTGCTGGACCGCAGCGGTCGCGTGGTGGCGGTGTATCCGAGCAAGGTCGAACCGGGCGATCCGACACTCACCAAGCGCATCGACGCGCTATTGGCGGAACCCGCGCCGCACTGATGGATCAGGCGGCACGCATGGTGTCCGGCACGACGCCGTACAGGAACGCGGCCAGTTCATCGCGGCGTGCATCCACATCGCGCTCGCCCAGGTCGATCAGTTCCTGCGTGTACTCCGGCTCGAACAACAGATAGCTGGCAAACGCCGCACCGCGTGCTTCGGTACCGCCCAATGGCTTGAGCAGCGCACGCACCGTGCTCGGCAAGCGCTGCACATGGCGCGATGCAATCAGCTCGATGCGCTCAGATGGCGCCATCACCAGCACTTCGATCTTGCGCCAGCCGTCGCGCGCGTCGGCAATCTCGGGGTTGCGGCTCACCATGGCGTTGATGTGCTGCAGCCGCTCGATGTCGGCCGACAGGCCATCGAGAAAGATGCTCGCCAGTGCCTGCCCGGCAATCTGCGCCAATGACGGATAGCCGGAAGCCGGCACCGTGTCGTACCACCCCGGTTGCGCACGCGAGGCCGCGCCCACCACCAGAATGCGATTCGCGCCCAGGTGGATGGCCGGGCTCAGCGGCGACATCTGCCGCATCGTGCCGTCGCCAAACCACTCGTCGTTGCCATCGAGCTGCAGCGGCTCCGCCGGAAAGATGAACGGAATACTCGACGAGGCGAGCATGTGCGACACGCCAATCTGATCGGCCACCGCAATCCGCTGCGAACGCCGCCACGGCAGTACCACATGCGGCGACTGATAGAACGTGACATGGCGCCCCGTCGTGTACGAGAGCGCGGTGATGGCCAATGCGCGCAACGCACCAGCATCGAACGCCGCCTGCACCTGCTGGCCGTCGTGCTGCGACGCCAGCAGCTCACGCAGCGGCGTGTTGTCGAACAGCGCGCGCGGCGTATGGCCGGTCAGCCAGCCGAACGCCAATGCGGTCAGCCAGCGCGTGCCGCTTGCGCCAACGCGGCCGACATCGGTGCGATAGACGCGATCTGCGTGCAGGTTCGCCCAGAGCTCTGTGAGTGCCTCCGTGGCCTGCGTGAAATCCTGCGCGCCGCGCGCCATGCCCAGGCTGTTGATGGCCCCGGCTGAGGTGCCACAGATCACGTCGAACGGCGCGTGTACCACGCCCGGCGCATATTCGCGCGCCAGCCGCGCAATGCCGCGCAGCACGCCCACCTGGTAGGCGGCGCGCCCGCCGCCGCCCATCATCAACAGCGCAGTGCTGTCCGTCGACATCGATCAGGGCGTGTCGTTGGCCGGCTTGTGCGGCGCAGTCTTGGCCGGCGCCTTCTTGGCAGCGGTCTTGGCGGGAGCCTTCTTGGCAGCCGCTTTCTTCGTAGCGGGCCCGGCAGACTTGCCTGCGGGCGCCTTGGCCGCCGGCTTGGGTGCCGCCTTGGCTGCCGTGCGCTTCGGCGTGGCCGGTGCGGCTTTCTCTTCGATGTCCTCCGGCGCTGAGTCGAGCCCCTCCGCACCCGGCGCACCACCAAACCCAGGGAAGCCGCCGGGGAAGCCCGGCATCAGGTTCTGCGGCATGGGCATGGCAGCCGCGGCGGAACTGGCGATCTGGTTGAACTGCTGCTGCAGCATGTTCCACCACGGTGACGGGTCCAATGCAGCGGCGGCAGCACGTGCGGTGGCCTGCGCCTGGGCTTGCGCCTCGGCAGCGGACTGCGCCTTTGCCTCGGCCTCGTCATCGTCGGCGTCTTCGGCTTCGATCTCGGGCTCGTCTTCGGCGGTGGGTGCGTCGGCTTCGGTCGCCTTGGTGGTGGCGGTGTGCGGCCACGCCGGCTTGGGCTCGGCGGCGGACTTGGCCGCGGTGCCCGACAGCCCGTCGAACGTGGCTTTCATTGCATCGGGCGACAGCGCCGAGCCGAACGTTTGCAATGCGACCAGCGTAGCGCGCTGCACCTCCAGCCCCTGGATGGCCGTGCGCAGCAGGCTGGCATTCAACTGCAGCCAGCTCTCCACGGCGCGCAGATCGTGGATGCGCTTGTCGAGCTCCTCCAGGTCCATCGGCGGTGCAGCAAAATTGGCCATGTTGGGCATCCCGGCACCTGACATACCGGCCATCCCCGCCAGGCCGCCGCCCCACAGCTTGCGCAGAAATTCAAAACCGCCTTCAGCGAAGTTGGGCATCTGGGTGAACATGGTGTCTCCTACAGGATCGGTCTGGGATCGGGTGCCGCTCAGGCACCGTCGAACGTGGGTGGGCGCTTCTGGCGCAGGCTCGCAATACCCTCGCGCACATCGGGGCCGGCAAACCCCATGAATTCGAGCGCCAGCGAGGTATCAAAGCTCGGCCCGGCCAGACGCAGCCAGTTGTTGAGTGCGTACTTGGTCCAGCGGATGGCTGTTTGCGAACCGGCAGCCAAACGCTCGGCAACCTCGAACGCGCGGTTGATGAGGTCCTTCTCATCCACCGCCAGCGACACGAGGCCAATGCGCTCGGCTTCATCACCCGTCACGGATTCGCACAGCAGCAGGTAGTACTTTGCCTTGGCCATGCCGCACAACAGCGGCCAGACAATCGCGGCATGGTCGCCCGCCGCCACACCCAGGCGCGTGTGACCATCAACGATGCGCGCATCCTTGGCGGCAATCGAGATATCCGCCAGCAATCCAGCGACCAGCCCTGCCCCCACAGCGGGGCCATGCATGGCGCTGACGATCGGCTTGTCGCAATTGATGAGGTTGTAGACGAGGTCGCGCGCTTCATGCCAGACACGGGTGCGCACGGCAAAGTCATCGGCCATCTGCTCGACGAGGTGCAGATCCCCACCGGCAGAGAAGCCCTTGCCCTCGCCACGAATGAGTGCCACGCGCACCGAGGGCTCGGCGGACACGTCACGCCAGATCTCGGCCAGTTCGCGGTGCAGGCTGGCATCGGCGGTGGACAGCTTGCGATTGGCCGATTGCGCGGCACCCATCACGATCTCGAGGATGGGGCCATGCTGGATGAGCGTAAGCGCCTGGTAGCGGGCGAAGCGGGGAGCGAGCGAGGTCATGATGGGTCGGAATGTGAATCAAGCATAGCGGATGAGGCCGCGCCTGCAACGCCAGATGTGCGTCATGGTGACTTTGCCTCGTCAGCCAAATGCCATTCGCCACGGCGTATCTGTGCCATCACGCGGGCGCGCTGGTCCAGGCCCACGTGGTCCTGCCGGCTCATATTGACGACGCCGGTGCTGGTCGGCAGATCACGCACCTGTTCCAGCGCATCGCGCAGCGCTTCACGAAAGGCTGGCGTGCCCGGCTTGGCCCGCTTGAGGGCCACCGGCACGGCGCGCTGCAGCAGCAGGCCGATGTCGCCCGTGTAGGCGGCGAAGATCGACACGGTACGTTTGCCGAACGCGGCCTCGTAGCGGCGGGTGAAATCGAGCGCCTGCGCCTTGGCGGGATTGCTGTCGGGCAACTGCGCGGCAACCATCACCGGCCCGGTGGGCACGTAGGCGCCTTCGCACTCCTTGCCGCACAGCTTGACGAACTCGTTGTTGGACACGCCGTGGTTGAAGTAGATCTTGCCGGTGTAGCCGCGTTCGGCCAGCGCACGTGCCGGCAGCGCGGCCGGCGTGCCCGAGCCGCCGATGACCACCGCATCCGGCTTGCTTGCCAGCAGGTGCAGCACCTGGGCTGTCACGCTGTTGTCGGTGGGCGAAAAGCGCTCGGTATCGGTGATGCGAATGTGCTTGAGATCAGCAAAGCGCTGCACCTCGGTCAGGAAGGCCTCGCCCAGTGCGTTGGCAAACCCGATATAGGCGATGGTCTTCACGCCATGCGCGGCGGCGTGCTCGGCAATGAGCGACGCCATGTGCGAATCCGAATGCGGTGTCTTGAAGATCCAGCGTCGACGCGCATCCATCGGTTCGATCAGCCGGGCGGACGACGCCAGCGAGATCACCGGCGTCTTACCCTCGGCCGCCACGTCGATCATCGCCAGCGTATTGGGCGTGGTGGACGAGCCGACGATCAGGTCCACATTGGACTCGGTCATCAGCTTGCGTGTGTTGGTGACGGCGCGCGTGGTGTCAGAGGCGTCGTCAAGCACGATCACCTCGACCTTCTCGCCTGCGATCTCGCGCGGCCACAGCGTGGTGGCGTTCTTCTCGGGAAACCCCAGCGATGCCTGCGGGCCCGTGGCGGACACCGTCACGCCGATGCGGATGTCCGCCAGCGCGGTGGAGGAAAGCAACGCCAAACCAACCAGTCCGCCAACATATCGCCAATTCGGTCGCTGCATCGGTCGCCGCATGGGTGTCTCCTCCCGTGGTTTTGGGGGAAAGCGTAGCGGTTTTGCGGCGGTTTGGCGATGCGGGCACGCCCGAACGTCCAGCGCCCTCTCAGGCTGCCGCTGTCTGCTCCGGCACGCGCTCGCCCAGCTGGCGCAGTGCATCGCCATAGGCTTGGGTATCCATTTCTGTGCTGGACTTGGCCAGGTAGTACGCCAGCCCAAGGCGCGACGACGTGCGGGTGAAGAGTTGGTAAAAATCGCCCAGGTCATGCAGGCGCGCGACCTTCTGCCACGGGATCACCGCCGTCTTGCCAGAAGGCACCTGCACTGACAGCGCGGCGGGCAACAACGCCCACCGATGAAGCCCTTCCAGACGCGCGACGCTGCGTCGCACCGATCGCCGGGTGATGTTCGCGACAAAGGGATCGGTGACCCGGTCGAGCCGTGCCCTGAGCCATTGCGCGATGCGCAGAATGAAGCGGACCACCGCTGCGCCACAGCGCCACCAGAGCACGCCGTAGATGAGCGCGACCACAACAAAGGGCAGCAGCGTTCCCGCAACGCTCCCGCGAGACGGCATCGTCAGCACCACCAGCGCGGCCCCCGCAAGGGGAAAGACCAGCAGCATGAACGCCAGAAACCGCTGAAAAAACGCATCAATACGCGCCTGCATGGCCACCTTCCTGGCGGCGATCCGCGCGATGCGCTTGGCGGTGATGCGGTCAGCCAGCGCCTGACATTGCTCGGCGCTGATCCGGAAACGTAATTCCATGGCGGTGCCCTCGACTCGGTTCGGCCGTGATTCTAGGGCCACGCACGCCGAATGAGAATCTACGCAGCCAGTGCCGTCAGCCCCGCGCGCGGAAGCGCATCCTGCATCAGCGCGCGCATCGATTCCAGCACAACAGCCTGCGGCATCAGGCCGAAGTTGTGCAGCGCCATGACGTGGTCGACGCCCATGTCGGACAGCCGCGCAAGCTTGTCGGCCACCGCAGCCGGTGTACCGAACAGGGACAGCCCACTCGCCAGCACATCGTCATACGTTTGCCGGCGCGCATAGAGCCGCGTCGCAACGTACAGGTCGAACGGCAGCGCAGCGGCCTCGCGCACCGCCGCCTCCGTCGGGCCGACATGCGTGTGCAGCGCCACCGCCGCCATGCCGCGCATGTCGTGAATGCCAGCTTCTGCCAGACCGCGCCGGTAGTCGTCCATCAGCACGCGAATCTCGTCGAAGCCCTCCACCGAGGCGTAGGGCACGAACAACATGCGCCGCCCCTGCCGGCCAATGTGGTACGCCGCCTCGCGCCGCAGGATCGCCACGTGGATCGGCACCATGGCCTGCACAGGCAGCACGTTCAGGCGCACGTCGCGCAGCGTATGGAACTGGCCCTCGTGACGCACGCGCTCGCCGGCGAGCAAACGTTCGACCAGCATCAGCGCCTCATCAAAGCGCTCGCGCTTGGTGGCCGGGTCAACGCCGTAGCCCTCGAACTCGTGCTTCAGATACCCCGAGCCCACGCCCAGCGACAGCCGCCCGCCCGAGAGCGCATCGACCATCGCGTAGTTCTCAGCCACAGTGGCCGGGTGGTGGAATGTGAGGATGGAGATGGCGGTGCCCAGCCGCAGCCGATGCGTCTGCGCGGCCAGGTGCGACAGGAAGACCGCTGGATTGGGTACGGCGCCGTACTCGTGAAAGTGATGCTCGGCCACCCAGAAAGTGTCGTAGCCCAGCGCCTCGGCGTGGCGCGCCTGGGCGATGACGTCTGCGTAGAGTTGCGGCAGACTGCGTTGCCGGTCCGGATAGTGGTCCTGCACGGAAAAGATCGACAGCTTCATGGCGTCTCCAGGGTTTTCGTGTCTTTTCCAGCGCGCAGGCCGCCGCGCCGGTTGTATCTTTTTGCGTAACGCGTATCTTATAAAGCGACACCCTAGACTTCAAGATGCTCCCTGAAGACACCCTGCCGATTGGCGACGCCGCCGACGAACCGCTCGCCGAAGACACGCCCCCCGAGCGCACCAGCGCCGGCATCCAGTCCGCCGAAATCGCGCTGACGGTGCTCTCGGAGATGGCGCGCACGGGCGGCGCACATGCCGTCTCGGAACTGGGCCGGCAACTCGGCATGCCGCGTGCCAAGGTGCATCGCTATCTGGTGTCGCTGGAGCGCATGGGCTTTGTCGAGCAGGACCCGGCCTCGGCGCGCTACCGGCTGGGCTCGCAGGCATTGCAGGTGGGGCTGTCAGCGCTGTCGGACGTGGACTTCGTACGCGAAGGCAGCAACATGCTGCCCAAGCTGGCCGAGCGGTTGAACGAGAGCGTATTCCTCTCGGTCTGGACCGATCGCGGCCCGGTCATCGTGCGCTGGGAAGATGGCGGCCGGCCGGTCACGGTAAATGTGCGGGTGGGTTCGGCCATGCCGCTGCTGAACTCGGCGACAGGCCAGGCGTGTGCCGCATGGATGCCCGAGATTCAGATCGTTTCGCTCATCGACCGCGAGCTGCGCGGCCCTGGCGCCGGCAAGGCCGGCCTGACCGATTGGCTGAACTGTCGCGCGCGCTGGCAAACGGTGCGGCATGAAGGCGTGGCGCGCATTGCCGGCACGCTCATCAACGGGATCGACTCGGTGGCCGTGCCGGTGCTCGATGCGCAAGGCAAGCTGGCGGGGGCCATCACCGCGCTGGGGTTATCCAGCGTGTTCGATGCCACCCTGGAAGGGCCGGCCTCACGGCTGTTGCGCGAAGCCGGGCGGGCGCTGTCGCTGCGGCTGGGTTATCACGGCCAGGCGATGACGGCCGGTGCGGCGCAACCCAGGCGCGGGCGCCGTGCAAAGGTCGCACCTGAATCAGCGTAGTGCTCAGCTTTGCGTGCCGGGCGCGACGACCTCCTGGTCGATCGCCCCGAAAATCGACACGCCGTTGGCGTCAAACATCTCAATCTTTACCGTATCGCCGTAGCGCATGAACTCGGTCACGGGCGCGCCGGATTCGATGGTCTCCAGCATGCGTTTTTCGGCAATGCAGGCGTACCCCTTGCTGCGGTCCACGTTGGAAATCGTGCCCGATCCGACGATGCTGCCCGCACGCACGTTGCGCGTCTTGCAGATGTGCGCGATCAACTGGCCGAAGTCGAACACCATGTCGGTGCCGCACTCGGGCTGGCCGACCTTCTTGTTATTCCAGCGCACGGTCATCGGCAGGTGCACCTTGCGCTCGCGCCAGGCGTCGCCCAGCTCGTCGGGCGTGACGGCCACGGGCGAGAACGCGGTCGCCGGCTTGCTCTGAAAGAAGCCGAAACCCTTGGCCAGCTCCGCCGGGATCAGGTTGCGCAACGACACATCGTTGGCCAGCACGACCAGGCGGATGGCCTCCGCGGCAACCGCAGGCTCGGTGCCCATCGGCACGTCGCCGGTGATGACAGCCACCTCCGCCTCGAAGTCGATGCCGAAAGCTTCGCTGCGGCAGACGATCGGGTCATGCGCACCAGCCAGGTCATCGGAGCCGCCCTGGTACATCAGCGGGTCGGTCCAGAACTCAGGGGGCATCTCGGCGCCGCGGGCTTTGCGCACCAGCTCCACGTGGTTCACATAGGCGGAGCCGTCCGCCCACTGGTAGGCGCGCGGCAGTGGCGCCATGCAGTTGGCTGCGTTGAACGCGAACGGATGCCGGGCTCGCCCGGTGTTGAGCTGCTCGTACAGTTCCTGCAGTTGCGGTGCATAGAAGCCCCAGTCGTCGAGCGCGCGTTGCAGCGTCCCGGCGATGTGCGTGGCGTAGTGCGCGGTCTTCAGGTCGCGCGAGACCACGGCCAGTTGGCCGTCGCGCGAGCCATCCTTGAGGGTGGCGAGTTTCATGGGCGTCATGTGCAGAGAAAGGCTGCGCGGATGGTACACCTTGCATCGGCTAAACTGGGCCGAACCGATCCACCGCACCCGCCCCATGTCCACGCTGCCCACCGACGCTGATCTCGACCTGGAGACCGATGTTGACGGCGACATCGCGTCCGACCTCATGTCCGACGATATGCCTGCGCGCTCGGGCATCCAGTCCATCGAGGTCGGCTTCCGCCTGCTGGACGTGCTTACGCACACCAATGGCCCGATGATGCTGCGCGACCTCGCGCGCGCGGCGCCCATGAACCCTGCCAAGGCGCACCGCTACTTGGTGAGCTTCGCGCGCCTTGGACTGGTCACGCAAACACCCGAGGGCCGCTACGACCTCGGCCCGTTTGCGCTGGAAATGGGCCTGGTGAGCCTGAACCGGCAAGATCCGATGCGCCGTGCGCGCCCCGCCGCTGCAGCGCTGCGCGACGAAATCGATCACACCATCGGCCTGGCCGTATGGGGCAACCTGGGCCCGGCCATCGTGCACTGGGAAGAGGCCAGCCACCCTGTCACGGTCAGCCTGCGCCTGGGCGATGTGATGCCGATGCTGAACTCGGCCACAGGCCGCGTGTTCGGCGCTTACCTGCCGCGCGCGCAGACGCTGCCCTTCATCCAGCGTGAGCTGGAACGCGCCGCCGCAAAGCATGACAACAGCGCGAACGACAACCCCGAACTGCCGCGCACGCTTGAGGCCTACGACGCCCTGTGCGCCGACGTGCGCGCGCACGGCGCCTCGCGCATCCACGGCGGTGTGCTGCCGGGCATCAACGCGATGTCGCTGCCGGTGTTCGATGCCAACGGCCAGTTGTGCCTCGTCCTGATCGCCCTGGGCGCGCAGAGCACCTTCGACACCACGTGGAGCAGCCCGCTGGAGCGGCGCTTGCGGCAGGCCGCACAACAGCTCTCCTCTGACCTTGGATACGTTGCACCCCTTGCCTCGCAGTCCTGAAGAGCGGACGGCCACGCGCGCACGCCGCTGGCGCCGCTGGGGGCTGATCGCACTGGCTGTGCTGGTTGCGCACGGTATTGCCGTTGTGTGGATCGCGCGCAACCACCAGATGGCGTGGCCGCCGGAGCCGGAACAGATCATCCCGACCTTGCTGCTGCAGCCGGAACCCGTCAAGCCGCCGGTGCCACCCGCCCCCAAGGCGCAGCCGAAACCCGCGCCGCCCAAGCCTCGCCCCGCGCCGCCCGAGCCTGCACACACCCCCGCGCCAGCAGCAGTGCCTGCCTCCGAGAATTCCAACATCCCGGTGGGTGCCGCTGCCAATACCGGCATGATCCGCGATCTAGGCAGTGAAAGCGTTGAAGGCGGTGAGAACAACGCACCGTCGGCACCCGAGGCGCGCTTCTCGCCGCCGCCCTCAACCACGCTGCACTACGCCACCTACGTCAACGGAGTGCGCAATGAAGATGGCGTGATCCGCTGGACTACGGACGGCAAAACTTACACGCTGTCGGTCGAAATTCCGCTGCCGCTGTTCTTCGGGTCGCTCGCCTTCCGCAGCAATGGCGTCATCGATACGTATGGTCTGACACCAGCACGCTACGAAGAAGTGCGCGGGCGCCGACAACCCGACGTGACGACCTTCCACTACGCCCAAGCGACACCCGCCTCCGGCGTAGCGGGCGCCCCAACCATCACATTCACACGTACGCCCAATGTGCTGCCATTGCCGGTGGGCACGCAAGATCGCTTCAGTGTGTTCCTGCAGCTGACGGGACTGGCGCGCGGCAACCCCGAGCGCTTCACCAGCCCGGGCCTGACGCTGGAAATCCCCATCGCCGATACCGACAGCGTGGAAGTTGCGCGCGTCCAGCACGTGGGCGAAGACACCATCGACACCCCCGGGGGCACGATCCATGCGCAGCACTTCATACGGCTGCCACGGCGCGAGGGCGACCAGCGGCGCGTAGAGATCTGGCTGTCTGCCGAGCGCGGCTGGCTGCCGGTGCGCCTGCGCCAGACCGAGCCCAGTGGCATGCAGTTCGAGCTCGTCTATCAATCCCAGGAAGGGGGCCAACCATGAGCGCCAATGCCGTCGCCGGTTCAGGCACCGTGCACGCCAATGGTATCGACATCCACTACCGCATCGACGGTGTCGATGGCCCCTGGGTCATGCTCGCGCACGCGCTGGGCGTCGACCACCAACTCTGGGACGGCATCGCCCAACGCCTTGCCGTGCGCCGCCGCGTACTGCGCTATGACGCGCGCGGGCACGGCAAAACCACCGCCCCACATGGTGCCTACACGCTGTTCCAGATGGCTGACGATGCGGCCTGCCTGCTTGATGGGCTGTCGATTCCACAGGTGCATTTCATCGGCCTGTCGATGGGCGGCATGGTGGCGCAAATCCTCGGTGTGCGGTATCCGCAGCGGCTGCTCTCGCTCACGCTGTGTGACACCGTGTGTGTCACACCGTTGACAGCACATGCGATGTGGGACGAGCGCATCGGCCAGGTCGAGGCGCACGGCATGGCTGGCATCGTCGAGCCCACGCTGCAACGCTGGCTGACCGCGCCCTACCGTGAAGCGCATCGCGACGTGGCCGAGCGCATCCGCACCCTGCTGCGGGCCACGCCGCCGCACGGCTACGTTGGCGCATGCCTCGCCATCAAGGCGCTCGACACGCGTGGCGGGCTCGCTCGCATCGCCTGTCCCACACTTGTCATAACGGGTGAGGAAGATGCCGGCGCCCCGATGGAAGTCGCCCGCGAGATGGCTTCGCGCATTCCCAACGCGCGCTTGAAAGTGATGCCGCGCGCAGCCCATCTCGCCCCCATCGAACAGGACGAGGCCTTCCTCACCGATCTGGATGAATTCCTCCGGCACACGGGATGCGGCAGTCAGGGTGCAACGCCCTGACAGATGTTTGCCGTGCCGGTAGTTGCAGGCGCCACGCACACCGCCCGTCGTCTACCCGCCGAATGGCGGACAACGGCTTGCGCCTTTCGATGCAGACACGGAAAGGTCTTGTTACGCGATAACAACGCCCGTCACACATTCCGCCTCGCGTTCGCGAACTTTATGACCAATGATTAAGCCCAAGGATCAGATGGGGCAAAACACGATCCGGAACGCGGGAAATGATCGGCCCTTGAAGTCAGGATCGCGAGCCCCATCTACCCGGTGCAGCAGTAGAGCAGTCCCACAACAGCAAGACGATTGACGCCTCGGAGGTGCACCATGCAAATGATCTACAACAGCGACAACTACTGTGTTGTCGAGTTCGGTGTAGACGGCCAACACGCCATGCTGGCAGCGGGCGGCTACGAAATCGTGGACAAGAACCTCAAACGTGAAATCTTCCTCGGCGGCGAGCTTGCCGAGCATTTCCGCGAGGATGTGAAACGCTTGATCGCCAGTGAACCGACTGCAGAAGAAGTCGACGACTTCCTCGGCAAGTTCGACTCGGTGATGACGCAACCGGTGACGATGCACTGAACAGCGTGCGCCGGGGGCTGCGGCGAGGTTATCCACTGCGCTAACCGCACTCGCCCAACGAACATAAAAACGCCCGGAGCTTGGCGCAGCCGGGCGTTTTTTCATGTGTAGAGCCACTATCGCATTGATAGCGTCCGGCTAAATGCGGCTTAACACTGCTCCCACGGCATGCCTGCGTGGCGCCAGCCATTGAGCGTGTTGCGATGGCGCGTGCCATCCAGATCGCCCTCAAACCCGTGACGAACGACACGGACATCACGGAACCCCGCGTCTTCCAGCGCATGCGCCGCCGCCGACGAGCGGTTGCCGCTGCGGCAGATCAACACGATCGGGCGCTCGGTACCGTGGCCGGAAAGCTTGCGCACGGTCGGCACGAACTCCGGGTTCACCTCCCAGTGCGGGCCGTCGTTCCACGACACATGGTGTGAGCCGACCGGATGGCCGACAAACAGGTGTTCCATCTCGCTGCGGCAGTCGATGAACAGCGCGGCAGGCGTGCGTTGCAGAAAGGCGTGGGCGTCGGTGGGATCGAGCAGTTGCATGGCGGCTATCAGGGTGGGGCGAATGGCGTGATGTGGATTATAGGAGCGCGATTGCCCACAACGGCGGCAAGTCATTGATGCGACTGGTAAAATTCGCCTTTGGCCGTCGATTTTGTTGTTCTGTCCACGCTTCTGCCCCATCTCGGCCTGATCGGAGTCCCCATGACCGCGCCCCTGCCCTATACCCGTGCCGCCAACCTGCCCGCGCTGCTGCGCGAGCGCATCCTGATCCTGGACGGCGCGATGGGCACCATGATCCAGCGCTACAAGCTGACCGAGGCGCAATACCGCGGCGAGCGCTTTGCCGACCACCCGATCGACGTGAAGGGCAACAACGAGCTGCTGCTGCTCACACGTCCCGAGGTCATCCGCGAGATCCACGAGCAGTACCTGGCCGCGGGCGCAGACCTGATCGAAACCAACACCTTCGGCGCGACGACCATCGCGCAGGAAGACTACAAGATGGCGGACCTGGCCTACGAGATGAATGTCGTGGCCGCCCGCCTCGCGCGCGAGGCCTGCGACAAGTACAGCACGCCCGAGCGCCCGCGCTTCGTGGCCGGCGCCTTCGGCCCGACGCCCAAGACCGCCAGCATCTCGCCCGACGTGAACGACCCGGGCGCGCGCAACGTCAGCTTCGACCAACTGCGCGATGCGTACTACGAACAGGGCAAGGCGCTGCTCGAAGGCGGCGCGGATGTCTTCCTGGTCGAGACCATCTTCGACACGCTCAACGCCAAGGCCGCGCTGTTCGCCATCGATCAACTCTTTGAGGACACCGGCGAGCGTGTGCCCGTGATGATCTCCGGCACCGTGACCGACGCCTCGGGCCGCATTCTCTCGGGCCAGACCGTCGAAGCATTCTGGAACAGCCTGCGCCACGCCAAGCCGATCACCTTTGGCCTGAACTGCGCACTGGGTGCCGCGCTGATGCGCCCGTACATTGCCGAGCTGGCCAAGATTTGCGACGTGGCGGTGTCGTGCTATCCCAATGCCGGCCTGCCCAACCCGATGAGCGACACCGGCTTTGATGAAACGCCGGACGTCACCTCCAGCTTGGTCGACGAATTTGCCGCGGCAGGTCTGGTGAACCTCGTGGGCGGCTGCTGCGGCACGACACCCGAACACATCAAGGCGATTGCCGACCGCGTGGCCAATCGCAAGCCGCGCGGCTGGCCGGGCCAGTACAAAGACGCCGCCTGAGCTTGAACAGACACGCCACCGCCCGCCTGCCCCTTATTTGCATCAGAAGAACATGACCGACCACCCCATGCGCCTCTCCGGCCTCGAACCGTTCAACATCGGCGAGAGCACGCTGTTCGTCAACGTTGGCGAGCGCACCAACGTCACCGGGTCCAAGGCGTTCGCGCGCATGATCCTGAACAGCCAGTTCGACGAGGCGCTGGCCGTGGCGCGCCAGCAGGTCGAAAACGGCGCGCAGGTCATCGACATCAACATGGACGAGGCGATGCTCGACTCCAAGGCCGCCATGGTTCGCTTCCTGAACCTGATCGCCTCGGAGCCGGACATCGCGCGCGTGCCGATCATGATCGACTCGTCCAAGTGGGACGTGATCGAGGCGGGACTGAAGTGTGTGCAGGGCAAGGCGATCGTGAACTCGATCTCGCTCAAGGAAGGCGAGGAACAGTTCGCCCACCACGCCAAGCTCATCAAGCGCTATGGCGCGGCGGCCGTCGTGATGGCCTTCGACGAGCAAGGCCAGGCCGACACATTCCAGCGCAAGACCGAGATCTGCAAGCGCAGCTACGACTTTCTCGTCAACAAAGTCGGCTTTGCGCCGGAAGACATCATCTTCGATCCGAACATCTTTGCCGTCGCCACCGGCATCGAGGAGCACAACAACTACGCGGTCGACTTCATCAACGCGACGCGCTGGATCAAAGAGAACCTGCCGTACGCCAAGGTGAGCGGCGGCGTGTCGAACGTGTCGTTCTCGTTCCGCGGCAATGACGTGGTTCGCGAGGCGATCCACACCGTGTTCCTGTACTACGCGATTCAAGCGGGCATGGACATGGGCATCGTCAATGCGGGCCAGTTGGGCGTGTACGAAAACCTCGACGCCGAACTGCGCGATCGCGTGGAAGACGTGGTGCTCAACCGCCGCCCCGATGCGACCGACCGCCTGCTGGAAATTGCCGACCGCTACAAGGGCGGTGGTACCAAGCGCGAAGAAAATCTCGCCTGGCGCCAGGAGCCGGTGGAGAAGCGCCTGGCCCACGCGCTGGTGCACGGCATCACCGACTACGTGGTCGACGACACCGAAGAAGTCCGCCAGAAAATCTTTGCCGCTGGCGGCCGCCCGATCCAGGTGATCGAGGGCCCGCTGATGGACGGCATGAACATCGTGGGCGACCTCTTCGGCGCAGGGAAGATGTTCCTGCCGCAGGTGGTGAAATCGGCCCGCGTGATGAAGCAGGCGGTGGCGCATCTGATTCCGTTCATCGAAGAAGAGAAGCGCCAGATTGCAGCCGCTGGCGGCGACGTGCGCTCACGCGGCAAGATCGTCATCGCCACGGTCAAGGGCGATGTGCACGATATTGGCAAGAACATTGTCACCGTCGTGCTCCAGTGCAACAACTTTGAAGTCGTGAACATGGGCGTGATGGTCCCGTGCAACGACATTCTGGCGAAGGCCAAGGTGGAAGGCGCGGACATCATCGGCCTGTCGGGCCTGATCACGCCGTCGCTGGAAGAGATGGCCTACGTGGCCTCGGAAATGCAGCGCGATGACTACTTCCGCGTGAAGAAGATTCCGCTGCTGATCGGCGGCGCGACCACGAGCCGCGTGCACACCGCCGTGAAGATCGCGCCCAATTACGAAGGCCCGGTCGTATACGTGCCGGACGCCTCGCGCTCGGTGAGCGTGGCGTCGAGCCTGCTGTCGGACGAAGGTGCCGCGCGCTACGTCGAAGAGCTGCATGCGGACTACGACCGCATCCGCACCCAGCACGCCAACAAGAAGGCCACGCCGATGGTGTCGCTGGCCGCCGCACGCGCCAACAAGACGAAGATCGACTGGTCCAACTACACGCCGCCCAAGCCGAAGTTCATCGGCCGCCGTGTGTTCCGCAACTACGACCTGAACGAACTTTCGCAGTACATCGACTGGGGCCCGTTCTTCCAGACGTGGGACTTGGCCGGCAAATTCCCCGACATCCTCAACGACGAGATCGTCGGTGAGTCGGCCCGCAAGGTGTTCTCCGACGGCAAGAGCATGCTCGCGCGCCTGATCGCCGGGCGCTGGCTCACGGCCAACGGTGTGATCGCGCTGCTGCCGGCCAACACCGTCAACGACGACGACATCGAGATCTATACCGACGAATCCCGCTCGGAAGTCGCGCTCACCTGGCGCAACATCCGCCAGCAAAGCGAACGCCCAATCATCGATGGCGTGATGCGCCCGAACCGCTGCCTGGCAGACTTTATCGCGCCCAAGAGCACCGGCATTGCCGATTACATCGGCCTGTTTGCCGTGACGGGCGGCATCGGGGTCGACAAGCGCGAAGCCGCCTTCGAAGCGGATCACGACGACTACAGCGCGATCATGCTCAAGGCCCTGGCCGACCGCTTCGCCGAAGCCTTTGCCGAATGCCTGCACGCCCGCGTGCGCCGCGACCTGTGGGGCTACGCGCCGGAAGAAACGCTCGACAACGACGCGCTCATCCGCGAGGAATACAAGGGCATCCGCCCCGCGCCCGGCTACCCGGCTTGCCCGGAGCACACCGTCAAACGCGACATGTTCCGCGTGCTCGACGCCAAGGAGATCGGCATGGACCTGACCGAAGCGCTGGCCATGACGCCGGCAGCCTCCGTGTCGGGCTTCTACCTGTCACACCCGGACAGCACGTACTTCACGCTCGGCAAGATCGGCCAGGATCAGGTGGACGATATGGCCGCGCGCAGCGGTGAGGACCGCCTGTTTGTGGAGCGCGCCCTCGCCCCGAATCTCTGATTCTGTGACAAGACGTTTAGAACATGGCGAATCGTTCGCCATGTCTTACGACTGTGAAGCCTTGCTGGCATTGGCTTTGCCGGCATTTCAAGAGGGGTGATGCTTACATTACAAAGGCTTACACCCCCTAACAGTCGTAACCGGAAGGGCTCCATAGACTGAACCCATTCGCTCAACACACAGAGCGATGCCGCGACGAATCCCTCGCGTGGCCGTTCAGAGAACAAAAGGAGTCTCTCCATGAACAAGCTGCTGATCTCCCTGTCCGCCATCGCTATCGCTGCTGCTTCGGCTTACGCCAACGCACAAACCCCGTCGGCCAACGCAGGCGCTGCACTGCCAACCAACGGCACGGCCGCTGTCGCCCCGGCACCCGCCCAAGCCAATGTCGGCACGGGCCTGAAGGCCGATGCCGGCGCCAAGCTCGACACCGACGCTGCCAAGCACCAACTGACCAACAAGGCCGAACACGGCGCCAAGGCTGCGCACGAGCACAAGGCCAAGGCTGAAGCCGGCGCGGACAAGACCGCCGAGAAGGTCGGCAAGTCGGTTAGCAAGACAGAAAAGTCGGCAGAGAAGTCGGGCAAGGCAGCCAAGGCTGATGCCACCGCAGGCCTGAGCGCAGACGCTGGCGCAAACGCCGCCACGACGACGACGAAGTAACACGGTATCGCGGTTGACCGCCGGGCCTCGCGCCCGGCACACCCTGGCCATCACGGGGCGGACATCCTCCGCCCCGTTTTCTTTGGCTTCGCACACGCAGGCACGCCGCTTGCTCAATGGCCCGCATCGACATGTTGCGATCAATGCACATCTTCGAGGCCCCCATGGAAACGCAAGACACGTCCCCTGAACGCGCCAGCAAGAGGCGCGTTGGTTTCGCTCCACAGTCCGATACAATTGCTGTCGTATCGAACCAACAAGCGCAGCGCGCAGACAAGGGCAACCCGCCCGGCGTGCTCATAAGGAGCAGCATGATTCGCGTCCTGATTGCGGATGACCATGAAATCGTCCGTGCCGGCCTTCGGCAGTTCTTGTCCGAAGAGCGGGACATCGAAGTCGCGGGGGAGGCGGCAAGTGGGGAAGAGGTGATGGAGCAACTCCGCACCGGCGCCTTCGACGTGGTCGTGCTTGATATCTCCATGCCCGACCGCAACGGCATCGATACGCTCAAGCTGGCCCGCCAGCGCCATCCGGATCTGCCCGTGTTGATCCTGTCAACCTTTCCGGAAGACCAGTACGCGATCAACCTGATCCGTGCCGGCGCCTCCGGCTACCTGACCAAGGAAAGTGCGCCGGATGAGCTGGTGAAGGCCATCCGCACCGTGTCGCAGGGCCGCCGCTATGTGAGCCCGACAGTCGCCGAACTGCTGATCGGCGGCCTGGAAAAGCCGACCGACCAGCCCCTGCACCAGACACTGTCCAAGCGCGAATTCCAGATCTTTTGCAAGCTCGCGCGCGGGCAATCGGTGTCGATCATCGCGGAAGAACTGTTTTTGAGCGTCAAGACGGTCAGTACCTACCGCACCCGCATCCTGGAAAAGATGGGCATGAAGTCAAATGCCGATCTGACCTATTACGCCATCAAGAACGGCCTGGTGGAGTGACGCTTCACCGGATGGAAAACCAAGGCAAAACGGCCCGGCCAAAGCGCTAACCGACCGGAAACCCTGTTGGCATGTAGGACAACGCCTGATACCCCTCAGGCGGCCCGCTGGCTACCATCAACGCATGCTGGATAAAGCTGTCACCCTCTCCTCCCGTGGATTGCGCGTCCTCCTCATCGAGGACTCCCCCGTGCTTCGCGGCATGGTGCTGGAGTACCTCAAGGCGTCCGCTTTCGTGGCGGTTGTCGAATGGGCCGACACGGAAGATTTGGCCTTGCACCAGCTGGCGCAAGGCCACTACGACGTCGTGATCGTCGATCTGCAGTTGCGTCAGGGGAACGGTTTCAAGGTTCTCCAAACGTTGCGCGATCAAGCATCGCCCAGCGTACGCATCGTCTACACCAATCATGCGCAGGTGCCGACCTATCGGCAGCGCTGCTTTGAAGCCGGCGCCAACTACTTCTTCGACAAATCGCTCGAACTCGACAAGGTGTTCGAGGTCATCGAAGAGCGCGCCGGCCTTGCCCGCCCCAGGCAGCAGACCGCGCACCATCCGCACGCCTGAGACCTGCCCGCTGCCGGCCGCCATGCTGCGAAACCGAACATCGCCCACATTGCTTTCGACCCCCACAAGGAGCGTTTCATGAAGACCCTGTGTGCCGCAATTGCATTGACGTGCATCTTCCTGGCCGGCTGCAACACCATGGCTGGCGCCGGCAAGGACATCCAGAGCGGCGGCCAGAAACTGGAAAACACGGCCGACGACGTCAAGCAGAAGATGTAAGCGCAGCGCTGTAAGGCGCGTATGAAAAAAGCCCCTTAACGTGATTAAGGGGCTTTTTTTCTTTCTACCGCTCAGACCAGCGCGCCGCCCTCGCCCGAGCCCGGCGCCACGCCACCGGGCAGCGTTTGCGGCCCCGCCGGCCCGCTGCCGCTGGCGCCCTCTCGGTAGAACACCGCATCGTTCGGTGGCAGCTCGGCGATGATCGTCACACCACCACCAGGCATTGAATCGATGGTCAACGTGCCGCCCAGTGCAATGGCACGCTGCTCCATGCCCAGCAGGCCGTGATGGCCCACCATGCGGCGGCGTTCGATGTCGGCCGGGAAGCCGCGGCCGTTGTCGCGCACACGCAAGCGCACGCCCTCTTCGCTTGCATCCAGCGCCACGGACACCGTCGTCGCATGCGCGTACTTCGATGCGTTGGTGAGCGATTCCTGCACGATGCGATACAACGCGATGGCCGCGTCGTCAGTGAGCTTGGGCATCTCGTCTGGCAGGCTGACCTCAGTGTGCCAGCCGTTGCGCACGCCAACGTCCTCGGTCAGTTGCGACAGCGCCTCAACCAAACCCAGATTGAGCAGAATGGTTGGGCGCAGGTCTTCGATCAGGCGGCGCTTGATCTGGATGCCCTGGTCCACATGCGACATCACGCGCGTAATTTTTTCGCCCACCGCTGGCTCGATGGACGTGATGCGCGAGCGCAGCCAGTGCAAGTCCATCTTGGTAGCGGTGAGGATCGCGCCCAGCTCATCGTGCAACTCGCGAGCGAGGCGTGTCTTCTCGTCTTCGGTCACGCGCTGCAAGTGGGCGGCCAGGTCGGAAAGCTGACGCGTGCGTTCACGCACCATGCGATCGAGCTTCTGGCTTTCCTCTTCGAGCAGATCACGCTCCTGCTCGGTGGCGGCAAGGCGCTTGGCGTGCTGCATGCCCAGCACCACCAGCAGGATGATGTTGACTGCGGTAATGAGCGCGATGCCGTAGCGCGAGAGCGCCAGATCGCGCTCGGCGTGCTCAAGGCTGCGGGCCACAGTGGCGATCTCGCGCTGGCGCAGGCGGTCCAGGCCCTGCCGCACGGCCTCCATCGATGCCTTGCCGAAATCGGTGCGCACGAGATCAAGTGCCACCTCCAGGTCACGCTTGCCGTAGATCAGCGTGAGTTCCATCTCGGTGAGCTTGCGGCTGACCTGCAGCGCGGTCTCCGAGAACAGCTTGAGCGCCTCCGGATCGTTGGCGTAGTGGTCGCGGATCTCCGCCATCAGCGCGTGGATGTGCGGAATCGCCTTGTTGTACGGGTCGAGGTATTCGTCCTTGCCTGTCAGCAGGAAACCGCGCTGCCCGGCCTCGGCGTTGACAAGTTCGGCGAGCAGTTCATTGATGGCGGTTTCCGCCTGCTGCGACTGAATCACCTGCCGATACCCTTGGCTCAGGCGGATGTTGCCCGTCTCCGAGGCAATCAGCACGCCCAGCGTCAGCAGAATGCCGCCGGCGAGCAGCAGGGTGGAGCGCAAGGATGACCGCATGGCATGCAGACCCATGTGAACGCATGAAACGCATCCGGCCGCCCGACGCGGCGCACGTTGCGTGTGTTTTTTATGTCAACACCCATGATACCCCGTGGGCGAGCCGGGCGACACCTAGGACGCACCCGCCCTGGCACGGCATGTGCGTGGGGATACGCCAGCAGGGGGCTGGCGCAATGCAGCACAAGACGCATCCCCCCTGTGACGAACTCCATTTCTACCCTATCCGGAGGCAACAACATGCTGAAGTGGGCACTCATCTTCGCCATCGTTTCCGTGGTGGCTGGCGTGCTGGGTTTTACCGGCATTGCCGCAGGCGCGGCGAGCATCGCCAAGGTCCTGTTCTTCATCTTCGTCGTGCTGTTCGTGCTGTTCCTGGTGCTTGGCGTCACGATCTTCAAGGCAGTCGATTAGCACAAACGCGCAGACGGGAAGGCGTGGCCCGCGTCTTGCTGGTCCACTCGGCAGGCGGCCCGCCTTTTTTACGATGCGCAGGAGCCGAAACTGCAACTGATCAACCGCGCCACCGGTATGCCCTTCCCGCGGCGCCACAACGAGGAACTTCGCCATGTCTCTCTTTGCCAGCCAACGCATTCGCAATCGGATCGATGACATTGACGACCGTGCGCACCGCGCCATGCGCAGCGCCGCAGACGCCGTAGATGACGCCCGCCACGCCGCACGCCCCGCCGTTGACGACGTGCAAAGCTTGCTGCGCTCACTCGAAAGCGCCATCCATACCTTGACCGACGAGGGCAGCACCGAAGCTCGCCGGGCCAGTCGCACCCTGCACGCGCGTGCCGACCAGTTGCGCCGTGCCGCCAACGACCGCGCCCACCAGGCGCGTGACCGCATGGACTGGGCGCTGAGCCGCACAGAAGACACCATCACCTCGGTGCCATTCAAGTCAGTGGGCGTGGCCGTGGCGATTGGCGCGGCAATCGGGCTGGTTGTGGCCTTGGTCGGCGGCAGCCGGCGCGAGCCCAGCGAGTAACCGACACCCGCCCAACAACACACCCATACTGCAGGAGCCCCCCATGAGTTCCACGCTTGTCGCCGCCCCGGAAAGCAGCTTTCTCACCGATATCAAGACCTTGCGCGAACGTGCCCGCAAGCACATCCAGGAAGGCGCGGTGACCGAAGATTACAAAGCCGATCGAGAAACCGTACTGCGGCTACTCAATGAGGCGCTGGCCACGGAGTTGATCTGCGTGTTGCGCTACCGGCGCCATCACTTCATGGCCAAGGGCATCAACGCTGAGCCCATCGCCGCCGAGTTTCTGGTGCACGCCAATGAAGAGCAGCAGCACGCCGACAGCATCGCCGCCCGCATCGTGCAGCTGGGCGGCGAGCCCAACTTCAGCCCGGAAGGGTTATCCACGCGCAGCCATTCGGAATACGTGGAAGCCGATGGCCTGGTCGATATGGTCAAGGAAAACCTGGTGGCCGAACGCATCGCGATCGACAGCTACCTGGAGATGGTGCGCTACATCGGCGACCGCGACCCCACCACGCGGCGCGTGCTGGAAGAAATTCTGGCCGTGGAAGAAGAGCATGCGGACGAGCTGTCCGACATGCTGCACGAACAGTAAGAACAAGAAACAAGACGGGAGAAGACAGACCAACAGGCGCGCTCGCCCCTTCCCCCGCTCCCGGCCACGGTGGCCGGATGCCCGGACCAACCCGTTTGGCGGCCGGGCATTTTTTTGAGCGACGCTCAGACGCCCCACATGACGGGGGTCTGCTCGACCTGCGACTCCTCCAGCATGTGCAGCAGCGGGTACGCGCGCTGACCGAGGTGCGGCGGCTCTTCTTCGCCGTCTTCGTCCTCCTTGGCCGCCAGTTCAGCCACGTGGATATGCGCCTGATGCGTATCGTCCTTGATGGCGCGCTTGAGGCGGTCGATGGCGTGGGGCATCTCTTCGGGCGTAATGACGCCACGCTCGCCCAGCGTCTTGCCGATCACGCCCAGCAGCACCATGGCGAGGTCCTTCTGCATGGAGAACTTTTGCGAAGCGTGCGAAGTAAAGGTGATCATGATGTTGAGGTTTCCTCGGTTGGATCGATGTTGGGAGCCGAAGGTTGCCACGGCGGAGGGCGGATACGCCTGAGACTGCGGCTCACCTGATAAAATTTCGTACTTTTCCCCGAACAACGCAACTGGCGGCGCCGGAACTGGATTTCAACCTGTTTCAGCACTGTCGGCGTCATGGTTTCTTTATGCTGCCCTCCCACAAACAGACGATCGCCCAATTGTTGTCCGACGCCGTCGGCTCCCTGCTGCCCGAAGGCCAGGCCCGACCGGAGATCGTCCTGGAGCGCCCCAAGCAAGCCGCGCACGGCGACATCGCCTGTAACGTCGCGCTGCAACTGGCCAAGCCGCTGGGCAAGAACCCGCGCGAACTCGCCGGCAGCATTGCCGATGCCATCCGCGCCGATGCTCGCGGCCAGCGCCTGGTCTCCGGCGTGGAAATCGCCGGCCCCGGCTTTATCAACCTGCGCCTGTCGGCCGCCGCGCGTGCCGACGTGATTGCCGCCGTGTTTGCCGAGGGCGACCGCTACGGCGCCGCCAACACGCATGATGGCGCACCGGTGCTGGTGGAGTTCGTCTCGGCCAACCCGACCGGCCCGCTGCACGTCGGCCACGGCCGCCAGGCCGCGCTGGGCGATGCACTGGCGAGCCTGCTCGACTGGCAGGGCCACAAGGTCCACCGCGAGTTCTACTACAACGACGCCGGCGTGCAGATCCAGAACCTGGCCGTCTCCGTCCAGGCCCGTGCGCGCGGCTTCAAGCCCGGTGACGCCAACTGGCCGGAAGCCGCCTACAACGGCGACTACATCGCCGACATCGCCGCCGATTACCTCGCCGGCAAGACTGTACGCGCCTCCGATGGCGAGCCCGTGACGGGCGCGGGCGACGTGGAAAACATCGAAGCCATCCGCCGCTTTGCCGTCACGTACCTGCGCAACGAGCAGGACATCGACCTGCAGGCCTTTGGCGTGAAGTTCGACCGCTACTACTTGGAATCGTCCCTCTACTCCGAGGGCAAGGTGCAGCAGACCGTCGACGCGCTCATCGCCGCTGGCAAGACGTACGAACAGGAAGGCGCGCTGTGGCTGCGCACGACCGATGACGGCGACGACAAGGACCGCGTCATGCGCAAGTCCGACGGCGCCCACACCTACTTCGTGCCCGACGTGGCGTACCACACCACCAAGTGGGGGCGCGGCTTCACGCAGGTCATCAACGTGCAGGGCAGCGATCACCACGGCACCATCGCCCGCGTGCGCGCCGGCCTGCAGGGCCTGAACATCGGTATCCCCAAGGGCTACCCCGACTACGTCCTGCACAAGATGGTCACAGTGATGAAGGACGGCGCCGAGGTGAAGATCTCCAAGCGCGCGGGCTCGTACGTGACCGTGCGCGACCTGATCGAATGGTCCAACGGCGATGCCGAATCCGGCGTCGACACCATCCGCGCCTGCGTGGAAGCCGGCGAGCCGAACTGGCCGTCGCACTTCACGCGCGGCCGTGACGCGGTGCGCTTCTTCCTGCTGTCGCGCAAGGCCGATACCGAGTTCGTCTTCGACGTGGACCTCGCGCTGAAGCAGAACGACGAGAACCCGGTGTACTACGTGCAGTACGCCCATGCGCGCATCTGCTCGGTGTTCGAGCGCGCTGGCGTCGATGCAGCCTCGCTCACCAGCGCCGATCTGGCAGCCGTGACCGGCCCCGACGTCAGCCCACAGGCAACGGCCCTGGTGCAGCGTCTGGCAGCCTTCCCAGACATGCTGGCCGATGCCGCACGCGAGCTGGCCCCGCATGCCGTGGCCTTCTACCTGCGCGACCTGGCAGGCGACTTCCACGCGTTCTACAACGCCGATCGCGTGCTGGTCGACGACGAGACCGTCAAGCGCGCTCGCCTGGCACTGCTGGCCGCCACGCGCCAGGTGCTGCGCAACGGGCTGGCGGTGATCGGCGTCTCCGCGCCTCAAAAAATGTAAAGCCTGCGGTGACGACTGCAGTGACCACATATGGCGCTCTTATAATCGGGCGCTTCTAGAAGGATGGACATGGCACGCAATACGCAATCTTCCCGTGCCCGCTCGCAACGGGGCGGCACGTTTCTGGGGCTGGTGCTTGGCCTGATCGTCGGTTTGGCGATCGCCGTCGTGGTGGCGGTGTACATCACCAAGGCGCCGGTGCCGTTCGTGTCGCGCAACGGCGCACAGCCCAAGCCGAGCGAACCGGGCACCGTGGTCAACCCGCTGCCGACACCCGCGCCGGTGGCTCCGCAGGCCAGCGCCCCGGCAGCCGATCCGAACGCCCCGCTGTGGAGCCGCGTGCCGGCCAAGCCGGTGGACCAGGTGCCGGAACCCAACGCACCGCAACCGGGCACCACTACCCGCCCGACCGAACCCGGCGCGACCATGCAACCGGCCAGCACGCCGGCCGCACGCCCGCCCAAGCAGCCGACCCCGCCTGCAACAACCGCCAACGAGAAGCCGGTCGCCGACCCGATTGCCGAGATCGCTCGCCAGGATGCCGCCAAGACGGGCTATTTCCTGCAAGTGGGCGCTTACAAATCGGCCGACGATGCCGAGCGCCAGAAGGGCAACCTCGCCATGCAGGGCTTCGAGGCCAAGGTGACGCAGCGTGAAGTGAACGGCGCCACCATGTTCCGCGTGCGCATGGGCCCGTACAACTCGCTGGACGAGATGACCGCCGTGCGCAGCCGCCTGCAGGCTTCGGGCGTGGAATCGTCGGTCATCCGCTTTGCCCGCCAGCAGTGACATGAAAACACGCAGCCCGCTTGAACCCGGCGGGCTGTGATCTGTCAGAAGCCTGAGATTCAGTTACGCTGGCACCCGCCCTGGGCTGCACAGATTCGGTTTCCCCGGCTTTCCTGCTTGATTCGCCCAACTCGTCGCACATTCCGTCGCACATTCGCCATGAAAAAACTCGCTGCTTTCCTGATCGCCCTCGCTACCGGCGCCGGTTTCCTGATGACCGCGCCGGCCCAGGCCGCGCCCACCGCTGGCAAGGAATACAAAGTGCTGCAATCGCCGCAGCCGGTGCCCGCGGGCAAGATCGAAGTGACGGAGTTCTTCTGGTATGGCTGCCCGCACTGCTACGACTTTGAGAACACCTGGACGGCCTGGGTGGCCAAGCAAGGCAAGGACGTAGTGATCAAGCGCGTGCCGGTGGCCTTCAACGCCAAGCTGGAACCGCATACCCGCATTTACTACACGCTGGAAGCGCTGGGCAAGCTGGACGCCAAGGATTCCAGCGGCCGCACGCTGCACGACCGCGTATTTGACCAACTGCACAAGAACTACCGCTCGATGTCGGAACTGGACGACATTGCCAAGTTCATGGCCGCCAATGGCGTCGATGAAAAGCAGTTCCGCGACACCTACAACTCGTTCAGCGTGAACGCCAATACCAAACGCGCCGCACAACTGGCCGATCAGTACAAGATCGAAGGCGTGCCGACTATTGTGGTGCAAGGCAAGTACACCACGTCGCCGGCAGATGCTGGCAGCAACGTGGGCGCCGCGCAGACGCTCGACTACCTCGTCCAGCAGGTGCGCGACCGCAAACTGTGATGGATGACCACGCCTGGGGCTTAGCCTCGGGCGTGACACCACCACCGACGCCCGCCTCCGTGCGGGCGTTTTTTGTGCCGACGTTCCCCGCCCCTCTCCGACAGGACATCCGACATGAGTCAAACCGTCTTCATCACCGGCGCTTCCAGCGGCATCGGCCAGGCGCTGGCGCGGCAGTACGCCGCCCAGGGTGCCACGCTGGGGCTGGTTGCGCGGCGCGTCGACGTGATCAACGACTTCGCGCAGACCTTGGCCGCAGGCATCCGCGTGCATTGCTATGCTGCCGATGTGTGCAGCGCCGAGTCGATGCGCACCGCCGCTGAAGCCTTCATCGCAGCGGCCGGCGTGCCCGACGTGGTGATCGCCAACGCCGGCATTTCGGAAGGCACCGACCTGCGCGAACCGGGCGATCTGGCCGCATTTGCCCGTGTGATGGACACCAACTGGATGGGCACGCTCAACACCTTCCAGCCTTTTGTCGAACCCATGCTGGCGCGCGCCAAACCCGGTCAGCCCGGCGGCACGCTGGTCGGCATTGCCAGCGTGGCGGGCGTGCGCGGGCTGCCGGGCGCGGCGGCTTACAGTGCGTCCAAATCTGCGGTGATCAAGCTGATGGAAAGCCTGCGCGTGGAGTTTGGCCCCAATGGTCGGCCGGGCTTGCGTGTGGTGACCATCGCCCCCGGCTATATCCGCACGCCGATGACCGCACACAATCCGTATCCGATGCCCTTCCTGATGCCAGTGGACGTGTTTGCACAGAAAGCTGTGGAGGCGATCCATCGCGGCGTGCGCTTTACCGTGCTGCCCTGGCAGATGGGTATCGTGGCCAAGCTGCTGCACGTGCTGCCGCGCTGGCTGTATGACCTGGCCTTTGCGCGCGCCCCACGCAAACCTCGCAAGCCCGGCAAACCTGAGAATTCCTGATGATGTTTACCGACGCGCTCGGCAACGCGCACGCCCCCGTCGACACCACGCCGCGCATCGCCAGCCTGGTGCCGTCCATTACCGACCTGCTGTTTTCGCTTGACCTGGGCGATCAGCTTGTCGCCCGCACCGGCTTCTGCATCCACCCGCGCGAGGCCGTGCGCAGCGTGCCGAAGGTAGGTGGCACCAAGACCGTCAAGCTCGACAAACTGCGCGAGCTGGCGCCCACGCACGTCATCGTCAATATTGACGAGAACACGCGCCCGACCGTCGACAAGTTGCGCGAGTTCATCCCCAACATCATCGTTACGCACCCGTGTGCGCCGGAAGACAACCGAGCGCTGTACCAGTTGCTGGGCGGCATCTTCCGCCGCGAGGCGCAGGCGCAAACGCTGTGCGACGCGCTCACGCAAGAATTGGACGCCCTGCGCGGCCGCCACTTCCTGCCGCACCGCGTGCTGTACGCCATCTGGCAGGACCCGTGGATGACGGTGTCGCGCGACACATACATCTCGCGCATGCTCAAGCTCATCAATTGCCACACGTGGCCGGACGACCCGGCGCCCGTGCAATGCGGGACGGAGAAGAGCGGTGACTGCGCCCGCCCCAACCGCCCCGACACGCGCTACCCGACCTTCCGCTGGAGCGACGAGGTGGTACGCAGCATCGACTGCGTGCTGCTGTCCACGGAGCCGTACAGCTTTACCGAAGAGCATGTCGATGCGCTGGAAAAGCAGATCGGCAAACCGGTCTATCTGGTCGATGGCGAGATGGTGTCGTGGTACGGCAGCAAAGCCATTGAAGGCTTGCGCTATCTGGCACAGTTCGGAAAGACATTGCGCCTGTAGCGCAGCGATCGCCAAAAACAAAACCCGCCAGCTGGCGGGTTTTCGTTGGTGGTGAAGCAAGTGCTAGCGCAGGAAATTGTAGTCGTACTCCACCTTGGCGATCCGCAGGTGGTACGTCGCATACCACTGCTCACGCCCCATCTTCTGCGCGGTCAGGTGCTCGACCTGGTTCTTCCATTCACGTATCGCTTCCAGCGATGACCAGTACGACACGGTGATCCCCGGTCGCCCCTGCTGCTCCGCCCCTTCGTCGCGCACGGATTCAATGCCCAGAAAGCCCGGCATATCGCGCGCCAGTTCAACCATGCGATCGGCCATTGCACCATACCCATGGTCGCCGTCGGTACGTGTGGACGAGAAGATCACCGCGTAGTACGGCGCGGTGGGCGTGTTGGCAGGAAACGGCAGAACGGCGGCGCTGTCATCGAGAACGTCGTGCTGGTCAGCCATGGCGGGCTCCGGGTTTAAATCAACCGATCAAGCGAGTGCATGAAAGCGGACGATGCCATCTGCGCCGGTCTCGCGCACCAGTTCGCCACGATGCCACAGCGCGTGCAGGTGGGCGAGTGCCTCGCCCATCGCGAACGTCATCTGGTGCACGTCAAACTGGCGCTTGAAGATGACGTTGACGATGTCGCGCGCGGACTGCGGCGCCGCTTTGCACGCAGCCAGCGTGTCGGCCAGGCGGTCGACGTGGTGATCCCGCAGTTGGCGGATGCGCGTATGCAGCCCGCGAAACGGCCGCCCGTGCGACGGCAGGATCAGCACGTCGGCCGGCAGCGGCTCGTACTTGCCGAGCGAATCCAAATACAGCGTCAGCGGATCGGCCTCGGGTTCCAGATCGAACACGCTCACGTTGGTGGAGATGCGCGGCAGCACCATGTCGCCGGAAATCAGCACGTTGGCATCTTCACTGTAGAGCGCGACGTGCTCGGGCGCATGGCCAAAGCCGGTGATGACGCGCCAGGTGTGCTGGCCGATGGTGACGACGTTGCCGTCCATCAGGCGGCGGTACTGGCCCGGCACACCCGGCACCAGCGTGCTGTAGTAGTCCTTGCGGTTGCGGATGCCGTCGATGGAGACCGGGTCCGTCAGGCCGTGGCGCTCGAAGTGGCGCGCGGCGAATTCGCCGCCGGCGTTCGAAGCACCGGTGCCGCCAACCAGCATGCGCGCGAAGGCGTAGTCGCCCAGGCTCATCCACAGGCGCACGTTCCAGCGCTTCTGGTCGCCGCCCTCGCACAGCCAGTTGGAGAGGCCCACGTGATCGGGATGGCAATGCGTCACCAGCACGCGCAGCACCGGCAGGCCGTCGAGGTGGTTCGCAAAAATGGTTTCCCAGTACCCGCGAATGGCTTCGTGGTTGATGCCGCAGTCAACGATGGTCCAGCCGTCCTGCCCGTCCTGGTGATCGCGCAGCAGCCAGAGGTTGATGTGATCGAGCGCAAACGGCAACGGCATGCGCAGCCAGTAGATGCCGGGGGCGACTTCAAACCGCGTGCCGCCTTCGGGAAGCGTGTCGCCAAAGGGATAGTCGAGTTGGTGTTCGAGCGCGTTCATGGGTGTGGTCTCAAGTGCCGCCTTCGGAGGGCAGTCTTCATGCATTGCGGTTTGACGCCATTGACGCTAACGTAAACGTCAATTCGCCGCCGGTCTCCCATCTTAAGCGAAAACTTAAATTGGCTGCCCGATGCGCACCCGCCATCACAGGATCACCCGCCGTATGTCTGCTTCCACCCCGTCTGCCGCTGTTGCACTTGCCGCTGATCTCGAATCCGGCGAAAGCTGCACGCATGACGACGTCAGCTACACCATCACCGATCTCGCACGCGAATTCGACATCACGCCGCGCGCGATCCGCTTCTACGAAGACCAGGGCCTGCTGGCGCCGGATCGCCAGGGCCCGGGCGGACGCCGCCGCGTGTACTCCGCCGGCGAGCGCACGCGACTGAAGCTGACCTTGCGCGGCAAGCGGTTAGGGCTGTCGCTAGGGGAGATCAAGGAGATCCTCGATCTGTACGAATCGCCGCGCGATACGGTGCCGCAGTTGGAGCGCTTCCTGGCGTCGCTGGCGCAGCACCGCGCGGTGCTCACGCAGCAACTCGATGACCTGAACGCCCAGTTGGCCGAAATCGACCAGCACGAGCGCCAATGCCGCCGCCTGCTGGACGATGCCCAGGCAGGCGCCACCAAACCACCGAAGCGACGCAAGACCGCCTGATTCCGCACCCTTATCCGCACCCTTACGTAGTTGACGCTTATTGACGTTTACGTAAACGTCAATACAATACGCGACACCCATCCGGCACTGGTGCGCCTGCCACAAGCTACGCGCACCTCACAGCGCCGAACCCTCACCCAGAGACACCAGCGGCCCCGCCGCTTTCACACAGACATATAAGCCGCCCAAGGAGACCCACCATGATTGAGCTGCCCGGCCTGAAATTCGACTTGGGCGAAGACATCGAGATGCTGCGTTCGGCCGTGCGCGACTGGGCGCAGGGCGAGCTGGCACCGCGTGCAGAAGAGATCGACCGCACCGACCAGTTCCCGATGGACGCGTGGCGCAAGATGGGTGAACTGGGTGTGCTCGGCATCACCGTGGCGGAGGAGTACGGCGGCGCCAACATGGGCTACCTGGCGCACATGATCGCCATGGAAGAAATCAGCCGCGCGTCGGCCTCGGTTGGCCTGTCGTATGGTGCGCACTCCAACCTGTGCGTCAACCAGATCCACCGCAACGGCACGCCAGCCCAGAAGGCGAAATACCTGCCCAAGCTGGTGTCTGGCGAATGGGTGGGCGCGCTGGCGATGAGCGAGCCGAATGCCGGCTCCGACGTCGTCAGCATGAAGCTGCGCGCCGAGCTCAAGGGCGACCGCTACGTGCTCAACGGCACCAAGATGTGGATCACCAACGGCCCCGACTGCGACGTGCTGGTCGTCTACGCCAAGACGGAGCCCGAGCTGGGCGCGCGCGGCATGACAGCGTTCATCGTCGAGAAGGGCATGAAGGGTTTCTCCGTGGCGCAGAAGCTGGACAAGCTCGGCATGCGCGGCTCGCACACGGGCGAACTGGTGTTCGAGAACGTCGAAGTGCCGGTGGAGAACATCCTCGGCCAGGAAAACGGCGGCACCAAGGTGCTGATGAGCGGCCTGGATTACGAGCGCGCGGTGCTCTCCGGCGGCCCGGTCGGCATCATGCAGGCCTGCATGGACGTGGTCACGCCGTACATCCACGACCGCAAGCAGTTCGGCCAGAGCATTGGTGAATTCCAGCTCATCCAGGGCAAGATGGCCGACATGTACACCACGCTGCAGGCGTGCCGCGCGTACCTGTACACGGTCGGCAAGAACCTCGACTCGCTGGGCCGCGACCACGTGCGCCAAGTGCGCAAGGACTGCGCCGGCGTGATCCTCTATACCGCCGAGAAGGCCACGTGGATGGCCGGCGAAGCCATCCAGATCCTGGGCGGCAACGGCTACATCAACGAATTCCCGGTCGGCCGCCTGTGGCGCGACGCCAAGCTGTACGAGATCGGCGCCGGCACGTCGGAAATCCGCCGCATGCTGATCGGGCGCGAGCTGTACGCAGAAACGATGTAAGGCAGGCGCGGGCGGTGGGCTGATGGCACGGGGCCATCGGCCAAACGGATAAGGAGGCGGAACGGTTTCAGGGCGTGAACACGGCAGCAGAGGCCATACAATCTAGGTCTCCCAGGATTGCCGCTTCCCGCCCCTCCCCGCGCACACGCCTATGTCCCATTTCCCCAAGCTCCTGTCCTCGCAGATTGCCTTCGACGTCGCCCGCACGATGCTTGACGGCTTCGACAAGCACTACCGCTTGTTCCGCGAGGTATGCATCCAGGCCAAGGTGGCGTTCGAGCACGGGGACTGGCCCGCCATGCAGCAATTGCAGCGCGACCGCATCGCCTACTACGACGAGCGCGTGCGCGAAGCGTCGGTCATCCTGGAAGACGAATACGACGCCGAGAACATCGACGACGAAATCTGGCGCCAGATCAAGCTGCACTACATCGGCCTGTTGACCAACCATCACCAGCCGGAACTGGCCGAGACCTTCTTCAACTCGGTGTGCACGCGCATCCTGCACCGCTCGTACTTCAACAACGATTTCATCTTCGTGCGGCCGGCCATCTCGACGGAATACATCGAGAACGAGGAGTCGCCCACCAAGCCGACCTACCGCGCCTACTACCCCGGCTCGCGCGACGGCCTGGGCACCTGCTTCGAGCGCATCGTGCACAACTTCCAGCTCAACGCGCCATTTGAAGACCTGGGCCGTGACGTCGGCTACCTGGTGCGCGCGGTGGAAGAGCAGTTCGGCGATTTCCGTATCTCGCCGAATTTCCAGGTGCACGTGCTGTCGTCGCTGTTCTTCCGCAACACGTCGGCCTACATCATTGGGCGCGTGATTAACGGTGACAAGTCCTACCCGCTGGCCGTGCCGATCATGCGCAACGCCGACGGCCAGTTGCGCTTGGACACCGTGCTGCTGCGCCCGGAACAGTTGATGATCCTGTTCTCGTTCACGCACTCGTATTTCATGGTGGACATGGAAATTCCGTCCGCCTACGTGACCTTCTTGCGTGACCTGATGCCGCGCAAGCCGCGCGCCGAAATCTACACCTCGCTCGGCCTGCAGAAGCAGGGCAAGAACCTGTTCTATCGAGATTTCCTGCACCACCAGCAGCACTCGTCGGACAAGTTCATCATCGCACCCGGCATCAAGGGCCTGGTGATGCTGGTGTTTACGCTGCCGTCGTATCCATACGTCTTCAAGGTCATCAAGGACTACTTCCCACCACCGAAGGAAACCACGCGCGAGCTGATCAAGAGCAAGTACCAGCTCGTGAAGCGCCACGACCGCGTGGGCCGTATGGCCGACACGCTGGAGTATTCCGACGTGGCCTTCCCGCTGTCGCGCTTTGACGAAGAGCTGATCAAGGAACTGGAGAAGCACGCGCCTTCGATGGTGGAGTACCAGCGCGCCGAAGACGGCAGCGAAGAGATCGTCATCCGCCACGTCTACATCGAGCGCCGCATGACGCCGCTGAACATCTGGCTGCACGAAGGCACCGATGCGCAGGTCGAGCACGGCATCATCGAGTACGGCAACGCCATCAAGGAATTGATCGCCGCGAACATCTTCCCCGGCGACATGCTCTACAAGAACTTTGGCGTGACGCGCCACGGCCGCGTGGTCTTCTACGACTACGACGAGATCGAATACCTGACCGACTGCAACGTCCGCAAGGTGCCGCAAGCACGCACCGAAGAGGAAGAAATGTCGGGCGAGGTCTGGTACAGCGTCGGCCCGCACGACATCTTTCCGGAGACATACGGCACATTCCTGCTGGGTGATCCACGCGTGCGTGCGGCCTTCCTCAAGCACCACGCAGACTTCTTCGATCCGGCCATGTGGCAGTCCTACAAAGACCGCCTGCTGTCCGGGCACATTCACGATTTCTACGCGTATGACGCAAGCGAACGCTTCGTCAACCGATACGGCGCCGGCGCGCAGGGGACAGCAGCCGAACACCCTACCGAACAGGTCACAACAGCGCTGCAACGCGCCGCCGCCTGACGCTCTCAACACGACGGGAAACCATGCCACACCGCATCAAAGAACTCTTCGAGAACAACCGCAAGTGGGTCGAGCGCGTCAGCGCCGAAGACCCGGAATTCTTCTCGAGCCTGGCCAACCAGCAGAACCCGGAATACCTGTGGATCGGCTGCTCGGATTCGCGCGTGCCCGCCAACCAGATCATCGGCCTGCCGCCGGGCGAAGTGTTCGTCCACCGCAACATTGCCAACGTGGTGGTGCACTCAGACTTGAACTGCCTGTCGGTACTGCAGTTTGCGGTGGAAGTGCTGAAGATTCGACACATCACCGTCGTTGGTCACTATGGCTGTTCGGGCGTGAAGGCTGCGCTGACCAAGCAGCGTTTCGGGCTGGCGGACAACTGGATTCGTCACGTGCGTGACGTGGCTGAACAGCATGAGACGTACCTCGGCACAGTGGTCAATGACCAATCGCGGCATGACCGCCTGTGTGAGTTGAACGTGATCCACCAGGTCAACAACGTGTGCCTGACGACGATCGTGCAGGACGCGTGGGATCGTGGGCAGCCGCTGACGGTGCACGGCTGGATCTATGGCGTGAAGGATGGGATGTTGCGCAATCTGGGCATGGCGGCAAGTTCGAATGAGGAACTGCATGCGCAGTTGGCTGATGCTTGGAAGAACTACGGGAAGGAAGGGAGTGTGCCTACGCCGGTTGGGTTTTGAGTTTGTTGCTTAGGGGTGGTTTTTTTGGTTTGTGGTCCATCCCTTGTTTCACCCCCTGCCGGGGGCGACTCACTTTCTTTGTCTTGCCAAAGAAAGTAAGCAAAGAAAGGCGCGCCCAAGATGGCGAAACACTCCTTGAATTTATGTCGCAGGGAGGGAGGGGAGGCAAACTCGCTTCGCTCAGACAAGCCTCCCCTCTTTTTCCTCCCTGCAACAGAAATTCAAGGCGCCATCTAGGGCATCAACGGCCACACCATCGCAGCAACAACGCAGTAGCGAGTGCGCGGCAAGACGCAGAGCGAAGCAAACGGCAACACAGCAACACAGCAACACAGCAACACAGCAACACAGCAACAAACAAGAGCCTGACAGGGCACGCAAATCAATGGTTTGGCCGTTGACGTTCCTGCCCTAGATGGCGCCTTGAATTTTTGTAAGCGGGCGGAAAAAAGACGGGGAACTGTCTGAGCGCAGCGAGTTTTCCCCGTCTCCGCCCGGTTACACAAATTCAAGGAGGGGGTCGCCATCTTGGGCGCGCCTTTCTTTGCTTACTTTCTTTGGCAAGACAAAGAAAGTGAGTCGCCCCCGGCAGGGGGTGAAACGGGGGATGCACCACAAAACACAAACCCCAAAGCAAGAGACACGCAGCCCCTGCGCCACAAGTGCAGAACCATGTCGACAGCACACCAGGAGATCACCATGTCCGACCGCATCATCATCGCCTCAGCGGCCCGCACCCCGATGGGCGCATTCCAAGGCGAACTCGCCAGCCTCACCGCCCCGCAACTGGGCGCCGCTGCCATCCGTGCGGCAGTCGAGCGAGCGGGCCTGAAGCCGGAGCAGATCGAAGAAGTCATCATGGGTTGCGTGCTGCCCGCCGGCCAAGGCCAGGCACCGGCCCGCCAGGCCGCATTGGGCGCGGGCCTGCCGCTGTCGGTTGGCTGCACCACGGTCAACAAGATGTGCGGCTCAGGCATGCGCGCAGCCATGAACGCGTATGACGCACTGCTCGCGGGCTCGGTCGACGTCGTCGTTGCAGGCGGCATGGAAAGCATGACCAACGCGCCGTATCTGATCCCGAAAGGCCGCGGCGGCTACCGCATCGGCCACGGCATGATCTACGACCACATGATGCTCGACGGCCTGGAAGACGCGTATGACAAAGGCCGCGCCATGGGCACCTTCGGTGAAGACTGCGCCGAGAAGTACGGCTTCACACGGGAGGCACAAGACCACTTTGCGATGACGTCCGTGCGCCGCGCGCAGGAAGCCACCGAATCCGGCGCATTCCGCTGGGAAATCGCGCCCGTGACCGTGTCGAGCAAAGCCGGTGACACCGTCATCGACACCGACGAAGGCCCGCGCCGCATCAAGGTCGACAAGATCCCCACGCTCAAGCCCGCGTTCAAGAAAGATGGCACGGTGACGGCCGCGTCCTCGTCGTCGATCAACGACGGTGCTGCGGCCCTGGTGATGATGCGCGAGTCGACCGCCAAGCAGCTCGGCATCACGCCGCTGGCGGTAATGCTGGGGCACACCACGCATGCGCAGGCGCCGGGCTGGTTCACCACCGCACCGGTCACGGCCATCGACAAGCTGTTCAAGAAGCTCGACTGGAACAGCAGCAACGTCGATCTGTTCGAGATCAACGAAGCCTTTGCCGTGGTGCCGATGGCCGCCATGCACGACCTGCACATCCCGCACGAGAAGGTGAACGTGAACGGCGGTGCATGCGCGCTGGGCCACCCGATCGGCGCCTCAGGCGCTCGCGTGATCGCCACACTGCTGGGCGCGCTGCAACACCGCGGCGGCAAGCGCGGCGTGGCGAGTTTGTGCATCGGTGGCGGCGAGGCCACCGCTGTGGGCATCGAACTCTATTGAGCGAAAGGCCAGCACGATGACGAACGCAACCTCCCGCCGCACGCGCACCGCACTCGTTCTGGGTGCATCGCGCGGCATCGGCCTGGAAACCGTGAAGCAGTACCGTGCGGACGGCTGGCGTGTGATCGCCACCGTGCGTACGCAGCAGGCTGCGCAAGATCTGCAGGCCCTGGGCGCCGAAACGCATGTGCTGGACCTGACCGACGCCAATGCCATCGCCGGCCTCGCCTGGAAGCTCGACGGCGAGGCGCTGGACGTAGCGATCTACGTGGCGGGCATCTATGGCCCGCGCACGCAGGGCGCCACGCCGGTCAGCCAGGCCGACTTTGATGCCGTGATGCACACGAACGTGTGGGCGCCGATGAACGTGTTGCCGGCCGTGCTGCCGATGGTGGAGGCCGGACGCAACGGTGCAAATGAAGTGGGCGGCGTGTTGGCCGTCATCTCCAGCCGCATGGGCAGCATTGGCGATATGGAAGGCAACGGCGGCTGGCTGTATCGCACCAGCAAGGCCGCGGTGAATGCGGTGCTGCATGCGCTGTCGTTCGACGCCAAGAACGCCACATGCCTGACCTTCCACCCAGGCTGGGTGCAAACCGACATGGGTGGCGCCGGAGCCGCCATCACACCGCAGCAAAGTGTGGCTGGCATCCGCAGCGTGATCGCATCCGCCACGCGCGCCGACAACGGCGCGTTCCGCAATTACGATGGGAGCGTCATTGAATGGTGAGCTTCCCGACCGACCAGCGCGCGGCCATGCTTGCACTCAAGGGCGTGGGGCCGACGATCGTCGCGCGTCTTGAGCAAATGGGCTACTGCCACCTCAAGCAACTACGCGAGGCCAGTGTGGACGAAATCGTGCGCACTGGCGCAGCCCTCACTGGCTCAACCTGCTGGCGCAACAGCCCGCAGGCACGCAGCGCCATCGGTGCCGTCGTGGCATTGGCCCAAACCTGGTAGACCGCCATGCTGCTGAACCCCGAACAGGAAATGATCCGCGATGCCATCCGCACCTTCGTGCGCGAGGCAATCACCCCGCACGCCGCCGCGTGGGATCGCGATGCAACGTTCCCGAAAGACGTACACCGCCAACTCGGTGAGCTGGGCGCCTATGGTGTGGCCGTGCCGGAAGAGCTGGGCGGCGCCGGGCTCGACTATCTGTCGCTCGCGCTGATCCTGGAAGAGATTGCCGCTGGCGATGGCGGCACCTCCACTGTCATCAGCGTGAACAACTGCCCGGTGTGCAGCATGTTGATGGCGTTTGCGAACGACGCACAAAAGCAGCAATGGCTCGTGCCACTGGCGCGCGGCGAGATGCTCGGCGCGTTCTGCCTGACCGAGCCGCACGTCGGCTCCGATGCCTCGGCCCTGCGCACCACTGCCACGCGGAATGGCGACCACTGGGTACTCAACGGCGTGAAGCAGTTCATCACCAGCGGCAAGCACGCCGACGTGGCGATCGTCATGGCCGTGTCGGATAAGGCTGCGGGCAAGCGCGGCATCAGTGCATTCCTGGTGCCGACCAAGACGCCGGGCTACGTCGTCGCGCGGCTCGAAGACAAGCTCGGCCAGCACTCCTCCGACACGGCGCAGATCGTGTTGGAAGACTGTCGCATCCCCGCCGATTGCCTGTTAGGGGAAGAAGGCGCGGGCTACAAGATGGCGTTGTCCGGATTGGAAGGCGGGCGCATCGGCATTGCGGCACAGAGCGTGGGCATGGCGCGTGCAGCCTTTGAGGCAGCACTGGCGTATGCCAAGGAGCGCGAGAGCTTCGGCCAGCCACTGTTTGCGCACCAGGCCGTGCAGTTCCGCCTGGCCGAGATGGCCACGCGCATCGACGTGGCGCGGCAGATGGTCTGGCACGCTGCCAGCCTGAAAGACGCGGGGCTGCCGTGCCTGAAAGAGGCAGCCATGGCCAAGCTCAATGCCAGCGAGATGGCCGAGCGCGTGTGCTCCGATGCCATCCAGGTCTTCGGCGGCTACGGCTACGTGAACGACTTCCCGGTCGAGCGCATCTACCGCGACGTACGCGTGTGCCAGATCTACGAAGGCACCAGCGATATCCAGAAAATCTTGATCGCCCGCGCCTTGGCGTAGGCATTTTTGGGGAAGCCGCAGCACAACAAGGGGAGCACATCATGAACGGGGCCATCGATTTCTACTTCGACTTCTCATCGCCGTACGGCTACTTCGCCAGCACGCGCGTGGAAGAACTCGCCCAGCGGTACAACCGCGCGACGGCGTGGCACCCGATCCTGCTGGGGGTCGTATTCAAGACCACCGGCGGCTCCCCGCTGCCACAAGTGCCGCTCAAGGGCGACTACGCATGGCGTGACTTCGAGCGCACTGCGCGCTTCAACGGTATCGAATACCGCAAGCCGACGCACTTCCCACTGCCCACGCAATACGCGGCGCGCGCCACGCTGTGGGTGCACGACCACCACGGCGGCGATCGCGCCATCGACTTCGCCCGTGCCATCTACCGCGCACTGTTTGTCGATGACATCAATATTGGTGAGCCGGTCGAGGTGATGAAGATTGCCGACGCGATGGGTATCGACGGCGCGGCACTCAATGCCGGCGCAAGCACGCAGCAGATCAAGGACCAGCTCAAGGCCGAAATCGACCTGGCGATGTCGCGTGGCGTGTTCGGCTCGCCTTACGTGATCGTCGACGGCGAGGCGTTCTGGGGCTTCGATCGTTTCGACCAGATCGAAGCCCTGCTTCGCGACGGCCGCGTCTGAACCGAACAGGAGAACGCCATGGCCATGAAGAAGGGATTCCGCGCGCTGGTGGACGAAGCCATGGCGCAGGTACAAACGCTCTCCGTGGACGAGGCGCGCGCCCTGCTCGATGCCCCGCACGTGCAGTTTGTCGATGTGCGCGAGATCCAGGAGCTGACGCGCGAAGGCGTGATTCCGAACGCGCTGCACGCCCCGCGCGGCATGCTGGAGTTCTGGGTTGATCCGGACTCCCCGTATTACAAGCCGGCCTTTGCAGCAGACAAGACCTTCGTCTTCTTCTGCGCGGCCGGCTGGCGCAGCGCGCTGGCCACCAAGACCGTGCAGGACATGGGATTGGAGCGCGTTGCACATATCGAAGGTGGATTCACCGCCTGGAAGGCGGCCGGTGCGCCGGTCACCGCTTACGAAAAACCAACGAAGAAAGCATGACTGCAGTCTCTCAATCCGCCTCAACAGAAACTCGCCACCCACGCTTTGACGCGATCCTCTTCGATTGCGACGGCGTGCTGGTGGACAGCGAACCCCTCGTCAACAAACTGATCTGGCAGATGCTGAATGAACTCGGCATCGAGATCAGCCAGGAAGACTCCATCACGCGCTTTCTCGGCAAGGCCATCCGCGAAGAGCTGGATGCGATTGCCGAGATGCGCGGCGCACCGTTGCCGCCAAACTGGCTGTCCACCTTCCACGCACGGCGCAACGCGCTGCTCGAAGCCGAGGTCGAAGCGGTGCCGCACATTGCGCACGCCATTGATGTGCTCTCCAAGCTTGGCCTGCCAATGGCCGTGGCCTCTGGCGCCGATCGCGTGAAGGTGGAACTGCAACTCAATCGCACCGGCTTGATCGAGCACTTCCAGCCGACGGATGTGCGCATCTTTTCGGCCACCGAGGTCGCGCGCAGCAAGCCCGCGCCCGATGTGTACCTGCTGGCGGCCAGCAGTCTGGGGGTCGCGCCATCGCGTTGCCTGGTGATTGAAGACAGCCCCACGGGCGTGACTGCCGGCCATGCTGCGGGCATGACGGTGCTGGCCTACGCCGGTCGCAACGCACCGGGCCCGCTGATCGCAGCCGGTGCCACGCGCACCTTTACCGACATGCGCGACCTGCCGGAGCTGCTGGCCTGATGGGCACCCAAGCCAAGCCCATCGGCCCGGCCGACGCCTGCCCCTGCGGCGGTGTTGCGTACGCGCGCTGTTGCGGCCCGTTCCACGCCGGTGACGCCGTGCCGGCCACGGCCGAGCAACTCATGCGCTCGCGCTACAGCGCGTGTGTGCTGGGTGACACGGCGTATCTGCGCCGCACGTGGCATCCGTCCACTTGCCCCGCTGATCTGGAAACGAGTGAGGCAGATGCCGCCGCCACCCGCTGGCTCGGCCTGGACGTGAGGCGCCACACACTGCAAGACGCTACGCACGCGACGGTGGAATTCGTCGCGCGCTACAAGGTGGGCGGCCGCGCGCATCGCCTGCATGAAACCAGCCGCTTCGTTCGCCTGGACGCCAGCGGCGCCGAATCCGCCGAAGGCCGTTGGCTGTACGTCGACGGCACCTTCCCTGAATAACCGCACCGCACTTCCTGCACCGCTGCCATGCCGACGCTAGACACCAAGCTCAACCCCCGTGCCGAAGACTTCAAGGCCAACGCCGATGCCATGCGCACCCTCGTCGCCGACTTGCGCGACAAGGTCGCCCGCATTGCGCAAGGCGGCGGTGAAGACGCCCGCGCCAAGCACCTCGCCCGCGGCAAGCTGCTGCCGCGGGACCGAGTGCAGCAACTGCTCGACCCCGGCACGCCGTTCCTGGAGTTCTCGCAACTGGCGGCGTACGGCATGTACGACGACGCGGCACCGGGCGCCGGCATCATCACCGGTATCGGGCGCATCTCGGGGCAGGAGTGCGTGATCGTCTGCAACGATGCCACGGTCAAGGGCGGCACCTACTACCCGATGACGGTGAAGAAACACCTGCGCGCGCAGGAGATTGCCGAGCAGAACCACCTGCCCTGCGTCTACCTGGTCGACTCGGGCGGCGCCAACCTGCCGAACCAGGACGACGTGTTCCCCGACCGCGACCACTTCGGCCGCATCTTCTACAACCAGGCCAATTTGTCGTCCAAGGGCATTCCGCAGATTGCAGTGGTGATGGGCTCGTGCACGGCCGGTGGCGCGTATGTGCCGGCCATGAGCGACGAGTCGATCATCGTGAAGGAACAGGGCACGATCTTCCTGGCCGGCCCGCCGCTAGTGAAGGCCGCCACCGGTGAGGTGGTGAGTGCCGAAGACCTGGGCGGCGCCGATGTGCACACACGCCTGTCCGGCGTGGCGGATTACTTCGCCAACAACGACTCGCACGCGCTCGCACAGGCCCGCGGCATCGTCGCGCACCTGAACCGCCGCAAGCCGGAGCAGGTGCAGGTGCATGCGCCGATCGAGCCGCGCTATCCGGCCGAAGAACTCTACGGCGTGATCCCGACCGACACACGCAAGCCGTTCGATGTGCGCGAGGTCATCGCCCGCATCGTCGACGACTCAGCCTTCGATGAATTCAAGGCACGCTACGGCACCACGCTGGTCTGCGGTTTTGCGCGCATCTGGGGCTACCCGGTCGGCATCATCGCCAACAACGGCATTTTGTTTTCGGAAGCGGCGCTCAAGGGCGCGCACTTTATCGAGCTGTGCTGCCAGCGCAAGATTCCGCTGGTGTTCCTGCAGAACATCACGGGCTTCATGGTGGGCCGCAAGTACGAGAACGAGGGCATCGCCAAGAACGGCGCGAAGATGGTGACAGCGGTCGCCACGGCGCAGGTGCCCAAGTTCACGGTCATCATCGGCGGCTCGTTTGGGGCGGGTAACTACGGCATGTGCGGGCGGGCGTATTCACCGCGCTTCCTGTGGATGTGGCCGAACGCGCGCATCTCGGTAATGGGCGGTGAGCAGGCCGCCAGCGTGCTCGCCACCGTGCGCCGCGACGGCATTGAGGCCAAAGGCGGCCAGTGGAGCGCCGAGGAAGAAGCGGCTTTCAAGGCGCCGATCCGCGACCAGTACGAGCGCCAAGGCCATCCGTACTATGCCAGCGCGCGCCTGTGGGACGACGGCGTGATCGACCCCGCCGACACGCGCAGCGTGCTGGGGCTGGGCTTGTCGGCCAGCCTGAACGCGCCGATTGGCGATATGAACTTCGGCGTATTCCGCATGTAAGCGGACCGCCATCGAACAAGGAACTTGCAGTGAACAGCAACACCGCGCGAACGTGGCGCAGCGCCTGGGCAGCCATCGGCTGTGCGCTGCTACTTGCCGCCGCGCATGCGCAGGACAAACCGTCCAGCCCAACGAGCACATCGGGCATCAGCGAAGAGATCGTGGAGGTGCCCAAGTCAGCGGGCATCTTCACCATCAAGCTGGAGACCACCGTCTACAAGCCAGCGGGCACCGGCCCTTTCCCGCTCATCGTGCTCAACCACGGCAAGTCACGCGGTAACGCGGCCTTCCAGTCGCGTGCCCGTTACAGCGAGCAGGCGGCGGCGCTGGTCGCGCGCGGCTACGTGGTAGCCATCCCGATGCGCCAGGGCTTCTCCAAGTCGGGCGGCGCCTATATCGGTAGCGGCTGCAATGTGGAATCGAACGGCCTCATCCAGGCCGAAGATGTGGTGGCCGCGCTCGACTACATGACCGCGCAACCGTATGTGGACCGCAGCCGCATCGTCGTCATGGGGCAGTCGCACGGCGGCCTGACCACGATGGCTTTCGGCACGCTGAACTACCCCGGCGTGCGTGGCCTGGTGAATTTCGCGGGCGGCCTGCGCAACGACACCTGCGTCGCCTGGGAAAACAACCTCGTGCGCGCCTTTGAGACATACGGCCGGCAGTCGCGCTATCCGTCGCTCTGGTTCTACGGCGATAACGACAGCTACTGGCCCAAGCCCATGCCGGAAAAGATGTTTGCTGCGTACACTGGCGCCGGCGGTAAGGCGCGGCTGGTGGACTACGGCAACTTCAAGAGCGACTCGCACGGCATGTTTGCCAGCCACGCAGGGTTGAGCATCTGGCTGCCGCAGGTCGATGCCTTCCTGCGCGAACTTGGCCTGCCCGCGGGCCCAGTCAGCGCCGCACCCACCGCCGCAGAAGCCTCGGGGGCGGACAACCCGAGGGCCGGCACCAACAAGGACGCCGAATGAACACTTTCGAGACCTTCGCCACATTGACGTTCAGCCAGCACGGCGCCGTCGCCACGCTCACGCTCAACCGGCCTGATGTGCGCAACGCCTTCAACGAGACCGTCATTGCCGAGCTGACCGGTGCCTTCCGCGCGCTGGCGCAAGAGCCCAGCGTGCGCGCCATCGTCCTGGCCGGCAACGGCCCCGCCTTCTGCGCGGGCGCAGACCTGAACTGGATGAAGAAGATGGCCGGCTACTCGGATGACGAGAACCGCGCTGATGCTCTGCGCCTGGCCGAAATGCTGCGCGCCATCTATACCTGCCCGAAGCCGGTGATCGCACGTGTGCAGGGTGATACGTATGCCGGTGGCGTTGGCCTGGTCGCCGCGTGCGACATCGTGGTCGCCGTCGACACCGCCAACTTCTGCCTGTCGGAAGCCAAGCTCGGGCTGATTCCGGCCACCATCAGCCCGTACGTGATCCGCGCGTTGGGTGAGCAGGCGTCGCGCCGCTACTTCATCACCGCCGAACGCTTCTCCGCTGCTGAGGCGCATCGGCTGGGCCTTGTACATGAGCTTGTCAATGCAGACACGCTCGACGGCAAGGTCAACGACATCACCGCCGCGCTCGTCGCCAACAGCCCGAACGCCGTGCGCGAGAGCAAGCGCCTCGTGCGTGAAGTGGCTGGCGCCGCCGTCAACGACGCGCTGCTGGCCGATACCGCAGACCGCATCGCCGCCATCCGCGCCTCGGAAGAAGGCCGCGAAGGCGTGCAGAGTTTTCTGGGCAAGCGCAAGCCGAACTGGCTGCTGCCGGCCTGACCCGCATAACTAGAAACCACGCATTACTTGAAGGAAGTCCTCATGCAATCCACTCCGCTCAACTTCGTTCCGAACGCCGCCAAAGCGCCTGTCACGCCGGGTCAGGCACCCGACGCGCGCTGGAGCCGCGAAGCCATCGAAGCGCTGTTCGCGCTGCCGTTCAACGACCTGCTGTTCCAGGCCCAGCAAGTGCACCGCGCCAACTTTGATGCGAACGCAGTGCAGCTCTCGACGCTGCTGTCCATCAAGACCGGCGGCTGCCCGGAGGACTGCTCGTACTGCCCGCAATCGGCGCGCTACGACACGGGTGTGGAGGCTGAAAAGCTGATGCCCATCGACGAAGTGCTGGAAGCCGCATCACGCGCCAAGCAAAACGGCGCCAGCCGCTTCTGCATGGGCGCTGCGTGGCGCAACCCCAAGCCGCATCAGCTCGACGCCGTGGCCGATATGGTGCGCGGCGTGAAGGCGATGGGGCTGGAGACGTGCGTGACGCTGGGCATGCTCAAGCAGGAGCAGGCTGCGCAACTGAAAGACGCGGGGCTGGACTACTACAACCACAACCTCGATACCGCGCCGGAGTTTTACGGCGAGATCATCACCACGCGCACGTATCAAGACCGGCTCGACACGCTGGAACACGTGCGTGAGGCGGGCATCAATGTGTGCTGCGGCGGCATCGTCGGGCTGGGGGAATCGGTGCACGAGCGTGCGGGCCTGATCGCCGAGCTGGCGAACATGGAGCCGTATCCGGATTCGGTGCCCATCAACAACCTCGTGAAGGTGGAAGGCACGCCGCTGGCGGGCAATGAAGAACTCGACCCGTTTGATTTTGTGCGCACGATTGCCGTGGCGCGGATCACGATGCCCAAGGCGATGGTGCGGCTCTCCGCTGGCCGCGAGGCGATGGATGATGCGTTGCAGGCAATGTGCTTTATGGCGGGGGCTAACTCGATCTTCTATGGCGAGAAGCTGCTGACGACGGATAACCCTGAGGCGGATGCGGATCGTAAGCTGCTGGCGCGGCTGGGGATGCGGGTTGAGGTGCAAGATCACATGCACCAAAGCGCTGATGCTTCGCACTCGCATTCGTCGCATTGCCATATCGACATTACGCCTGCGGACTGATGCGTTTTATGGGAGGCGGTTTTTGTTTCTGTGTTGGTGGTCTGCCTCCCTTTCGCCCCCTGCCGGGGCCGACTCACTTTCTTTGTCTTGCCAAAAAAAGTAAGCAAAAGAAAGGCGCGCCCGAGATGGCGAAGCACTCCTTGAATTTATGTCGCAGGGAGGGGGGAGAGGCAAACTCGCTTCGCTCAAACAGCCTCCCCTCTTTTTCCTCCCTGCAACAGAAATTCAAGGCGCCACCTAGGGCAGGAACGGCCACGCCGTTGTGGCACTGGCGTTGGCGTTGGAGTAAATCGATTCGCGCGCCACGCTCTTTGTAGCGGTATTGAAGTTCTGGACTTCGACGCAGAGGTTCTGGAACTCCTGCTTCGAGGTGCCGAACTCGAACGTTGGAGTTCTGAACACCGACTTTGACGTTCCGGAACCCCAGCGTTGAGGTTCTGAACGCCGACTGAGCGGTTCCGAGCTTCGACGCTGAGGTTCCGAACTTCGACTGTGGGGTTCCGAAACTCCGACGTCGAGGTTCTGCACCCCAATTTTGGAGTTCTGAACCTCAACCTCGGGGCTTTGCGCTCCGCAGGAGCAAGAACACAGCGCCACGGGCAGCGCCCGGCCGGTTTGGCCGTACCCTGCCCTTGATGGCGCCTTGAATTTTCGTAAGCGGGCGGAAAAAAGACGGGAAACTGTTTGAGCGAAGCGAGTTTTTCCCGTCTCCGCCCGGTTACGAAAATTCAAGGAGGGTGTCGCCATCTCGGGCGCGCCTTTCTTTTGCCTACTTTTCTTTGGCAAGACAAAGAAAAGTAGGTCAGCCCCGGCAGGGGATGAAACAAGGGATGCACCACAAGTGCAAAAGATGCAGAACACCGGAGACAAATACCAATGATCAGTAAGCTCCTCATCGCCAACCGAGGCGAAATCGCCTGCCGAGTCGCCGCCACCTGCCGCAAGCTGGGCATCCGCACGGTCGCCGTCTATTCGGATGCCGACGCCAACGCCCGCCACGTCGCCGCCTGTGACGAAGCCATCCACATTGGCGAACCCGCGGCCCGCGACAGCTACCTGCGCGCCGACCGCATCCTCGAAGCTGCACGCGCCACGGGCGCCCAAGCCGTCCACCCCGGCTACGGCTTCTTGTCGGAAAACGAAGCCTTCGCCAAAGCCTGCGCGGACGCCGGCATCATCTTCGTCGGCCCGCCGGCCTCAGCCATCGAAGCGATGGGCAGCAAGAGCGCGGCCAAGGCGCTGATGGAAAAGGCCGGCGTGCCGCTCGTGCCCGGTTACCACGGTGACAATCAAGACGCCGCCTTCCTGCGCACGCAGGCTGATCGCATCGGCTACCCCGTACTCATCAAGGCCAGCGCGGGCGGCGGCGGCAAGGGCATGCGCGTGGTGGAATCGGGCGATGCATTCGAAGCCTCGCTGGCGTCCGTCAAGCGCGAAGCCTCCAGCAGCTTTGGCGATGACCGCGTGCTGATCGAGAAGTACCTCACGCGCCCGCGCCACATTGAAATCCAGGTCTTCGCCGACAGCTTTGGCGATGCCGTCTACTTGTTCGAGCGCGACTGCTCGGTGCAGCGCCGCCACCAGAAGGTGCTGGAGGAAGCCCCCGCCCCCGGCATGACGCTGGACCGCCGCCGCGCAATGGGTGAGGCCGCTGTGGCCGCCGCGCGCGCGGTGGGCTACGTGGGCGCCGGCACGGTCGAGTTCATCGTCGATGAAGACGGCACGTTCTACTTCATGGAGATGAACACGCGCCTGCAGGTCGAGCACCCCGTCACCGAGATGATCACGGGCGAAGACCTCGTCGAATGGCAATTGCGCGTGGCCTCCGGCGAGCCGCTGCCGCGCGCGCAGGACGAACTGCGCATCCACGGCCATGCGCTGGAAGCGCGTATCTACGCAGAAAACCCCGACCGCGATTTCCTGCCCTCCATCGGCACGCTGAAGGTGCTGCGCACGCCTGCGGCAGTGGAGTTCACCGTCGGCGCGCAAGCCAATGGCGAACCGGCCGCTGTGCGTATCGACGCCGGTGTGCGCGAGGGCGACGCCATCAGCCCCTACTACGACCCGATGATCGCCAAGCTGATCGTCTGGGGCCGCGACCGTGAAGAAGCGCTCGCGCGCATGCTGCAGGCGCTGGGCAGCTTCCACCTCGTCGGGCTGTCGTCCAACGTGGCGTTCCTGCGCAGGCTGGTGGCATCGAAGCCGTTTGCGACCGCTGATCTCGATACCGGCCTGATCGCGCGCAATCACGACACGCTATTCCCCGCTGCACCCGACGTGCCGCAAGACGCCATCGCCCTGGCCGTGGCCGCGCTGCTGGCACGCGAGGCGCGCAGCCTGCGCACCGACACGCGCGACCCGCATTCGCCGTGGGCACGCGGCAGCGGCTGGCGCCTGAACGGCGCAGCCGAGCGCACGCTGCGTTTCACGCACGGCGAGCAGGCCATCGACGCCACGCTCATCTATGGCCGCGACGGCTCGCGCCTGAAGACCAACGGCGCTGAGGCCCCCTTCACCACGCATCGCCACGCCGAGACCTTCACCGTCGCACTAGGCTCGCACAAGGCCACCGGCCAAGTGCATACCGATGGCGACACGTTCCACGTGTTCACCGGCGGCGCGCACTGGACGCTGGAGCGCCACGACCCGCTCGCCCACGCAGGCGAGGCCGATGACGAAGGCGGCAAGCTGACCGCGCCGATGCCCGGCAAGGTGATCGCCGTGCTTGCCACACCGGGCCAGAGCGTCACCAAGGGCGCGCCGCTGGTCGTCATGGAGGCGATGAAGATGGAACACACGCTCACCGCCCCGGCGGATGGCGTGGTCGAATCCGTGCTGTATGCCGTGGGCGATCAGGTAACGGAAGGCGTGCAACTGCTGGCGTTCAAGCCCGCAGAGTGACGCCAAAGCGGGCCGCCACACGCCACGGCGGGCCCTGCTACACTGCTTGACGTATACGTCAACCGTGCGTCAACCACGCATCTCGAAGTTGCCCCACATGCACATCCAGATCTACACGCCCGACGGCAAGCCCCAACCCTGGCTCGATGGTTTTGCGCAGGCGCTGCCGGACGCACGACTGTCGGTGTGGGAACAAGGCGCGGCGCAGGACGCTGATTACGCCGTGGTCTGGCAGCCGCCCGCCGACATGCTGCGCGGGCGCCAGGATTTGCGTGCGGTGTTCAACCTGGGCGCGGGCGTCGATGCCATCCTCGGCTTGCGCGCACAATCGCCCGATGCCATTCCCGAAGGCCTGCCGATCGTGCGCCTGGACGACGCCGGCATGGCCGCGCAGATGGGCGAGTACGTCACGCACGCCGTGCTGCGCTTCTTCCGCCGGTTGGACGAATACGAGCGCCAGCAGCACGCCAAGATGTGGCGCTTTCTCAAGCCGTTCAATCGTGATGAATTCGTTGTCAGCGTGCTGGGGCTTGGCGTGCTCGGTACGCATATCGCCAAGACGCTGGCGGGCTTCGGTTTTCCGGTGCGCGGGTGGAGCCGTTCGGCCAAGACCATCGACGGCATCGATTGCCGCGCCGGTGCCGATGCACTGCCGGAATTCCTGTCCGGCACCCGTGTGCTGGTGAACGTGCTGCCGCTCACCGCCGATACCGAGAACGTGATCGACGCCAAGCTGCTCAACCAGCTCGCGCCGGGCGCGTTCCTCGTCAACGTGGCGCGTGGCAAGCATGTGGTGGAAGAGGATTTGCTGGCCGCCGTGCGCAGCGGGCACATTGCCGGCGCCGCGCTCGACGTGTTCCGCAAAGAACCACTGCCCGCCGATCACCCTTTCTGGACCGAACCACGCATCCACATCACGCCGCACATTTCGGCGTTGACGCTGCGCGAGGTCAGCATTGCCCAGATCGCGCGCAAGATCCGCGCGCTGGAAGCCGGCGAGCCCATCGTCGGCATCGTCGACCTGCAACGAGGTTACTGACATGACATTCCCGCAATTCGTGAAGGTGGTCGAAGTCGGCCCGCGCGACGGTCTTCAGAACGAGAAGGCCCCCGTCTCCACCGACACCAAGGTCGAACTGGTGAACCGCCTGTCCGACGCTGGCTTCGTCAACGTGGAAGCTGCATCGTTCGTGTCGCCCAAGTGGGTGCCGGCCATGGCCGACGGCGCCGAGGTGATGGCGCGCATCCAGCGCCGGCCAGGCACGCTGTATTCGGTGCTTACGCCCAACATGAAGGGCTTTGAAGGCGCGGCGGCGGCGGGGGCAGACGAGGTCGTGATCTTCAGCGCCGCCAGCGAGGCGTTTGCGCAGAAGAACATCAACTGCTCGATCGCGGAATCAATCGAGCGCTTCGAGCCCGTGGCCAAGGCGGCCAAGAACGCGGGCATTCGCGTGCGCGGATCGATCTCGTGCTCCCTGGGGTGCCCGTACCAAGGCGAGGTGCCGGTGTCGTCGGTGGTGGATGTGATCAAGCGCATGGCCGATCTGGGCTGCGATGAGATCGACATTGCCGACACCATCGGCGTGGGCACCGCGGGCCGCGTGAAGGCCGTGATGGAAGCCGCAGCGGCGACCTTCCCGATCGATCGCCTCTCGGGGCATTTCCACGATACGTACGGCCAAGCGCTGGCGAACATCCTCGCCAGCCTGGAAGTCGGCATCCACATCTTCCACGCGTCGGTGGCGGGGCTGGGTGGCTGCCCATACGCCAAGGGCGCGACCGGCAACGTGGCGACCGAAGACGTGCTGTATATGCTGCACGGGCTGGGCATCCGCACCGGCATCGACCTCGACAAGGTGGTGCTGGCGGGCGACTTCATCTCGCAAGCCATCGGCCGCCCGACCGCCTCGCGCGCCGGCCGCGCGCTGCTGCTCAAGCTGCAAGACCAGATCGCCCAGGCCTGCATCTGACCCATCACCACGCACAACGACGATGACTGCGACCGACACCAACGCCCCCCTGCCCGAATCTGCCCAGCGCGTGGCCGACCACCTGCGCACGCTCGGCTACGAAAAAGCCATCGTGATGCTGCCCGCCACCGGCAAGACCTCCGCCGAAGCCGCTGCCGGCCTGGGCTGCTCAGTGGCGGAGATTGCCAAGTCGATCATCTTCCGCCGCGCCAAAGACGACGTGCCGGTGCTGGTGATTGCCAGCGGCACCAATCGTGTCGACGAGGCAAAGGTTTCCGCGCACGTGGGGGCACTGGCCAAGGCCGACGCCAAGTTCGTGCGCGAGAAAACGGGTTATGCGATTGGTGGCGTGTGCCCGGTCGGCCATGCGGTCAAACCCGTGATGCTGCTCGACCAGGACCTGTTCCAGTACGCCAGCGTGTGGGCTGCCGCCGGCCATCCGCACGCGGTGTTCAACCTCACGCCCGCAGAGCTGGAAGCGATGACCGGCGCGCCGGTGGCCGACATCGCCCAGCGTGATTGATCGAACGTCCATGGACAGCTGCACCCGCGCGCAACTGAAGCTCTCAAGCGCGAAGCTGCGCAACAGCCGCGCGCAGGCTGAACGCGCGCAGCCGGTCACCTCGCCGTGCATCAGCGTGTGCAAGATGGATGACGCACGCGGGCTTTGCCTTGGCTGCATGCGCACGATCGACGAGATTGCCGCTTGGTCGACCATGAGCGATGCTGCGCGACTCGCCGTCTGGCAGACGCTGCCCGAACGCGCCTGCGCTTGGCTCAACGACATACCCCGCGCCTGACTCCACACCAACATGGCCGAACATGACATCATCACTCTCCCCAATTCGATGCGCGTGTTCGAGCGCGGCTGGCTGTCGTCCAACAACATCCTCTTCTTCGATGACGACGCGCACGGCGGCTGTGCACTGGTCGACTCCGGCTATCTAACGCATGCGCCGCAGACCGTGGCGCTGGTCCAGCACGCGCTGCAAGGCAAGCCGCTGCGCCGTCTGCTGAACACGCACCTGCACTCCGATCACTGCGGCGGCAACGCGGCGCTGCAAGCGCACTACAGCTGCCACACCCGCGTACCCGCCGCACAGGTCGACGATGTGCGCCGCTGGGACACCGACGCCCTCAGCTATGGCCCCACCGGCCAGGAGTGCGCCCGCTTCACGCTGCCCGACAGCGATGCCGATGCGGGCCTGGCCGACGGCATGACCGTGCACCTGGGCGGCTTCGACTGGCAGGTCATCAGCGCGCCGGGACATGATCCCAACGCCGTCATCCTCTACAGCCCGGAGTCGCGCGTGCTGCTCTCGGCCGATGCGCTGTGGGAACGCGGTTTCGGCATCATCTTTCCCGAGCTGGAGGGTGAGAGTGGCTTTGCGGAACAGCAGGCCATCCTCGAACGCATCGCACAGCTCGATGCGCGCGTGGTGATTCCGGGACATGGCCGACCGTTCACCGACGTCAGCGCCGCCATTGAGGTGTCACTTGGGCGGCTTGCGTATCTGCGTGCGGACCCCGAGCGCAACGCTTTGCACGCCATTCGTGTGCTGGTGAAATTCAAGCTGCTGGAGCAGCAAGCACTGACGCACGATGCGCTGCTCGCCTGGTTCACGCAGACCAGCCTGATGCCGCGCTTGCAGGCGCGCTTCTTCGCCAACCAATCGATGACGGTGTTGCTGGACGCGGCCATTGCTGCCCTGGTCAAGGCAGGCGCTGCCACGGTTGAAGACGGCCGCATCCTCAACCGCGATTGACGCGCCGCGCGGTGCCTGACTGACCGGTCGGCCGCTACAATGCAGCGAAGCCTCTTCTCTTCGCCAGGGCATGCCAAAACCCGCCACACCCACCCCGCCCGAATCCACCACGCAAACCGATGCACCGCGCCGCAAGCGCGGCCGCCCTGCACAGGATGCCAACGAAGGCCTGCGCCGCGCACTGATCGAGCAATCGGCCAGGCTGTTCCGCGAGAAGGGCTATGGCAACACCACGGTGCGCGACATTGCCGCCGCAACAGGCGTGCATGCGGGTAGCTGGTTCTACCACTTCAAGAGCAAGCAGGACATCCTGCAGGCCGTGATCGAGCACGGCCTGACGGTGGCACTGGCCGACATCGAGGCCATCGATATCGATGGCCTGGCGCCGCGCGAGGCCATGCGCCAGTTGGTGCGCGCGCACCTCTACACCATCCTGGCGCCCAACCAGGACTTCATCCCGGTGATGCTGTATGAGTGGCGTTCGCTCGATGCGCAGGCGCAGGAACGCATCATCGCGCTCAAGGATCGCTATGAGGGCATCTGGAACCGCGTCATTGACCGCCTGCATGCGTCCGGTGAATGGGCGCAACCAACGCCGGTGGACCGCCTGCTGATGTTCGGCGCGCTCAACTGGACGGCGCAGTGGTACCAGGCCGGCGCGGGCATCAGCATCGATGCACTGGCGGATCAGGCGGTGCGCTTCATCCTGCGCACGCCGCCCGAGCCGGCGGCTTAGAGCCGCTAACAAAACCCAGCGTAGCGGTCCTGGCTAGGCGCGCCGACGCAGACAGTACAAGAAGTACGGCAAGGAGGCGTAACGACGCCAGGAGGGTTTTGTTAGCGGCTCTTAGTCGCCGTTAACGGGCATCGCTCTCGAACAGCATCTGATTGGCGCTGCGCAGCACGTGCTTCTGGATCTTGCCGGTGGCTGTCATGGGCAGCTTGTCGACCACGGCGATGTGCTTGGGAACCTCAAATGCACCAAGATGCTCGCGGCAGTGCGCCTGCAACGCCGCCGCATCGGCCTGTGCCTCGGGCTTGAGGCAGACGAAAGCCGCCACGGCCTCGATCCAATGCGCGTGCGGCAGTCCAACCACTGCTGCATTGGCGACAGCCGGATGTCGCAGCAGCACCTCTTCCACCTTGAGCGACGGCACGTTCTCGCCGCCGGTCTTGATCATGTCCTTGATGCGGTCCTTGAACTGGAGCTGGCCGTCGGCGTCCCACATGCCCAGGTCGCCCGTGTGGTGCCAGCCGAAGCGGCGTGCGTTGACGGTGGCCTGCGGGTCCTTGTAGTAGCCGAGCATAACGTTGGGGCCGCGGTGCACGATCTCGCCCAGCTGGCCGGGGCCGAGCAGATTGCCCTGGTCGTCCATCACTGCCGCCTCGTTGACCATGCAGGGCTGGCCCCAGTAGTTGCCGGTGCGCCGCAGTTGCTGGTCGGGCGCGAAGTACATCGTCATCGGGAAAATTTCCGTCTGCCCGGAGCCGAGTGCAAAGTTCGGGCACACCTCGGCAATCAGGCGTTCAAGCAACGGCTTGGCCATCGGCGCCATCGCGTACAGACACAGGCGCAGGCTGGAGAGATCGCGCTGCGCGCGCAGCGGATGGTGCAGCAACGCGGCGTACATGAGCGGCAGGCCGAACAGCTGTGTGATGCGTTCGTTGGCAATCGCGTCGAGCAGCGCAGTCGGATCAAAGCCACGCTGGATGACGAGCGTGGCGCCCACCGTCATCGCCGACGCCGCCGTCGAGAACTGCGCGCAATGGAACATCGGCAGGATGCACGAGAACACGTCTTTCTCGTTCAGGTTCAGGCCAGCGATGTTGGACATCAGCGCCGCGTGCACGGAGCGGTGCGAGTGCATCGCTCCCTTGGGCCGGCCTGTGGTGCCGCTGGTGTACATAATGAGCGCAAGATCGCGGTCGTCGATCACCACGGCGGGCAGCGTGTCGGCGTGGCCTTGCAGCGCCTGCTCGACAGTTTGCGGGCCGCCGGCAACCGGTTCGCCAAAGCACTGGTGTGCGGGTAGCCCTAGCGCTGCCAGCGTTTGACGCAGCACCGGGTACAGCGCGGCATCGATCACCACGTGCCGCGCCTCGGCATGCTCAAGGATGTAGCGCACATCGTCCGGCCCAAGCATCGCGTTGATGGGCACCCACACCAGCCCCGCCTTGAGGATGCCGTAGGCCGCCACCAGGAACTGCGCCGAGTTGCCGCAAAGCATGGCGACCTTGTCACCGGGCTTGAGACCGCTGGCCAGCAGGTGATGGGCGTAGCGATTGCTGTCCGCATTGAGCTCGGCATGGGTCATGCGGCGCGGGCCGTCCACCAGCGCGACCTTCGCGCCGAACTTGCGAGCACTGCGATGCAACGTATCGCCCAGCGCCACCCGGTTCAACAGATTGGCTTCAAGCGTGGTGTCTGGCGTGGCTTCGGACATGGGACGTCTCCTGTGGACCGCATGAACTGCACGACGAAACGATGGATGACAACAACGACGATGCAGCCCTCAGGCCGCGGCAATCTCCATCAGCAACCCGCCCGGCGCCACCTGCGCGCCGACCTGGGTGAACAGGCCCTTCACCTCGCCGGCAAGCGGCGCGGCAATGCTGTGCTCCATCTTCATGGCTTCGACCACCAGCAGCACCTGGCCGGCGCAGACGGCTTCGCCCTCAGCCACGTGGACGGCGACGACGCGGCCATTCATCGGTGCGCTGATGCGGCCGCTACCGGCCTGCGCGCCGTTGCGCTCGGCCTTGGCATAGGTGGTGTCGATGGCGGTGTGCTCCACGCCATCCATCACGAAGTGGCACGTGGTTCCGGTGATGGCGTATTCGAGCGGATACAGCCTCTCGCCCAGAGCAAGCGTCATGCGGCCATCGGCTTGGGACACAATCTCCGCTTGCGCGATGCCACCGTCCCAACTCACCTCCCAGCGTTGCGCGGCAAGCGCACGCACGCGCATTTCGATGGCTTCACCGTCGAGCGTGACGCGGCATAGCGTGGGATAGGTACGGCTGCTGGCCCAACCTTGCAGCTCAGCGGGATAACGGCGTGCGGTGTCTTTGCGCAAGTGCGTGAGCAGCACGGCTGCCGCCTGGCAGACCGCTGCATCGGGTACGGCCGCTTGACGCATCGCCGCTGGAAAATGCCGGTCGATGAACGCGGTGGAGACGTCGCCAGCGAGGAACGCCGGATGCGTCACGCACTGACGCAGAAACGCGCGGTTGGTCGGCAGGCCGAGCAGCAAGCAATCGTCCAACGCACGCGCCAGCCGCCGACATGCATCTGCGCGGTCGGTGCCGTGTGCAACGATCTTGGCGAGCATCGAGTCGTAGTACGGCGACACCACCAGACCATCGGTCAGCGCATGGTCAGTGCGCACCTCACGTGGCGCACGCCAGCGGGCGACGGTGCCGCTTTGCGGCAGGAAGTTCTGCTGCGGGTCTTCCGCACACAGGCGCACCTCGATGGCGTGGCCGCCCTGCGTGCGGCGCACATCAATCTCGTCTTGCGTGAGCGGCAACGGTTCGCCCAGCGCCACGCGCAACTGCCACTCGACCAGATCGACACCGACGATCGCCTCCGTCACCGCGTGCTCGACCTGCAGGCGCGTGTTCATCTCCATGAAGTAGAACGCGCCATCCGGGGCGAGCAGAAATTCCAGCGTGCCCGCACCCACGTAACCGATGGCACGTGCCGCCACCACGGACACGGCGCCCATGCGTGCGCGCAGTTCCGGTGACACGGCAGGCGACGGGGACTCTTCAATCACCTTCTGGTGCCGGCGCTGCACCGAGCAATCACGCTCACCCAGGTAGACGACGTTGCCATGCGCATCGGCAAAGACTTGGATCTCGATATGCCGCGGTTCGACGATCGCCTTTTCGAGGATCAGCTCGCCGGACGCAAAGGCGTTCTCCGCTTCGGAGCGCGCAGACTGCAATGCTGCGGCGAAATCTTCTGCCCGATCCACACGCCGCATGCCGCGTCCGCCACCGCCGGCAGCGGCCTTGATCATGACCGGATAGCCGATGCGGTCCGCCTCCTGGGACATGCGCGCATCGGACTGGTCTTCGCCTTGGTAGCCAGGCACGCATGGCACGCCAGCAGCTTCCATCAAGCGCTTGGCGCCAGCCTTGTTGCCCATCGCAAGGATGGCATCCGCGGGTGGACCGATGAAGACGAGGCCTGCTTCCGCGCACGCCGTAGCAAAGGCATCGCTTTCGGCGAGAAAACCGTAGCCGGGGTGCACCGCTTCGGCGCCGGACATGCGCGCCGCCTCCAGCAATGCGGCGATGTTCAGGTACGACGCCTGCGGTTGCGATGCGCCAATCGGCAAGGCAAGGTCCGCCGCGCGGCAATGCGGCGCATCGCGGTCGGCATCGGAATACACGGCAACGGTACGCATACCGAGGCGCTGCGCGGTGCGTTGGATGCGCAGCGCGATCTCGCCCCGGTTGGCGATCAGGACCGTGCGAAAAGCAGCGTGCGACGTGCCCATCGCTCAGCCCTTCTTGCCCGGCAGCGTGTTCATGTATTTGCAGATGATGCCGAGCATCACCTCGTCCGCGCCGCCACCGATGGAGCCCAGGCGCCCATCACGGTAGTAGCGCGAGACCGGGTTGTCCCACGTGAAGCCCATGCCCCCCCAGAACTGCAGGCAGGCATCGGGCACGATGCGCGCCAGACGCCCGGCCTTGAGCTTGGCCATCGAGGCCAGCTCCGTCACATCCTGCCCGTTGATGTAGAGATCGCATGCGCGGTACGTGAGCGCGCGCAGGGCCTCCACCTCGGTCTTGAGTTCGGCCAGCTTGAAGTGCACCCACTGGTTGTCGAGCAGGTTGGCACCGAACAGTTTGCGCTCGCGCGCGTATTCAACCGTCGACTCGATGCACATCGTCATCGTTGCCAGGCTGCTGGCGGCGGCCCACATGCGCTCTTCCTGAAACTGCAGCATCTGGTACGTGAAGCCCTTGCCCTCTTCGCCAATGCGGTAGCGCTGCGGCACACGCACGTCGTCAAAGTAGATGAGGCCCGTGTCCGACGAGTTCATGCCGATCTTGCGGATCTTCTTGCCGACCGACACGCCCTTCGTGTTCATCGGCACGATGATGAGCGACTTGTTGCGGTGGGCTGGATCATCCGACGTATTGGCCAACAGGCACATCCAGTCGGCCTGCAGGCTGTTGGTGATCCACATCTTGCTGCCGTTGATGATGTAGTCGTCGCCGTCCTTGCGCGCGGTGGTCTTGATGCCAGCCACGTCGGAACCGGCGCTCGGCTCCGATACGCCCACGCACGCCACCGCATCGCCGCTGATGGCGGGGGCGAGAAACTGTGCGCGCAACTCGTCCGAACCGAAGCGCGCGAGTGCGGGTGTCGCCATGTCGGTCTGCACGCCAATCGCCATCGGCACGCCTCCGCAGTGGATGTGGCCGAGCGTCTCCGCCATCGCCATCGCATACGAATAATCCAGGCCCAGGCCGCCGAACTCCGTCGGCTTGGCGATGCCGAGAAAGCCCAGTTCGCCCATCTTCTTGAAGAGCGCCTTGGCGGGGAACATCTCGGCCGCCTCCCATTCATCCACGTGCGGGTTGATGTCGCTGTCGATGAAGCGTTTGAGGTTGCGCTGCAGTTCCTGATGTTCGTGGGTGAAGTGCATGGTGTCTCGCTCCGGTGGCCTTGGGCTGTTCGTGTGTTCGTGACTGCGATTCGGATGGATGGCGCTACGGTCGTGCAACGCCAAACTGAATGGGGTGCAGCGCGCGCCTGCGCGCCTCGTCGCAGACGGCCAGCACGCTGGCCAGCACCTTGCGCGTGTCGCGCGGGTCGATCACGCCGTCATCCAGTAGACGGCCCGACACGGTGAACGCACCGGATTGCCGCTCGAAGGTGTCGATCACCTTGGCGCGCATGGCCTCGATGGCTTCGTGGTCGACGGTCTGCGTCTTGCGCTGCATGCTTGCGGCCATGACCGTCGCCATCGTGCCGGCTGCCTGCTCGGCGCCCATCACGGCAGTCTTGGCATTGGGCCAGCTGAAGCAGAAATCCGGGAAGAAGCCACGCCCTGACATGCCATAGTTGCCCGCCCCGAACGAGGCACCGCAATGCACGGTGATGCGCGGCACGGTGGCGTTGGCCATCGCCTGGATCATCTTCGAGCCGTGCTTGATCATGCCCGCCTGCTCGGACTGCTTGCCGACGATGAAGCCGGTGGTGTTTTGCAGATACAGCAGCGGCGTATCGGACTGACAGCACGCCTGTATGAAGTGGACGACCTTCGTGGCACCCGCCGGGTCCAGTGGCCCGTTGTTCGTGATGATGCCAACGTGCATGCCGCAGACGGCGGCGTGCCCCGTAAGGGTCGCCGGGCCATAGTCTGGCTTGAACTCAAGGAAATCCGAGCCATCGGCAATACGCGCAATCACCTCGCGCATGTCGAGCGGCTTGCGGTGATCGGTGAGCGCAATGCCCAGCAGTTCGTCCGCATCGAAACGCGGCGGCGCGTAGGGCCGATCGACTGCTGGCACATCGCGGTTCCAATCCAGCGCAGCCACGAGTTCGCGTGCGATGCGCAGCGCATCGGCATCGTCTTCGGCCAAATATTCAGCGAGGCCCGAGGTCGTGGCATGCATCTCTGCGCCGCCCAGCTCTTCTTCGGTGGCGACCTCGCCGGTAGCCGCTTTCAGCAACGGCGGGCCCGCGAGGAAAGCACGCGCGCGATCCCGCACCATCACCACGTAGTCCGACAGACCTGGCATGTAGGCACCACCCGCCGTGCTCGACCCATGCACCACACTGATCACGGGAATGCCCGCCGCCGACAGCCTTGCGAGCCAGTAGAAGCCGCTGCCGCCGTGGATGAAGGTCTCCACGCGATAGGTCAGCAGGTTGGCGCCGGCCGACTCGACCAGGTGGATGAACGGCAGCTTCTGTTCCAGCGCGATGGCCTGCGCGCGCTGGAACTTCTCGATGCCCATCGGCTGCACGGCACCGGCGTCGATGCCCGCGTCGTCCACGATGATCATCGCGCGCACGCCGCTCACCCAACCGATGCCGGCGATGAAGCCGCCGCCGGGAATCGAGCGCACCGGGTCTGCGTGGTCCAGGCAGAAGCCAGCCAGCGAAGACAGCTCCAGAAACGGCGCACCGGCATCGAGCAGACGGCCGAGCCGGTCACGCGGCAGCAGTTGCCCGCGCTGCTCGAAGCGCGCGCGCGAGGCTTCGGACTTGTCGCGCGTGCGGTTCTCCAGCGAGCGCAGTTGGCCGACGAGTTCCGAGAGCGCGGCGTGGTTCTGCCGGTACGCGTCGCTTTGCGGGACGATGCGCGATTCAAGCACCGGCATTGCTGTCCTCCTGGGCTTTGTCCTGCAGCACCTTGGGCGTCACCGCCAGGTGGAAGCCGTTGAAGGGCACGGCGCCATGACGCGGTGCCGGCATGGGCGAGCCGGGCCGCACGTTGGGGCGTCCGCCGTCCACGCGCAGCGTGGTGCCCGTGATGAACGCCGCCGCTTCCGACAACAGGTAGACGATGGCCGACGACACCTCCGCCTCGGTGGCAAAGCGCCCGGCGGGCACAGTACTCGGCATGCTGCGGATGGTCTCGGCCATCCACGGCGGATACGCGTCCATGCCCGACGACGCCACGTAACCCGGCGCCACCGCGTTCACGCGTACGCCGTACTGCGCCCACTCGAACGCGGCCGTCTCCGTCAAGTTGATCATGCCCGCGCGCGCCGCACCGGAGTGCCCCATGTTCGGCATGCCGCCCCACATGTCGGCGACGATGTTGACGATGGCGCCACCGAGTTGCTGCATCGCCTGGTTCAGGCACTCGCGCGCCATCAGGAAACCGCCGGTCAGGTTGGTCTGTACGACAGCCTCCCACCCTTTGACGGAGATATCCTTGAGCGGTGACGGGAACTGCCCGCCCGCGTTGTTGACCAGCGCATCGATGCGGCCGTGCTCGCCAATGATCTGCGCGATCGTCGCCTGCACGGCAGCCTCGTCGCGGATGTTGCAGACGTAGGCGTGCGCGGTGCCGCCGGCTTCAACAATCTCCGTGCGCACGGCAGCGAGCTTTTCCGCACTGCGCCCCACCAGCGCCACCGCCGCGCCGAGCGATGCCAGCTCATGCGCGGTACACCGGCCGATGCCGCTGCCGCCGCCGGTCACGACAGCGACCTGCCCGAGGAACAGCCCCGGTCGAAAGACTGAGCGATACATGGTTCTGCCTCCTCAAACCCAACCGAGCTGACGGGCGGCGAGATCGCTCAGGACCTCCTCCGCGCCGCCGCCGATCATGTAGACCTTCACTTCGCGATAAATGCGCTCCGACTTGGTGCCGCGCATGAAGCCCATGCCGCCGAGCAGTTGCACCGCCGTGTCCGCACAGAACTGCAGGCTCTGCGTGGCGAAGTTCTTCAGCATGCACAGTTGTGCGACCGGTGAATCGCCCGCCTGCATGCGGCGCATCAGGTCTTCGAGCAGCGCGCGTGTGGCTTCGATGCGCGTGGCCATCGCCACCAGCTTCTGCCGCGCCACTTGATGCTGCACGAGGCGCTTGCCGAAGGTCTCGCGCTGGCTGGCCCATTCCACCGCTTCCGCCAGGCATGTGCGCGCCAGCCCGTAGGCCTGCATGGCCAGCGCAAGGCGCTCGTGGTTGAAGTTGCGCATCACCAACTCAAAGCCACGGTTCTCTACGCCAAGCAGATTGCCCACGGGCACGCGGCAGTTGTCGAAATGCAGCTGTGCCGTGTCAGAGCACCACCAGCCCATCTTCTTGAGCGGCGTGCGCGACAGGCCCGGCGTGTCGCCATCCAACAGCAGCACGGAGATGCCGCCCGCGCCTGACCCGCCCGTGCGCACCGCCACGGTCAGGTAGTCGGCGCGCATGCCGGAGGTGATGAAGATCTTGCTGCCGTTGACGATGTAGTGATCGCCATCACGCACCGCGCGCGTGGTGAGGTTGGCGACGTCCGACCCGCCCGAGGGCTCGGTGATGGCCAGCGCACTGATCTTCTCGCCCGAAAGAATGTCCGGCAGCACGCGCGCTTTCAATTCTGCAGAGCCGCCCGCCACAATGGGCGGCGCCCCGATGGTGTGGCTGAACAGTGACGCGAGCAGACCACCGCTGGCCGCGCGCGTCAGCTCCTCAATCATCGCGAGCTCGAGAAACAAATCGCCGGGCGTACCGCCGTATTCCTCGGGAAAGCCGATGCCTAGCAGACCAATATCGGCCGCTTCGCGATACAGCGCACGCGGGAAGGTTTCCGCCTCTTCCCAGGCATCGATGTGCGGCAGCACCGCCTTGTCGACAAAGCGGCGCACGGTTTCGCGAAAGGTGTCGTGCTCGGCATTGAAGCGCACGGACGTCAGCAGGCCTGCAACCATGGTCGCCTCGTCGGTTATGGGTGATTGACCGGCACGCGCACCGGCATCGTCAACAGCACCTGCGCCATGCCCTTGCCCAGCGGGTCGTTGCGCAGCGAAGCCATGCCACCACCGCCCAGCGCCTGCTCGCAGACGAAGTTGAGCGCATGGATACCGGGCAGGTCGTAGCGCGTCACGCGGCCCTTCACGACATGCGCGAGGTAGGCGGCGACGGCATCTTCGGTCAGCTGTGCGCGCAGCAGCGGCAGGTCTTCCGGCCGGCGTGCGATGACGCCGATGTTGGACGTGTCGCCCTTGTCGCCGCTGCGTGCGTAGGCGAGTTCGATGAGTGGGGCTTCACGTGTTGGACCGGACGGCAGCGCATCCGTCACACTCGCAGCGGTTGAGGCTTCCAACGGCACGCCGCCCGTCGGCACGGCCACATCGAAGCTCTCTCCGCCCAGCAAGGTCACGCGGGGCTGCACGCGCGCCTTGTCGATCAGGAAAGCGTATTGCTTGACGGCGGGCACGACGCTCGGCCGCCCGCCCGCGCCCGTCGTGCCGGGTGCCCAGGATGTGCCGGCCGGTGCAATCTCACGCGCAAACAGTTCGAGTGCCGGCTTGCTCGGATGCGCCACCGCCAGCCACATCACCGATTCAAAGCGCGGCGCGCTCGGCTGATGCGGACCGAACAGATACGCCGAGCCCAATGTTTCGATGTGCGTGGCGCTGTAGTCCGGCAGGCCGAGCTTGCGGAAGAGCCCGCGCGTGCGTTCCAGAATCGCTTCCGCCGTGCGGTGCGCCTTGCGGTCCGCATCGACGCCAACCACGGTGAGTTGTCCGGTGGCGCGATAGCCGTCGGCATATGTGGCGCTCACCTTGTAGTCCGGTGTGGGCGCGAGACCGCGTGCGCCGCGCACTTCCACGCGATGCTCACCCGCCTGCGTCATCGTCACCCGCGTGAAATCGCACACGACATCGGGCAACACATAGCGTGCCGGATCGCCGATTTCATAGAGCAACTGTTCGCCCACCGTGGCGGGCGTCACCAATCCACCTGTGCCCTCCGGCTTGGTGACGATGAAGCCACCATCGGCACGACACTCGACGATGGGGTAGCCGCTGTGCGCCCAGTCCGGCACGGCTTCCCAGTCGGTATGCAGGCCGCCCGCGCCCTGGCAACCGCATTCGAGGATGTGCCCGGCAAGGCTGCCGGCGGCGAGGCGGTCGTAGTCATCCGCGCGCCAATCGAAGGTGTGCATCAACGCGCCGAGCGTGACCGCGCTGTCCACGCATCGGCCGGTGATCACGACTTGCGCGCCCGCATCAAGCGCCGCCTTGATCGGCAGCGCACCCAGGTACGCATTGGCGCTGACCACCTTGTCCGGCAGCGGGCGGGCGCTTTGCAGCTCACGCACACCTTCATCACGCAGCACGGGTAGCAGCGGCATGACGTCGTCACCTTCCACCACGGCAATGCGTACGCTCACACCCAGTTCGTCGGCCAAGGCCTGCAGCGCGGCAGCGCAACCGCGTGGGTTCACGCCGCCCGCGTTGGCGATGATGCGGATGTTCTGCGCCAGCGCATCCTTGAGCACTGCACGCATCGCCACGCTGACGAAGTCGGTGGCGTAGCCCAGTTCAGGGTTCTTCATGCGCGCGCTGGCCAGCAGCGACATGGTCAGCTCGGCCAGGTAATCGAAAACGAGAAAGTCGATACGACCCGAGGCCACCAACTGTATCGGCCCGGTCACGCTGTCGCCCCAGAACCCGCTAGCGCCGCCAATGGAAATCGTGTCTTTGCGCATATCAGCGGCCCGTCCAGTTGGGGGCGCGCTTCTCGCGAAAGGCGGCCTGCCCCTCCTGCGCGTCTTCGGTCAACGCGAACAAACCGATCTGGCTTTCCGTAAAGGCCATTGCCTGCTCGAAGCTCAAATGCTCGACCTGCTTGAGCGTGTACAGCCCACGCCGGATGGCCGAGGGCGATTTGTCGAGCAGCCGCGCGAGCAGCGCATCGATGGCGGCATCGAGCGCTTCGGGCTCAGCCACTTCGTTGACGAGCCCGGCGGCCAGCGCACGGTCTGCGCTCATCGGCTCGCCGGTCAGGCACATCTCGTTGAGCACGCGACGCGGTAACTGATGCTGCAGCACGGCCAGCACTTGCGCGGGAAACAGCCCAACCTTCACCTCGGGCAACCCAAACACGGCGCTGCGGCTGGCCACGGCCATGTCGCACATCGCCAGCAAGCCCATGCCGCCGGCCATGCACGCGCCGTTCACTCGCGCGATCAGCGGCACCGTGCATCGGCGCGCCTGGCGGAACAGATCAGCCAGGCCCTGGTGCGGTTGGGCGTAGTCGAAACGGAAAGATTGGCCGCTCTGCAGATCGGCCCCGGCACAGAACGCCCGCGTGCCGGCGCCGGTCAGCACCACGGCGCGCACAGCGGTGTTGCGACTGGCATCGGCCAGCGCCGCCGTCAGTGCTTCGAGCACCGCGCCGTTGATCGCGTTACGGCGGTCTTCGCGCTGAATGGTCAACCACAGCGCCTGGCCGCGCTGTTCGATGAGGAGTTCGGGGTCCGTGCTCACGCGATGCTCACCTTCAAGAGAGATTCGGTTGGACAGCCTGCCCGATAATAATAAATCATCTGCTTGAATAAATGGAAGTCTTCAAACACAAAACCTGCAGCGTTTTGCCGCACCCCACGGCCAGTGGCACATAACACGTTGATTTATCGGAGGTTTTCCTCCTCCGATAAGGAAATCAACAGATTCTGCGTTGACTCCTTCACATGCGAACGATAACAATTCTCATTTGCGTCAAACATGTAACAAGATTTTTCAGGGGAGCGGGCACCAAGCCATGCAAGCAGCACAGACGGAACGCAAGCGCGCCGAACATTCGGTGGTGGGATACCTGACAGGGGCCATGAGCTTTGCCGTGGCGGCCACACCGGCTGTGGCGGAAACCAAGAAGGATTCGGTGACGGCCACCCTGCCGACCCACACGGTCACCGGCAGCAGTGGCTTCAAGACCGACGAGGCCTCGGGCGGCAAATTCACCGCGCCGCTGGTCGATACGCCCAAGTCCGTCACGGTCATCCCCGCTGAAGTGCTGCAGGACACCGGCTCCGTCACGCTCACCGAAGCACTGCGCACGGTGCCCGGCATTGCGTTTGGCGCGGGTGAAGGCGGCAACCCCGTGGGCGATCGCCCGTTTATCCGCGGTTATGACGCGCAGGCCAGCACCTTCCTCGACGGGCTGCGCGACATCGGCGCGCAATCGCGCGAGATGTTCAACGTGGATTCGGTGGAAGTCATCAAGGGGCCGTCGGGTGCGTATGAAGGGCGCGGCTCGGCGGGCGGGGCAATCAACATCGTATCGAAGACGCCCAAGCTGGAGCACTTCACCGAGGGCACGATCTCCGTGGGCAATGCCGCGTACAAGCGCGCCACGGCCGACGGCAACTACCAGATCGGCGAACACGCGGCCTTCCGCCTGAACGCGATGTATCACGACGCCGGCACGCCGGGCCGCGACGTGACGAGTTTCAGCCGCTGGGGCATCGCGCCGTCCATCGCCTTCGGGCTGGGCACGCCCACGCGCGCCACGCTGTCGTACTACCACCTGCAATCGAACGATACGCCCGACACCGGCATCCCCTACAACAACGGCACGTTCAATCGCCGCGCCGATGGCCGCCCGCAGTTGTTCGCGCCCGGCGATGGCTCGCCGGTGGATGTCGGCCGCAACACCTACTACGGCCTGGGCCGCGACTTCCGCCGTGACCGCGTCGACATGGGCACGTTCTCGCTCGAGCACGATGTGTCGACCGCGCTGAAGCTGCGCAACACCACACGCATCGCGCGCACCAGCCAGGACTACGTCTGGACACAGCCCGACGACAGCCAGGGCAACATCTACTACGGCATGGTCTGGCGCCGTGCCAACACGCGCTACTCGGTGGCCAACACCGTCGCCAACCAGACGGAAGCGACCGGCAAGTTCGAGACCGGCGGCTTCAAGCACAGCTACGCGGCGGGCCTGGAGTTCTCGCGCGAGCACAGCAGCAACGACACCTACAACGTTCCCACCGGCAGCAACCGCTGCCCGAACGGGATCGGCGCGGCCGGCGGCTACAACTGCACGAGCCTGTTCAACCCGAACCCGAACGACCCGTGGACGGGCAACATCACGCTGGCCAACAACCCGGCCGAGACCACCGTACGCACGCAATCGGCGTACGTGTTCGACACCATTGAGCTGTCGCCGCGCTGGCAGATCAACGGTGGCCTGCGCTTCGACCGCTACTCGGCATCGGCCACCACCTCGGCCAATGCGCAAGGTGTGCGCTCCAGCTTCTCGCGTGACGACAACCTGCTGAACTATCAGCTCGGCCTGGTCTTCAAGCCCGCGCAGAACGGCAGCATCTACGTGGCGTATGGCACGTCGTCCACGCCGTCGGGCTCCGTGGCTGGCCAGGGTGCCGATGGCAGCGCGCTCACGCCGGACCGCTCGGGCAATCGCGGCGACGTGCTCGCCCCCGAGAAGAACCGCGCCTACGAGCTCGGCACCAAGTGGAACGTGCTGGACAACAAGCTGGCGCTCACCGCTGCGGTCTTCCGCATCGAAACCACCAACGCGCGCATCGTGCTGCAAGACGGCACCGCCGCCATGGCCGGCAACAAGCGCGTGGACGGCTTCGAGCTGGGCTGGTCGGGCGCGCTCACCAACAAGTGGCAGGTGTTTGGCGGCTACACATACCTGAAGAGCGAGCTGCGCAACAACGGTGGTTCGGGCTCGGCTTTTGGCGCCACCAATGGCACCGAATTCCCCAACACGCCCAAGAGCAGCTTCAGCCTGTGGACCACCTACCAGCCGATGCCGAAGTTCACGCTGGGCGGCGGTGCGTACTACGTGTCGAAGGTCTGGGGCAGCGCCAACCCCGCCAACCCGAAGTGGGTGCCGGCCTATTGGCGCTTTGACGCGATGGCCTCGTACCGCATCGACAAGCACATGCACCTGCAGTTGAACGTGCAGAACCTGTTCGACAAGAAGTACTACAACCAGGCGTACGCATCGCACTACGCATCGCTGGCACCAGGGCGCGCCGCAATCCTGACGCTGGGTATCCGGTACTGATGACAGCACTTGCCCAAACCACCGCTGCCGATGCTGCGGTGGTGGATGCCATCCACGCCGTACTGACCGGCCCGGCCGATCGCGCGGCGGACTGGCTTGCCGGCGCCGCCCGTCGCGGTCATACGGAGGCACAGGCCATCCTCGGCCAATGGCTGCTCGATGGCCACGGTGTCGAACGCAATCACACCCAGGCGCTCTTCTGGTTCAAGACCGCCGCGCTGTCCGGCCACGCCATGGCGGCCAACATGCTCGGCCGCTGTTATGAGCACGGCTGGGGCGCACCCGCCTGCGACAAGACCGCCGCGCACTGGTATGCCCGCGCGGCGGATGCCGGCCTCGACTGGGGCCAGTACAACTTCGCCACCAGTCTGCAGCTCGGGCGCGGTGTGCCGCAGGACCGTGCGCAAGCCTTCGGCCTCTTCCAGGCAGCCGCTGCACAGGGGCACGCCAAGTCGATCAACGTGGTCGGCGGCTTCTATGAAGACGGCTGGGAAGTCGAGGCCGACCTGGGAATGGCCCTGTACTGCTATCTGCGTGCCGCCGAGGGCGGCGACTTCCGTGGCCAGTTCAACGCAGCACGGCTCTTCGCCCTCACCGATCGGGCCGACGAAGCCCGTACGTGGATGCGCGCAGTGCCGCGCAGCGCGACACCCGCCTTCCTCGCCAAGGCGCATGACTTTCTTGCCGGCCACCCCGATGCGCGCCTGCGCACGTTGGCCAGCGCTCTCGAAACCGAATCGCCATGCTGTTGAAGATTCCCGCCGTGCTCACCAAGGATCAGGTGGCGCACTGCCGCGCCATCATCGATGCCGCTGAATGGGTTGACGGCAAAGTCACCGCCGGCGCGCAGTCGGGCCAGGTGAAGCACAACATGCAGTTGCCCGAAGGCTCGCCCGCCGCGTGCGAAGTCGGCACCTTCATCCAGGACGCGCTTGCTGCCAACACGCTGTTCTTCTCGGCCGCGCTGCCGCTCAAGGTGTTCCCGCCGCTGTTCAACCGTTACGCGGGCGGCCAGACCTTCGGCAACCACGTCGACAACGCTGTGCGCCACCTGCGTGGCACCGACTTCCGCATCCGCAGCGACCTCTCCTGCACGCTGTTCCTGACCGAGCCGGAAGACTACGACGGCGGTGAACTCATCATCGACGACACCTTCGGCGAGCACCGCGTCAAGCTCGCCGCGGGCGACATGGTGCTCTACCCGAGCAGCAGCCTGCACCGCGTCACACCGGTCACGCGCGGCGCGCGGGTGTGCTCGTTCTTCTGGCTGCAGAGCATGGTGCGCAGTGACGCGCATCGCGCGCTGCTGTTCCAGATGGATAACGAACTGCAGCGGCTGATGGGGCTGCTGGGGCAGGAGGACACGTCCGTCATTGCATTGACGGGGACGTATCACAACCTGTTGCGGGAGTGGGCGGAGGCTTAGTCCGCCGCCGAGTCACACTCAAGCGAAGAAGCTGCGCATCTCCGTCAGCAACGCGTCCGGCGCCTCCTCCGGCACATAGTGCCCACACGGCACCGTGCCGCCGCTCACTTCCTTGGCCACCGCGCTCCACAGTTCCAGCGGCTTGAAGCACCGCTGGATCACCCCATGCTCGCCCCACAGCACACGCAGCGGCACGCTCACGCGCTTGCCGGCAGCACGGTCGGCGCGATCGTGTTCAAGGTCGATGGTGGCGGCAGCACGGTAGTCCTCGCACATGGCGTGTACGCAGGCCGGCTCGCGCATGGCGGCGGCGTAGGTGGCCATGGCTTCCGGAGCGAACGGTTCGAGCCCGGCGTGGCGCAGGCCCATCAGCTTGCTGATGTAGAAATCCGGCGTGGCGTTGATGAGCGTCTCAGGAAACGGCGAGGGCTGGATCAGGAAGAACCAGTGCCAGTACGCGGACGCAAACGCCATGTCGGTGTTTTCATACATCGCCAGCGTGGGGGCAATGTCGAGCAGCATGGCGCGCTCCACATGCACGGGGTGGTCGACGCACAGGCGATGCGCCACACGCGCGCCGCGATCGTGCGCGCAGAGCCGGAAGCGGCCGAAGCCGAGTGCGCGCATCACCTCCACCTGATCCTGCGCCATCGTGCGCTTGCTGTATTCCGCGTGCCGGGCGCTGCCGGCCGGCTTGGACGACGCGCCATAGCCGCGCAAATCGGTGGCGACGACGGTGTAATCGCGCGCCAGCGCCTGCGCCACCTTGTGCCAGATCACATGGCTTTGCGGATGGCCATGCAGCAACAGCAACGGCGGCCCGCTGCCACCGATCACCCCGGCGATCTCCACCCCATTGACCGCCTGGCGGAACGGGCGAAAGCCGGGAAACAGCGCGGCATCTGCGGCGGCGGTGGCGGCGTCGATGGGAAGCAGCGTGGTCATGCAGGTCTCCGGTGGTTTGTGATGCGCAAGGAATGCTCCGCATGCTAGCGCAGAAGCTACCGGCACATTCGGCGGCAACACGTGGCGCCCGCTTCCTATAATCGAACAACGCTGTCTGCCCCGCTGTCAGCCTTCCTCTCATCAGGAGACGCCATGCCCGCCGCCAAGCATCTGCCGCCCGCGCTGCAACACCTGACCCTGCCGGTGATCGGCTCGCCGATGTTTATCGTCAGCTATCCGGAACTGGTGCTGGCGCAGTGCAAGGCCGGCATCGTCGGTGCGTTTCCGGCGCTCAACGCGCGCCCGGCCGAGGTGCTGGACGAATGGCTCACGCAAATCCATGAAGACCTCGCTGCTCACCGAGCCGCGCATCCGCACGCTGTGGTGGGGCCGCTGGCCGTCAACCAGATCGTGCACCACTCCAACGCGCGGCTGGAGCAGGACGTGGCCACCTGCGTGAAGCACAAGGTGCCGATCTTCATCACCTCGCTGCGCGCGCCGGTCAAGGAGATCCTGGATGCCGTGCACAGCTATGGCGGCATCGTGCTGCACGATGTGATCAACCTGCGCCATGCCGAGAAGGCGCTGGAAGCCGGGGTCGATGGCCTGATCCTGGTGGCGGCGGGCGCAGGCGGGCACGCCGGCACACTGTCGCCGTTTGCGCTGGTGGGGGAGGTGCGGCGCATCTTTGACGGGCCGATCGCGCTGTCGGGGGCCATCGCCACGGGGGATGCCATCCTCGCCGCGCAGGCCATGGGCGCCGACCTCGCCTACATCGGCACGCGCTTCATCGCCAGCAAGGAGGCGCATGCGGCGGAAAGCTATAAGCAGGCCATCGTGCGTGCAGCAGCGTCCGACATCATCTACACGAACCTCTTCACAGGCGTGCACGGCAACTACATCCGCGAGAGCATCGAGCTGGCGGGCCTGGACCCCGCAGCCCTGCCCGAAGCGGACAAATCGAAGATGAACTTTGGCGACGGCAGCTCCCGCGCCAAGGCATGGAAAGACATCTGGGGCGCGGGGCAGGGGGTGGGCCAGATTGCCGACCTGCCACCCGCCGGCGAGATCGTCATGCGGCTCAAAGCCGAGTACGACGCCGCCAAGTTGCGCCTTGCCCTGCACCTGCGGCTGTAGGCGCATCCGCACGCACTTACCGAGCACCCTAGCGTGCACCCTAGCGCGCACCCCACCATGCGCACCCCACCGCACTTCGATTGACTTGCGAGGGCGGCACTTCTAAATTCAGAAGATGCTCAACAACAAGCGCGGCGTCGTGACGGGCGACCGCGCAACCGTATGCGCAAGCATCCTTGGGGGGATGTTCGACAGGCGTCTGGTTTCCTGTTGCCGCGTACCGACAAGATGGAGAACACCATGACGCACTGCCATGCGCCGGTGCGCCAGCTCACAAGGCTGGCGGCCGTGGCGCTGAGCGCGGCGGCCCTGACCCTGACGGGCTGCGCCACCCAGAACCCCGACCCTGCCGCCGCCAACGAACTGCGCCTGCCGCAAGCCGGTGAGGCCCAAGTCCGCTCCGCCTATGTGTATGCGTTTCCGTTGATGATGACGGACGCGCTGATGCAGGTCACCTCCGCCATCGCGCCGGATGGGCGCTTCATGCACCAGCGCACGCTGGAAGACGAAGCCCTGCCCGCCGGTGTGCGCGCCCGGGTGGACGTGCTCGCCAGCAGCGCCTTCGTTGATTTGCGCAACGGGCCCGTCGTGCTGAGCGTGCCCGATGTCGGCCGCCGCCACATCTGGGTGGCCGTGCACGACGCCTGGACGGACGTGTTCGAATCCATCGGCAACCGCACCACGGGGGCACGTGCGGCCAACTACGCCATCACGCCACCGGGCTGGGAAGGCACGCTGCCGGCAGGCGTCAAGCAGATTGCCGCGCCGACGAACCTGGTATGGATCGTTGCCCGCACGCAGGTCGCCGGCCAGCGCGACGAGGCTGCCGCACGGCGCGTGCAGGATCGCTACCGCATCACGCCGCTGGACGCCTTCGGCAAACCCGGCACGCGCGAAACAGAGGCGGAGGCCAAGGCTGACGCAACCAGCGCCACCGACATCGACGTCAGCCTGAATGCCGCGCGCCGCCGTGTGACCGCGCTCGATGCCAACGCCTACTTCACCCGGTTTGCCGAGCTGCTGAAGGACAATCCGCCGCACGCGGCAGACTCCACGATGGTGGCATCGCTGCGCAACCTTGGCATCGTGCCCGGTGCGCCGTTCAATGCCAACGCCGTGGACTCGACCAGCCTGAAGGTAATGGATGCCGGGGTGGTGGCCGCACGCGAGACGCTCTCCATGGCGGCCAAACAGCCGTCCATCACGCAAAACGGCTGGTTCATCCCGCGCATGATCGGCGCCTACGGGCTGGACTACGCGCAGCGCGCCATCGTCTCGTGGTCAGGTGGCGGCACCGACGTGCCGCAGGACATGCTGATCGCCACGGCCACGGCCGATGCCAACAGCCTGCCGCTGGACAGCACGCACCGCTACGTGCTGCATTTCGACCGCAACCAGCTCCCGCCTGAAAACGCCGGTTGGGCCGTGGCCGCCATACAGCAACCGCGCCGCACCACCGAGCGCCCGGGCCTGCGCAACGTGCTGAGCGAAGCCGATCGCCCACGCCTGAACCGCGATGGCTCGCTCGACATCCTCATCCAGCGCGCGCCGCCCAAGGGCATGCGGAACAACTGGCTGCCGCCGCCCGTGGGGCCCTTCCTGCTGCGCATGCAGCTGACGTGGCCCAAAGAAGCTGCGCTGGATGGGACATGGCTGCCGCCCGCCGTGCAGCGGCGGGAATAGCGCACCGCTTCGCTTAAGGCTGCCCCTTGCAGGCAGCCGAGCACAACACCTTGTCCACACCTGCGAAGAAGCCGTCGTAGACCTCCCGCTGCAGCACGGTCTTCGTGCGCGCATCGCCGTTGCTGTCCCAGACCGTGCTGTCGAACCGGGCGCGCACCAGCGTCGCCTGGTTGCCGGCGGCCGCCTTGACCGCGATGACCGCCGACACGCGCTCGTGGTCCGGCTTGGCCGGAAACATGCCGGTATAGTTCTTGAGCGCGCCGCGTAGCAGTTGGCGCCACTTGGGCACCAGCGTGTCACTCAGCCCGGCTTCCACCAGGCCGGTTTCGTTGTCGACCGACACCGGTGCGTAGCCGAGTTCGGTCAACGCCTTGGCCACGGCGCTCAGTGCACGCTCCGGTGCGGTATTGGCGTACGTACGGTCGCGCATGGTGCGCAGGCTCTGCTGCTCCGCATCGGTCAGATCCACACTCACCTGGCGCGAGCTGTATCGCACCAGCGTTCCACCGCTGCCGGTCTCACGCTCGTTGGGTGGTGGGCCTGAGCAGGCGACCAGCATCAAGATGGTGCCGGCCAGCGCCAGGTATCGACTGGCTTGACGTAACCACCGGGACATCCACAGCGGCATCCAGCAACCGAACGGAAATGACCGCCACGCAGAGCGCTTCACCGATGTCTTGAGTAGGCTGGGTAATGCAATCATCATCTTCCAATCCAATGTGGCGCCTATGATAGAAAGCCGCCTTCATTGCCACAAACGAGTTTTTTTCCACGACGCTTTAGCTGTTCTTTGACATTGCGCCATGCGCCGACTCCCTCCTCTCAATGCCCTGCGCAGCTTTGAAGCCGCCGGGCGCCTGAACAGCCTGACCCTTGCCGCCGAAGAGTTGAATGTCACGCAGAGCGCGATCGCCCAGCAGATCCGCGTGCTGGAAACGTTCTTTGGACAGAAGCTCTTCGAGCGCGATGGACGATCCCTGCGCCTGACCTTGCGGGCGCGGCATTACCTGGTGGACGTCGCAAGTTGCATCGGGCGCCTGACCGAGGCCACGGAGCAGATGTTCGAGGCGCCTGACCGGCGCCAGATCCGGATCAATACTTCATCGTCGTTCGCCCACGGCTGGCTGCTTCCGCAACTGGCGCACTTTCATGTGCGGCACCCGGGCATCGAGATTGAGTTGGTGTCCACGCCTGACACAGACGTGGAGCGCATCGATGAATCGAGCGATGTGGTCATCCGCCGCTACACGCCGGAGTTACGGCGGCGGGGGTTCGTGTCGAAGCCCCTGGTGGCCAACGTAGCAGTGCCGGTCTGCGCGCCGCATCATCCCGCGCTGGCGGCTGTGCACGCGCCATCAGACTTGCGCCATGCACCGCTGCTGCATTACGCCGGCTTGCCCCAGGCATGGCAGTACTGGTTTCACCAGGCAGAGGTTCCCGTCGGCGAAACACTGCGCGGCCCCTTCTACGACGAATTCGCCCTGCTGGTGAAAGCTGCGATAAGTGGACTGGGGATCTGCCTGGCCCCGCGGGCCGTGATTCAGGACGATGTCGACCACGGGCGTCTAGTCATGCTGTTTCCGGAGGTCAAGCTGGAAGGGCCACCGTTTCACTGCCTGTATCGGGATACCGCGGACGACCGGTCGCTCAACATCTTGCTGGCATGGCTGTTCGAGCGCGCCGGCCACGCGCATGCCCCCGCGTAGTCCCGCGCCACGTTCACCCCGGTTACCGCAATTGCCGGGGTGATGCGCCGTCCTTCAGCCGATGGTGGACTGCGTGCGCCGCGGCTGCAGAAGACGTTGCCGTAGGGCACGGTTGAGCGGCTCTGCGTAGTACCGCGCAATGCCCGCAGCCAGCAAGAACGAAAACAGCATGAACGCCGCCAGCAGCACGAGTTTCTCGTCACCCAACACCGTGGCGCGCGGAAACCCCGTTTTGAGCACCGCCAGCGGGATCAGGTGAAACAGATACAGCTCATAGCTGTTCTTGCCGCACCATGCCAACGCTGCACCGACACGGTTGAAGCGCCGCGCATCATCAGCTGTTGAACGCTGCGCAGGCCATAACAGGGCGGCCGTACCAAGCGCCATCGCCGTCACACCCAAGACGTTGCTCTGTGCAATCGGCCACCATAGATAGAGAAACGTCATCAAGGCCACGACTGCGGTTTGTGTGAACCAGGTCGTCATGCCGGCCGGGGCGAACCGCCTGGAAAGAACGGCGGCGGCGCAACCCATGGCAATGCCGTCAAAGCTGGCGAAGTACGCGTAAAGAAATCCGGCCTCATCCCCTTGGTGGGTCAGCCGGTACAGCGGGCCGACGGCAATGATCGTTGCCCAGAACAGGCAGAGCAGCGACTCGCGCCGAAGTACGAGACACAGCAATGGGAACGTGAGGTAGAACACCTCTTCCACCGAGAGCGACCACAAGACGCCCAACGGATAGTTGACCCATCCGACCCTGGCAATCAGCAAGTTCATGGTGAAGGTCAGGCTCGCCAGATTGACGTGCCATAGCGGAACGGGCTCGCCTGTCGCGACGTGGTTCTGGAAGATCGCCACGCCGTACAGCGCGAGCACGTTCACGATGGTGAGCAGCAACAGCAGACACGGCACGATGCGCGCGATGCGCAGCCCGTAGAACGCCCACGCGTCGATACGGCCAAGCTGGCCCCAGCGGCGCAGGGCATTCGAGGTGATCAGGTAACCCGAGACCACAAAGAACATGGTCACCCCGTAGTTGCCATTGCGCGCCACCGCCTGCACAAGCTCCGGCCCGAAGACCGCAGCGAGTGACGTATCGCTCAAGCGATAGGCGATGTTGAAGTGATGAAACAGGACGAGCAGGATGGCGACCCCACGGATCAGGTCGATCCGCCTATTGCGCATGTCAGCGGGCATGGTTGTCCTATCGCGTCACGCCATCGACCAGCGATGGCAGGTCGCTCAGCAGCGTGTCGCGTGTGCGCATGCCGGCTGGCGTCGGCTGCACCTGCGCGTCCTGGGTCAGGCGTGCGAACACCAGCGTGCGCGGCCCCTTCGTTGCCCAGCCGACGAACCAGCCGTAGGCGTGCTCGCGGTCGTAATGGCCTTCGTGTGTGATCGGCGCCCCCGGAGAGCCCGTACCCGTCTTGCCGTGAATCGTCCATCCATCAGGGTGTGCAGCGATCTCCGTCACGCGCCAGGTCATGTCCAGTGCGGTAGCGCTCACCGGAAGCGTGCGGTTGGCGACCTTGCGCAGGAAGGCCACCTGTTCCAGTGGCGATATCTGCAGCGACGAGTTGATCCACGCACCGGAGGTGCCGTTGTGCTTGCCGGGCTCGCCGGACACATCCCGGTTTCCGTAGTCGAACACGTCTGCGTAGTGCTGAAAGCGGGTGTCGCCCAGCGACTGGGCCACCCGTTGCGAGAACCAGACCACCGAGTACTGGATCCAGCGCGCGGCGTCCGTAGGCTGCCGCCATGCATCGCCGCCCCAGGCGACATCGCCATCGTGGTACGCCAGCGTGGGCGTGTGTTCATCTTTGAGGATGCCTGCATCGAACCCCATCAGGCTGAGAGCAATCTTGAAGGTGGACGCCGGCGTCACGCGCGTCGCGCAATCGCCCTCCTGCACCAGGACATTGCCCGAGGCCGCATCCGCAATGACGGTGCAGAGGGTTCGAGCGTGAGCCGTCGGGCTCATCAGGTTGACGGCCAGGACGGCCGCCGCGATACACCAGCGTTTCATGCGTTTCTCTCTTGAGGGTGCCTCAATCCGGTTGCCGTTTCAGCGAGGACGAGGCGGGGTTGCCAGTCAGAACTTCAGACGAACGCCTCCCCTCCGACCGAACGCAATCGGCCAGACAGGAAAGCAAACACGGGAACAACGCGACGCAGACCGACCTGCTCAGGCGGGTGCGGCGGCGCTCAGGGTGCAGATCAAGACATGGTGGGAACGGTCACCGCCCGGTGCCCATTGAGCAGAACCATCGTGATGCTGGTGCCAGCAGACCGGATCTGCATGATCAGGCAACGGCCAGCCTCATCGGTAAAGCCTGTCTTGGAGAGCTGGATGTCCCAGCCGCGCACCCCCACCAACGGATTGGTATTGCGGTACTCAACCGGCTGGCCGTTGATCTGGAGCGTCTCGCTCGTGTAGGTGGTATCGCGGCGGATCTCCGGATAGTCCGCCGCCGCCTTGGCGATGATGGCGATGTCGCTGGCCGTCGATCGGTTGTGCGCCGACAGGCCCGTCGGTTCGTTCAACACGGTATGCGTCAGCCCCAGTGCGGCAATCTTCGCCTGCAATGCCCGCTCGAACGCGGGCACGCCCCCGGGGTAGGTTCGCGCCAGGGCATAGGCAGCCCGGTTGTCCGATGACATGAGTGCAAGCTGCATGACGTCGCGCAGGGCCAGGTTTGTCCCGACAGGCACACCAGCACGACGCAACGCCGGCGTGCCCGCATCGGCCGGGGCGATCTGCACAACGCGATTCAACTCGGGCCGCGCATCCAGCACCACCATGGCGGTCATCAGCTTGGTCAACGATGCGATCGGGACAACGCTGTCTGCATCGCGCTGGAGCAACACCTTGCCGCTGCCGTCCTCCACCACGTAGACATGCTTGGATTGGATCAGGCCGACAAGCGCTTCGACCTTGCCGATGGCCGAAGCATGGGCGAGCATGCGCTGCGCGTCATCCGACACCGACAGCGCCTCGCGGGCAAAGGCGGCGCCAACGTACTGCGGCACGACAACCGCCGACACGACCAGCGCGGCACCCAGCGCTACGGTCAAGCCAACCGAAGCCCATCCGGCGGGCTGTTGCGGCCTGACGAGCCGGCGGATGCGTTCGGACAGCACGCCGCCGTGCGCCCACACTGCCGCGCCCGCAGGGACAGCCTCCACGCCCTGCTGCTGACTCAGTTGATTGAGCGCCAGCGCCAGGTGCCGCGGGTTGCCGGTCAGGCTCGCGGCAAGCTCATCGGCAATCAGCTCCCGCTCCACACGGATGCGCCCGGACAACCACCACACGCCAGGGTGATAGAAGAGCAATGCCTCGATTGCCCGCTGCATGAGGTTGACGAGATAGTCGAAACGCCGGATGTGCGCGACCTCGTGCGCCAGCAACGCTTCGATCAGGTCCGGTGGCATCTGCGTCAACAGTGAAGCCGGCACCAGCACGACGGGCCGCCACCAACCGGCAGCGACCGGACTGGGCAGATGTGGCACCACCCGAACCCGGATCGGGCGACGGATTCCACAGCGTTGCGCAAGCGCGGACACACAGGCTTGCCACGCATCGTTGGCACAGGCGTGCGAGGCATGCGCAAGCCGATGCACCCAGGCCAGGCCCACGACCACACGCACCATCATCAGGCAGACACCGAACAGCCAGCCCACCACCACCCAAAGCATCGGGTCTTCCAGCAAGGCAGGCGCTGCGGGCTGGGGCACCCAGATGGGCATCACCGGCACCGGGTCGACGGTGGCCGTGGCGGCAGTCATTTCCGTGAATTGGCGATAGCCGTCGACGAAGGGCACCAGCACGCACAGCACCAGCGCCGTGCACAACACGATGTACCGGACCTGCGGACGACCGCCTCGCGTCAACCGCAGGAACAGTGCGGCAGCAAGACTCAGCAGCGCGCCTTTCCAAAGAAAGTGCAGCAGCGCCCAGCCCACTGCCGGCACCAGGATGGCAAGCGTTGTGCTCATAGGTCTTCCTCGCGCAGCAACGCTTCGATCTCGGCACGCTCTTCCTTGGTGACATGCCCGCGCAACGCCGCAAGAACCAGCGCCTTGCCGGAGCCCGCAAACGCCTTGTTGATGAACTCGTTCAGCAGACCGCTCTGCAGAACGTTCTGGCGCTGCGCCGGCGCGTACACGTGCGAACGCTCACGCTCGTCGCGTACCAGCATCCCCTTGGCATGCATGATCTGCAACTGGCGCAGCACCGCAGCGTAGGTCGTCTCCGGTTTCTCGGTCTGCACCGCTTGATGGACCTGCTTGACCGTGGCGGGCCCCAGTTGCCACAGCACACGCAGGAGGTTCAACTCGGCAGTGGTGGGCTTGATGCGCGGCGAGGTCTTGGTCATGACGATACGTCGGTTCTGCGGGAGATCGGCACGTAGACTAACTTTTCTAGAAAAACTTGTCTAGAAAATGCTGTCTACTTCCCGCACGATTTCTCGTACAGAACCTCACGGCAATTGACGGCCGTAGGCGAAGCCGATCACCCTCAAATTCCAGTTTACTGGATAGAAATTTCCATTAAACTGGCAGCATGGACATCCACCACCGTATCGCCCATAGACTGCGCGAACTGCGCGACGCCCAGGGCCTCTCGCTCGACGCCCTGGCAGAACGCAGCCAGGTCAGCCGCTCGGCCATCTCCCTGATCGAACGCGGGCAGAGCAGCCCGACGGCTGCCGTACTCGACCGGCTCAGCTCTGCGCTGGGCGTGACGCTCGCCTCCCTGTTCGAAGAAGGTGCGGCGCCGGCTGCCGAGCCCTCGCCCGTAGCACGCGCAGCCGATCAGCCCGAGTGGACCGACCCGGGCTCGGGCTACGTACGCCGCAACCTCTCACCGGCCGCGCGTTCGCCCATCCAGTTGGTGGAAGTGCACTTCCCGCCCGGCCAGCGCGTGGCCTACGACACTGGCGTGCGCGATACCGAGGTCTACCAACAGGTGTGGATCGTCGAAGGCACGATGGAGATGACCGTGGGCGACGCGCACTGGCGCCTCGCCGCAGGCGATTGCCTGGCGATGCAGCTGGACCGGCCCATCGTCTTTCATAACCCAACGCAACGGCCGGCGCGCTATCTCGTGGCGCTCACCACCGTCGCATCGGTTGGCTGGAGAACCAAATGATCGACACCGTCATCGTGCGCCGCGTGGGCGCCAATGAAGCGAGCGCCTGCATCTCCGCGCTGGCCGATGTGTTGGTCGATTGCGTGGAGGGCGGTGCGTCAGTCAGCTTCATGTGGCCGTTGTCGCATGACAAGGCGCAGGCGTTCTGGCGCAACGTGGCTGAAGGCGTCGCCCGTCACGAGCGCGCGTTGCTGATCGCCGAAGATGCGAACGGCGCCGTGCTCGGCACCGTGCAGCTGGTTCTAGCGCAGCCTGAAAACCAACCGCACCGCGCAGACGTGGCCAAGATGCTCGTGCACCGCCGCGCTCGCCGGCAAGGCGTGGCGCAGCGACTGATGGCGGCGGTAGAGGAAGCTGCCCGCGCCGAAGGCAAGACCGTGCTGGTACTCGACACCGTCACCGGCGGCGATGCCGAACGCCTGTACGCCCGTGCCGGGTGGCAGCGCGTGGGCACGGTGCCCAACTACGCGCTGATGCCCGACGGCGCCTTCTGCGGGACGACGTTCTTCTGCAAGCAGTTGGACGCCGCTTAAATATTGAGCGTACCGCGGCCGATTTCGATCACACGGCCACCCACGTGGATCGTGCCGTCGGCATCGACTTTCAGCGTCAGGTGACACGGCCGCCCCACCGCCGCACCCTGCTCGATGCGGTAGCTCGCCGGCAGCGTATGACCTGTCGCGCGCAGCCACCCACCCAGGTTGGCGCAAGCCGAGCCGGTGCCTGGGTCTTCCCACAAGCCGACACCGTATTCGAAGAAGAAACGCGACACCACCGGATCATTGCTGCCGGGTTCGGGCATGGTGAAGACGTAAGCGTTGCGCCCGTCGTTATTGCTGCGCGGCCACGCATCGAACGCGGAAGGATTCGGGCGCGCACGTTCCACATCGGCACGGCGCTTGACCGGCACCATCAGTTGCTCGATGCCAACGTCGACCCACAGCGGCGGGCCGGCCAGCGCGTCCGCTTCCAAGCCCAGCATGGCAGCGATGGCCGGGTCCGCCTCCCGCGTGCTGACCCCGCCCGAGCGCGGCGGCACCAGAGACCACCCTTCGTCCTGTGCCGTCAGCGAGACGATGCCCGACTGACAACGCAGCGTCAGCTCATTGCCGGGGCCATAGAGTTCGCGCACCACCTGCGCGGTGCCAAGCGACGGGTGCCCCGCAAACGGCATCTCATAGTCGGGCGTGAAGATGCGGAAACGCGCCGTGGCGCCATCCGTGTCATCGGGAAAGATGAAGGTGATCTCGGACAGATTGAACTGGCGTCCGATGGCCTGCATGGTGGCATCGTCCAGGCCGCGCCCGTCTTCAAAGACGGCGAGCTGGTTGCCGCCAAAGGTGGATTCGGCAAAGACGTTGAGCAGGCGGAAGGCGTAGCGCGGCATGGCGGTGTCCGGTGTGTGAAAGAAAAAAGCGGTGTGGCGATGCGTCATCATCAACGCACCGCCGCACCGCCTCCATGCACACTTGCGGACACTTCACGCGAATCCGACCAGACAGTTGGCGGACAGCGCGAATACCGTCGGTGCTCGCCGCTTACTTACTTGCGGTAGTCGTACACGCCGCGCCCGGTCTTGCGTCCCAGGTAGCCGGCAGCCACCATCTCGCGCATCAGCATGGCGGGGCGGTATTTGGGGTCGCCAAACTCGGTGTAAAGCACTTCCATCACGGCCAGCATGGTATCCAGGCCGATCATGTCGGCCAGCGCCAGCGGCCCGATCGGGTGGTTGCAGCCGAGCTTCATGCCTTCATCAATTTCTTCCGGCGAGGCCAGGCCCTCACCCAGCACGCAGAATGCCTCGTTGATCATCGGGCACAGGATGCGGTTGACCACAAAACCCGGGCTGTTCTTGACCGTGATCGGCGTCTTGCCGAGCTGCTTCGACAGGGCCTCGACAGCCGCGTGCGTGGCATCGCTCGTCTGCAGCCCACGAATGACTTCCACCAGCGCCATCATCGGCACCGGGTTGAAGAAGTGCATGCCGATGAAGCGGCTCGCATCCTGCAGCACGGCAGCCAGCTTGGTGATCGAGATGGACGACGTGTTCGACGCGACGATGGCGTGCGGTGCGGCCACCGCTTCGAGCTGCTTGAGGATCTTGACCTTCAGGTCGAAATTCTCGGTGGCGGCTTCGATGACGAGATCAGCGCGCTTGAGATCGTCATAGCTGGTTGAACCCTGGATGCGCGCGAGTGCGGCGGTCTTGTCGGCTTCGGTCAGCTTGTCCTTCTTGATGAGGCGGTCCAGGCTGCCGGCCACGGTGGCAATGCCCTTCTGCACGGCGGCATCGCTGATGTCCACCATCACCACGTCCAGCCCGACCACGGCGCATGCCTGTGCAATGCCGTTGCCCATTGTTCCAGCACCGACGATGCCGACCGTTTGGATTGCCATGAACTGCTCCTCGCTAGGTAGTTTGGTAGGGGAATGAAACAGATTGCAGAGGATAAACGACCAGACGATCCCCGGAAAAGCCCCGCGGGCGGCAACGTCACATTCGTCAGGATCCCCGTATGATGGCTGGCGTCGCGCCACCCTCACCTGCGGCGCAGGGACCGTACCTATGGACCGCTTTCTCAGTATCGAAGCCTTTGTGCGCGTGGCCGAAACGCGCAGCTTTGCCGAAGCCGCACGCCAGCTGGGTGTAACCAACTCGGTAGTCACCAACCGCGTGCAGCAACTTGAGCGCTTTATCGAGGCGCCGCTGTTCCACCGCAGCACCCGGCACGTGCGGCTGTCAGAGGTGGGCGAGACCTACTACAAGCGGTGCGCCGAAGCCGTCTGCATGCTGACGGACCTGACCGATCAGATGCGCGGCCTGCGCGCCACGCCGGCCGGCAAGCTGCGCATCCGCATGCTGCCCGGTTATGCGCTGAGCCACTTTGCCGCGCCGCTGGCCAGGTTTGGCGCGCAGTACCCCGACATCCAGCTCGACGTGGTGGTGGACGACAGCGTGGTCGACCCGATTGCCGAGGGGTTCGACGTGGCGTTCCAGATCTTCCCGCCCATCAACGATTCGCTGATCGAGAAGCGCCTGTTTGTGCTGCGGCGCGTGTTCTGCGCGACGCCCGCCTACGTTGAGGAGTACGGCCTGCCACAACAGCCGGCCGATCTCCTGCAGCATTCGCTCGCGCTGTACTCCGGCTACCCCACCCGCAAGCGCTGGGCGTTCTCGCAAGGCGGTGAAGTGCGCGCTGAACTCGACCTGCCCGAGCAGGTGCGCTCCAACTCCGTGCACCTGCTGCGCGACTACGCACTCACCAGTGCCGGCATCGCGTGCTTGCCCACGCTGGTGGTGAGCGATGACCTGATCGCCGGCAGGCTTGTGCCTGTGCTGGCCGAGTACGACCTCGCGCCGCTGCATTTTTCTGCGGTCTATCCCGCAACGCAGCGACAGGCCGTCAAGGTGTGTGCGCTGATCGACTGCCTGGCCAACCACCACGCGGGCGAGCTGACCTGGGACGTGCCCCTGCTCGCGCGCGGCTGGGTCCGCTAGGGGCTGGCGCTAGGGGCTGGCGAACCAGTTCCAGCGGCCGGCGCGGGTACAGGTTAGTCGCGCAATATTTCGCGAAGCAGCATGGATTGTTCGTCAATCGCGAAAACTGCACTCGCCGTTTTGGACGTTGTGCACGGAGCGCAGATTCCTATGATGGTTGGGCCGCCGATTGCCGTGGGTGCCGTGGGTTCTGCACGGCACCCGCATGACACCCATGCGACAACCACACGGCGGCGCTCTCTCATTTGCATCACGCCCCCAACGGATACGGCCATGACGAACCCGAAGCTGGAAGTCCTCACCCCGCAGAACTGTCAACTGATCTTCATCGACCACCAGCCGCAAATGGCCTTCGGCGTACAGTCGATGGACCGACAAGCCCTGAAGAACAATACCGTTGGTCTTGCCAAAGCCGCGAAGATCTTCAACATCCCCACCACCATCACCACCGTCGAGTCGGAGAGCTTCTCCGGCTACACCTACCCTGAGCTGCTCGACGTATTCCCGGGCAAGGAACTGCTCGAACGCACCTCGATGAACTCCTGGGACGACCAGAAGGTGCGCGACGCCCTGGCGAAAAACAACCGCAAGAAGGTCGTCGTCGCCGGTCTGTGGACGGAGGTGTGCAACTGCACCTTCGCGCTGTCAGCCATGCACGATGCCGACTACGAGATCTACATGGTGGCCGACGCCTCGGGCGGCACCTCCAAGGAAGCGCACGACTACGCCATGCAGCGCATGGTCCAGGCTGGCGTGGTGCCCGTGACGTGGCAACAGGTGCTGCTGGAATGGCAGCGTGACTGGGCCCACCGCGATACGTATGACGCCGTCATGAAGCTGGTGAAGGAGCACTCCGGCGCCTACGGCATGGGCGTGGACTACGCCTACACGATGGTGCACAAGGCACCGCAGCGCACGGCCACGCCGCACGAGGCGCTGGCGGCCGTGCCTGCCCGCTGATCGCGCTGCCCCCCCAAGCCGCATCCCTGCCCTCGGGCGACGCCTGACCAGCAACACCGCTGTTGCACGCGCCGCCCGATTCGCCATCACCATCACACAGAGATCCACTCCCACCATGCAAACGATCACGACTCAAGACGGTACGCGCATCTTCTACAAGGACTGGGGCACCGGCCAACCGGTCGTCTTCTCTCACGGCTGGCCGCTCAACGCCGACGCCTGGGACGCTCAGATGCTGTTCCTCGTGCAGAAGGGCTTTCGCGTCATCGCGCATGACCGGCGCGGCCACGGCCGCTCCGACCAGCCCTCGAAGGGCAACGACATGGATACCTATGCCGACGATCTGGCGGCGCTGCTCGATGCGCTCGACATCCAGGGCGCCACGCTGGTCGGCCACTCCACCGGCGGCGGAGAAGTCGCGCATTACATCGGCCGGCACGGCACCAAGCGCGTCGCGCGCGCCGTGCTGATCGGTGCCGTACCGCCCATCATGCTCAAGACGGCCGCCAACCCGAAGGGCTTGCCGATGGAGGTGTTCGACGGCATCCGCAAAGGGGTGGCGGACAACCGCTCGCAGTTCTACCGCGATCTCGCCACGCCGTTCTTCGGCTTCAACCGGCCGGGTGCCAAGGTCTCGCAAGGCACCATCGACGCCTTCTGGGCGCAGGGCATGACCGGTGGCATTCACGGCCAGTACCTGTGCATCAAGGAATTCTCCGAGGTCGACTACACAGAAGACCTGAAAAAGATCGACGTGCCGGTATTGTTCCTGCATGGCGACGACGACCAGATCGTGCCGATCGACGATTCCGCCAAGCTCGGTGTGGAGCTGGTCAAGAACGGCACGCTCAAGGTCTACCCGGGCGGCTCGCACGGCATGTGCGTGACCGAGGCGGATAAGGTCAACGCCGATCTGCTGGCTTTCCTGTCGTCCTAAGCTGGGTGAGCCGGTGCACGGCGGCGCGCGTGCACCGGCCCCGATCACTGCCTGACAGGAGGCCTCATGAAGCCCTACCTCATTTCCATTGGCGTCGGCATGTTGGTCGGCATCATCTATGCGTTGCTGCACGTACGCTCGCCCGCGCCGCCTGCGATTGCGCTGGTTGGGCTGCTCGGCATGCTGATCGGCGAGCAGATCGTGCCGACCGCGCAACGCCTGCTGGCGGGTGAGCCGATCACGATGGCGTGGTTCCGCCACGAGTGCGTGCCCAAGATCAAGGGGGCGCCGCCCAAGGCACCCGAGGCCGAACTTGCGGCCAACCCGGCTGAGCAAACACCGCGCAACCCGACCTGATGCCATGACGCGCCTTTCGCTCGAATCCACAAACGCGGCGGCACCGGCCGACACCGCACTGCACGCTGGCCTGCTGTTCTTGCGCGTAGCCGGCAGTGCGCTGCTCTTTACCGTGCACGGCCTGCCCAAGGTGCTGCACTACAGCCAGGAACTCACGCGCATCGAAGACCCGTTCCACATGGGCGCCGCCCCCACGCTGCTGCTCGCGATCCTGTCGGAGACCGTGTGCCCACTGCTCATTGCATTGGGCGTGCTCACACGCCTGGCATGCCTGCCCATCGTTGCCACGCTGCTGGTGGCGATGCTGATCGTCCACCCCGACTGGTCACTCGCTGACGGGCAGTTCGGCTGGATGCTGCTCATCATCTTCGTCACCGTCCTGATTGCCGGACCGGGACGCTTCTCGCTGTTTCCCAAGTACTGACACCGACACCATGACTGCCGACCTCATCCTGCATAACGGCCGCATCCACACAGTCGACCGCGAACGCCCCACCGCCAGCGCCGTTGCCGTGCGCGATGGCCGCTTCACCGCCGTGGGCGACGATGCCACAGTGATGGCGCAGCGCGGCGCCGCGACCCAGGTGATTGACCTGCGCGGGCGTACCGTCATCCCCGGCCTGAACGATTCGCACCTGCACCTGATCCGAGGCGGACTGAACTACAACCTGGAGCTGCGCTGGGAGGGCGTGCCCTCGCTGGCCGATGCGATGCGCATGCTCAAGGAACAAGCCGCGCGCACGCCGTCGCCGCAATGGGTACGCGTGGTCGGCGGCTGGACAGAATTCCAGTTTGCAGAGCGCCGCATGCCCACGCTGGAAGAACTGAACCAGGCCGCGCCCGACACGCCCGTGTTCGTACTGCACCTGTACGATCGCGCGCTGCTCAACCGCGCCGCGCTGCGCCAGGTCGGGTACACCAAGGACACACCGAACCCGCCGGGCGGCGAGATCCAGCGCGACGCCAGCGGCGAGCCCACCGGCATGCTGATCGCCAAGCCCAACGCGATGATCCTGTACGCCACGCTGGCCAAGGGGCCGAAGCTGCCGCCCGAGTACCAGGTCAACTCCACACGCCAGTTCATGCGTGAGCTGAACCGCCTGGGCGTGACCAGCGCCATCGATGCGGGCGGCGGCTTCCAGAACTATCCGGAAGACTACGAAGTCATCCGCGAGCTGTCGGCGCAAAACCAGCTCACCATCCGCATCGCCTACAACCTCTTCACGCAAAAACCCAAAGAAGAGCTGGCCGACTTCAAACACTGGACCGGGAGTGTGCAATACCGCCAGGGCGATGACTTCTTCCGCCACAACGGCGCGGGCGAAATGCTCGTCTTCTCCGCCGCGGATTTCGAAGACTTCCTGCAGCCGCGCCCCGACCTGCCCGAGACGATGGAGCAGGAACTGGAGACCGTGGTACGCCACCTCGTCGCGCAGCGCTGGCCGTTCCGCCTGCACGCCACATACGACGAATCGATCTCGCGCATGCTCGACGTGTTTGAGCGCGTGAACCGCGACATTCCGTTCAACGGCCTGCCGTGGTTCTTCGACCATGCGGAGACGATCTCGCCGAAGAACATCGAACGCGTGCGTGCGCTCGGCGGCGGCATCGCTATCCAGGATCGCATGGCCTTTCAGGGCGAGTACTTTGTCGACCGCTATGGCGCTGCGGCCGCCGAACAGACGCCCCCCATCAAGCGCATGCTGGCGGAAGGCGTGCCGGTGGGCGCCGGCACGGATGCCACGCGGGTGTCGAGCTACAACCCGTGGACGTCACTGTACTGGCTGTCGAGTGGGCGCACGGTGGGTGGCATGGCGTTGTACCCGGAAGGGCTGCCGCGCGAGGTCGCACTGGAGCTGTACACACACGGCAGCGCGTGGTTCTCGGCGGACCAGGGCAACAAGGGGCAGATCAAGGTCGGGCAGCTCGCCGACCTGGCAGCGTTGTCGGCGGATTTCTTTAGCGTGGACGAGGCTGACATCAAGACCATCGAATCGGTGCTGACCGTGGTGGGTGGGCGCGTGGTCTACGGCGCTGCGGAGTTCACCGAGTTTGGGCCGCCGCCGATTCCGGTGCTGCCGGAGTGGTCGCCCGTCTCGCGCGTGCCCGGGCACTGGCGTCCGGCTGCGCCGTTGCAGCAGCAGGTACACCACTGCGCCGGCGCGTGCACGGTGCACGGCCATGCGCACCAGAAGGCGCGCACGGCCAACGTACCGACCACCGACTTCCGTGGTTTCTGGGGCGCCTTCGGGTGTTCGTGCTTTGCCTTCTGAAGCCGCGGCGACTCCGGCGGTCGCACCGCCGTCAACGCGCTTCCTGATCGCGCAGGGCAGCCTGCTGGCGTTCGTTGCCGGCTATGTCGACGTGGTCGGCTTCTCGGCGCTGTTCGGCCTGTTCACGGCGCACGTCACGGGCAACTTCGTGATGATCGGCGTGGAGTTGGCCGGCTCCGGTCAGGGTGTGCTTGCGAAGCTGCTGGCGTTGCCGGTGTTTGTGCTGGCAGTGGCGTCGACCAAGCTGGCAGTGGCGGCGCTCACGCGGCGCGGTGTGGCGCCGGTACGGCCGCTGCTGCTGGCGCAAGCCGTGCTGCTGGCGGCGTTCATGGTGGCAGGCCTGCTGGCACTACCGATTCAATCGGCCGATGCCCCGGCCACCATCGTCGTTGGGCTGATCGGCGTGGCGGCGATGGGGGTGCAGAACGCCAAGGCGCGCATCGTGCTGTCTGAGCATGCACCGACCACCATCATGACGGGCAACACGACGCAGATCGTGATTGATGTGGTGGAGTTGCTGTCGCCTGACAGTACGCAGAAGGATGGTGCTCGTACGCGCCTGCGAAAGATGCTGCCGCCGTTGATGGGGTTCGCCATTGGCGCGGTGCTGGGGGCGTTGGCGTTTGGGGTGGTTTCGTTTTGGTGTGTGGTGCCGCCGGTTTTGATTTTGTTATGGCTGGCTTGGATGCAGCGGTAGATGGTTGGTTTTTTTGTTGGTGGTTCATCCCTTGTTTCATCCCCTGCCGGGGCCGACTCACTTTCTTTGTCTTGCCAAAGAAAGTAAGCAAAGAAAGGCGCGCCCGAGATGGCGAAAGACTCCTTGAATTTATGTCGCAAGGAGGGGAAGGGGAAAACTCGCTGCGCTCAAACAGTTTCCCTTCCTTTTTCCTCCTTGCAACAGAAATTCAAGGCGCCATCTAGGGCAGGGGTAAAGCACACCATCGATTGCCGGTGCACTACTTCGTCTTGTGTTCATGACGACTCACCGCCGGCCGCTAACCTCGTACTCGCATTCCCCCTCGCGCATCACGCATCACGCATCACGCATCACGCATCACGCGAGTTCCAACGCTCACCTTCGTTCCCCGTCGGTTTGGCCTTTGACGTTCCTGCCCTTGATGGCGCCTTGAATTTTCGTAAGCGGGCGGAATAAAGATGGGGAACTGTTTGAGCGCAGCGAGTTTTCCCCATCTCCGCCCGGTTACGAAAATTCAAGGAGGGGGTCGCCATCTCGGGCGCGCCTTTCTTTTGCTTACTTTTCTTTGGCAAGACAAAGAAAAGTGAGTCGTGCCCGGCAGGGTACGAAAGGGAGATGCACCACCAACATCAAAACCAAAACCCCAACTACATATTCCGCCGATACTGCCCCCCCACCTCAAACAGCGCATGGGTAATCTGCCCAAGCGAACAAACCCGCACAGCATCCATCAACACAGCAAACACGTTCTGATCCTCAATCACAGCCCGCTGCAACCGCTGCAACATGGCCGGCGCATCAGCCGCATGACGCGTATGGAAGTCCAGCAACCGAGCAAGCTGACTCTGCTTCTCTTCCTCGCTTGAACGCGCCAATTCAATATGCGGCGGCACTACGTTCTCAGCCTCCGGGTTGCGGAACGTATTCACACCAATGATCGGCAGCGAGCCATCATGCTTGCGCTGCTCATACAGCATCGACTCTTCTTGAATCTTGCCGCGCTGGTAGCCCGTCTCCATCGCCCCCAACACGCCGCCGCGCTCGGCAATGCGCTCGAACTCCTGCAGCACGGCCTCTTCCACCAGGTCAGTCAACTCGTCGATGACGAAACTGCCCTGGTTCGGGTTCTCGCACTTGGCCAGCCCCCACTCGCGGTTGATGATGAGTTGGATGGCCAGCGCGCGCCGCACGGATTCCGCCGTGGGTGTTGTGATGGCCTCGTCGTAGGCATTCGTGTGCAGGCTGTTGCAGTTGTCGTAGATGGCGATGAGCGCCTGCAGCGTGGTGCGGATGTCGTTGAACGCAATCTCCTGCGCATGTAGAGATCGGCCTGATGTCTGCACGTGGTACTTCAGCTTCTGGCTGCGCTCGTTTGCGCCGTACTTGTCGCGCATCGTCACCGCCCAGATGCGGCGGGCAACACGGCCCAGCACGCTGTACTCCGGGTCCATGCCGTTGGAGAAGAAAAACGACAGGTTGGGCGCAAAGTCATCAATGTGCATGCCACGCGCCAGATACGCCTCCACATAGGTAAAGCCGTTGGCCAGCGTAAAGGCCAGCTGCGAAATCGGGTTCGCGCCGGCTTCGGCAATGTGATAGCCCGAGATCGACACCGAATAGAAATTGCGCACCTGGTGGTGCACAAAATATTCCTGAATATCACCCATCACCTTGAGCGAAAACTCGGTCGAGAAGATGCAGGTGTTCTGTCCCTGATCTTCCTTGAGGATGTCCGCCTGCACCGTGCCGCGCACGTTCTGCAGCACCCATGCGCGGATCTTCGCCTCCTCGTCTTGTGTCGGCTCGCGGGCGTTGTCGGCGCGGAACTTGGCGAGGTTCTGGTCGATGGCGGTGTTCATGAACATCGCCAGGATGGTCGGCGCGGGGCCGTTGATCGTCATGGAGACGGACGTGTTCGGGCTCGTGAGGTCAAAGCCGTCGTACAGCACCTCCATGTCATCCAACGTGGCGATCGACACACCGGAATTGCCGACCTTGCCGTAGATGTCGGGGCGCACGGCCGGGTCTTCGCCGTACAGGGTGACGGAGTCGAACGCGGTAGAAAGGCGCTTGGCGTCCATGCCCTCGCTGACGAGCTTGAAGCGCCGGTTCGTGCGGAAGGCATCGCCCTCGCCCGCGAACATGCGCGTTGGGTCTTCGTTCTCGCGCTTGAAGGCGAACACGCCGGCGGTGTAGGGGAAACTGCCCGGCACGTTCTCACGCATCAGCCAGCGCAGCACTTCGCCGTCGTCTTCGTACGGCGGCAGCACGACTTTGCGGATGGTGGTGCCAGAGAGCGTGGTGTGTGTGAGCGCGGTGCGGATCTCCTTGTCGCGGATCTTCACGACGTATTCGTCACCGGAATACGCGCGGCGCAGGTCGGGCCACATGGCGAGCAGCTTGCGCTCGGTGGCGCCGAGTTGCGCATCGCGTTCGGCGGCCTGCTTGTCGAGCGCTGAGAGCGTCTGCACGCTCGCGCCCGCGCGCTCCAGCATGAGCCGGCTGGCCTGCAACTGCTGACGCTCGCGCGCGAGGCAGCTTTGCATCTGCACGCGGCGGTGATAGCCGCGCACCGTGTCGGCCAGCTCTGCCAGATAACGCACGCGTGCGGGCGGCACGATTGCGTCGTGGCTGGTGGAGCAATGACCGGCCGGGCGCGGCAATGTGCGCTCGGTCAAGGTCATGCCGCGCGCCGTCAGCAGGTCTGCCAGCGCGTGGTACAGCGCCGTCACGCCGTCATCGTTGAAGTGTGATGCCTGCGTGCCGAACACCGGCATGTCTTCGGGCCGCGCGTGCCATTGCTCGCGGTTGCGCTGCACCTGCTTGGCCACGTCGCGCCACGCATCCTGCGCGCCCTTGCGATCGAACTTGTTGATCGCCACCAGATCGGCAAAGTCGAGCATGTCGATCTTTTCCAACTGGCTGGCAGCGCCAAACTCGGGCGTCATCACGTACAGCGACAGATCGACATGCGGCACGATGGCCGCATCGCCCTGGCCGATGCCGGAGGTCTCCACGATGATCAGGTCGAAACCCGCCGCACGGCACGCGGCAATTGCATCAGGCAGCGCGTCGGAAATCTCGCGGCTGGCCTCGCGCGTGGCCAGCGAGCGCACGAAGATGTGCGGATGGTTGATCGCGTTCATGCGGATGCGGTCGCCCAGCAGCGCCCCGCCCGACTTGCGCCGCGACGGATCGATCGAGATGACCGCGATGCGCAGCCTGTCCTGCTGGTCGAGCCGGAAGCGGCGGATCAGCTCATCGGTCAGTGACGATTTACCGGCACCGCCCGTGCCCGTGATGCCGAGCACCGGCGTATGCGTCACAGCGGCGCGCTCGTGCACGGCCTGACGCAATGCCGGATCGATGCGGCGCGATTCCAATGCCGTAATCAACTGTGCCAGTGCGCGGCGATCGCCGTTGACGATGGGCTCCAGCGTGGTCGGCGCATACGTGGAGAGGTCGATATCGCAGCGCTGCACCATGTCGGCAATCATGCCGGCCAAGCCCATGCGCTGGCCGTCTTCGGGGCTGTAGATGCGGGCCACGCCGTAGTCCTGCAGTTCGCGAATCTCTGTGGGCACGATCACCCCGCCGCCCCCGCCGAACACCTGGATGTGTTCGCCGCCGCGCGCACGCAGCGCATCGATCATGTACTTGAAGTATTCGACGTGGCCGCCCTGGTAGCTCGACACGGCAATGCCCTGTACGTCTTCCTGCAGGGCAGCATTGACCACCTCGTCGACGGAGCGGTTGTGCCCGAGGTGGATCACCTCGCAGCCCATCGACTGCAGGATGCGCCGCATGATGTTGATCGACGCGTCATGCCCATCGAACAGCGAGGCGGCTGTCACGAAGCGCACCTTGTTGCGCACCGGGGCGGGTTCGCTGGCGGGCGTTGGATCGGCCGCGCGGGCAGCGGAAAGATCGGTCATGTCTCCACCTTCGTTGAGTGGGCGCCGGCGTTGAATGTGTTGTGGGACGCACAGGGTGCGGCATGCCGGTCGGAGGATCGAACAGACAGTATTTTCGGGGTGGACGGGAACGTCAACCATCCCGGCGCGACGGGCGCTCGTCAGCCGATTCCTATTTTTCGGACCGATCCGAGCCGCCTTTCGGACCAATCCGACGGAAACGTCAGGCCGCTTCGCCGAAGATTCCCATCACACAAAACTTCACGGGAAATCGCGTCGGGGCCCCAAGCAAGGGCCGGGCGAGCCTTTGGCTCGGACGTGTTGGCGTCATATGACTCTCTCTTCTTTGATCACCAAGCTTCGCGGCATTGCCACCGCTGCGGCGCTCCTGGCTGGCGCATCGCCTGCCGTTGCCGATATCTTTGAACCCGGAGACGAAATCTCCGTCCAGGCCAGCGTGTACAACATGCACTACAGCCGGGACGACCACTACATCAAGTACTCCCCGTTGCTGGGCGTTGAATGGCGGCGTGACAACGGTTGGCTGGTGGGCGCGGCGGCGTTCCAGAACTCGTTCGGCCAACCCTCGCAACTGGTGTACGGCGGGTATCTGTGGAACCTGGGCAATACCAACTTCTACGGCAAGCTGACCGGAGGCATCCTGCACGGCTACAAGGGTGAGTACCAGAACAAGGTACCGCTCAACTACAAGGGCTTCTCGCCAGGCATCCTGCCGACGCTGGGCTACAAATACGGGCAGATCCGTACGGAAGTGCAGTTCTTCTGGACCAGTGGCTTCATGGTCACGGTTGGCTACTCGTTCAAGTAGAGCACCACGCCTCGCTTGTTTGCGCAAACCCGCACACGCATGAGTGCACGCAACCCGCGCACGAAAAACACAACGACCCCCTCCTTCCTTGGGGCAAGCCCCGTCTTGCGCACAATCGATACATATCGCTAGAGTCGGGCTTTGGCCGGAAACGGGTCCGGCCACAGGGGGATATTCCAATGCCAAGCCGCGCAACGATGCGCTGGTGTCTGACCGCCATGCTGGCGTACTCCGGCCATGCGCTGGCATGGGACTACACGCCTGGCGCCATCCCGGGGCTGATCAGCGTGCTTGGCTTTCTGACCGCACAAACGCAGGCGCTGGACCGTGCCATCCAGCGGTTTCCCAGCCAGCGCGAAGAGTTGATCCGAGCCCGCAACCAGTTCGACAACACCTTCCCGCAAGCGCTGGCGCGCACGCGCCGCCTGATCGCCGGGATTCCGCTCACAGATGATGAACGCCAACTGTTGATCGAGCGTGCGCTCGACCTGCACCAGCCGAGCGTGGCCGTCTCTACGCAGACCCCGGAGACCACGCATGCCCTGGCCCAACGCGTGACAGAGCGCGCCCAGGGTAGCCAGGACCGCCCGACGCTGCAGACGTTACTGGCGGTGGTCTACGACGACCGCCCTGCCGAAGAGCTGTCCAGCCGTTTCACGCAAAGCATCACGCTCTCTGACTGGCCGAACGCCAATGGTGCGAACCTGACGCTGCGCTTGCCGTTTTCCTGGGAGCGCGTGCCGCCCACCCCGCCGCGCAAACCCGATCCGGCCCGCGTGGCGATTGGCGCCTGGGCCAACCAGGGCGGCGCAGGGTTGTCGCGCATCGAGCTGATCGTGCGCCCCACCGAAGGCGAGCCCGAAGCCGTATCCGATAACCGCGAGCCCCGCTGGATGCGTGATGCCATCCGGCAAGCCGTGGCGCTGCCGTGCCGGATGACCGGCTGGGGCGTGCAATCGTTCGGCGGGCGCATTGGCGTCTGGGCCAGTTACATCGGCGATGCCCCCGGCCCGCACGCACCGCGCGCTACGAGCAACACGTTCATCGGTCGCGTCTACATGGTCCCGACCGACGGTGCACTCGTGATGCTGCACACGCAGTCGCCCGCCGCATCGCCCGAGCAGGCCGGCGTCTTGCGGCAGCGCTATGAACCACTCTGGACGGCGGTGGCCACCTCCTTCGCCGTGGCGACGCCCAAGCCCTGACGGCGGACGCACCATCTGCGCGCATACCGTGCGCCATCAGCACCAAATAAAGGCATAGACGCACCGAAACCGGGCTCACCCAGGGTCGGCACTCTGCCGACGGATCGGGCGCACGGCTGTGGTGCGCCAATTCACACGTTTGCACACAGTTGGAACAGCTTTTGCATCTGTCGGCGGCTTTTGCGTCATTTGAGGGCATTCTGCACTTGAACGGCGCTGGTCCCAACCCGCACGACAACCATAATGAACACCATCAAAACCGGGGGCGACGCGCTCTTCATCCTGCTGGGCGCGATCATGGTGCTTGCCATGCATGCCGGATTCGCATTCCTTGAGCTGGGTACCGTCCGCAAGAAGAACCAGGTGAATGCGCTGGTCAAGATCCTGGTCGACTTTGCCGTGTCGACCATCGCGTACTTCTTCATCGGCTATTCCGTAGCGTACGGCGTCAACTTCTTCACCGGCGCCGATGTGCTCGCGCAGCAGAACGGCTACGAGCTGGTGAAGTTCTTCTTCCTGCTGACCTTCGCCGCGGCCATCCCGGCCATCATCTCGGGCGGCATTGCCGAGCGCTCGCGCTTCGAGCCGCAACTGGCGGCGACCTTCGTGCTGGTGGGCTTCGTCTACCCGTTCTTCGAGGGCATCGCCTGGAACCAGCGTTTTGGCATCCAGCACTGGCTGCAGGCCATGACGGGCGCGGAGTTCCACGACTTTGCGGGCTCGGTGGTGGTGCATGCGGTGGGCGGCTGGATCGCGCTGCCGGCGGTGCTGCTGCTGGGCGCACGCCACGGCCGCTACAAGGACGACGGCCGCATCGCCGCGCATCCGCCGTCGAACATCCCGTTCCTGGCAGCGGGCGCCTGGGTGCTGGCGGTGGGCTGGTTCGGCTTCAACGTGATGAGCGCGCAGACGCTGGACAAGATGAGCGGCCTGGTCGCCATCAACTCGCTGATGGCCATGGTGGGCGGCACACTCACCGCGTGGTGGATGGGCAAGAACGACCCGGGCTTCTCGTACAACGGCCCGTTGGCAGGTCTCGTGGCGGTGTGCGCAGGGTCTGACGTGATGCACCCGCTGGGTGCGCTTGCCACCGGCGGCATTGCCGGTGTGCTGTTCGTGTGGATGTTCACGCGCGTGCAGAACGTCTGGCGCATCGACGACGTGCTGGGCGTTTGGCCGCTGCACGGGCTGTGCGGCGCATGGGGCGGCATTGCGGCGGGCATCTTCGGCCTGAAGGCATTGGGCGGCCTGGGCGGTGTGTCGTTCTGGGCGCAGGTGGCGGGCACGGCAGGCGGCATCGTGATCGCGCTGATCGGCGGTACGGTGGTGTACGGCGCACTGCGCAAGTTCGTGGGCCTGCGGCTGGATCGCGAGGCCGAGTTCATGGGGGCCGACCTGGCCATCCACCGCGTGTCGTCCACACCAGAGAGCGAGACGCACTGGTAACACCGGCGGATGGCGTGCCGGCAACGTCCGGCACGGTCCAACACGGAAGGCGCTCTTCCACTAGAGTGAAAGAGCGCCCCGCACCAGCGGGGCCGCATCCTTCGACGCAGGAGCACCGCATGCCCGATACCGCACTCGCATCCCCCATCGTTGTTGAAGCCAATCCGCGTCGCGTTACGGTCACGTTCAACGGCCACACCATCGCCGACACACGAGCCGCGCGGACGCTGCGTGAGCGCTCGCTCCCGCCCGTGTTGTACATCCCGCGCGACGACGTGCGGATGAACCTGCTGGAGCGTACCCAGCATCACACCCAATGCCCCTACAAGGGGCAGGCGTCCTACTACACCATCGTGGCCGGCGACGAACGCGCCACCAACGCGGTATGGACGTACGAGCACCCCATTCCGGCAGCCGAAGCCGTGGCCGGCATGCTCGCGTTCTATCCGAACATCGTGACCATTACCGAGGCGTGAGCATTGAGCGTTGGACGTTGACACGCCGGTGTCACGCGCGCGGCGCACGATGTGCGCGTTCCTCTTCTCACGGATCCTCATCCGTGAAAGTTAAGTGCCCGGTGCCTTCCACCGGGTATTTTTTTGGGCGCACGCCGGTGCTATCCTCGCCCGATCATGCTGGACTTCCGCACCTACGGCCTGGCCGCTCCGCCTCACGCACATGACTTCGTGCAAGTCGTGATGCCCGCGCGCGGCGTGCTGGAGATGGACGTGGACGGCCGCGGCGGCTGCGTCGATGTGCACCACGCCGCGCTCATCCCCGCCGATGCCACGCATGCCTTTGAAGCCGCCGGCACGAATACCTTCATCGTGCTGGACATCGCCGCGCAAGCGGTTGAAACGCCTGACCTGCGCGGCCTGGCCGACCGCGTGTTCTTCCCGCTCACGCCCGGGCTGCGCGCGCTGACGGCGTGGCTGCAGAGCGCGCATGCGCCATCGGCCGGTCCCGTGGTCGATGCCACGCTGGCAAATGCGTGGTCGACTCTTGCACTGGCGACGCTGGCCGCGCATCCGGCCAATCAAGCGACGCAGCTGCGCGCCCGCACCGACGCGCGTGCCGAGCAAACCTGGCGCACCATCGACCAGCGCTATGCCGATCCGCTGACCCTCGACGAACTTGCCGCCGATGTGGGCCTGAGCACGCGGCGCCTTGCGACACTGTTCCGAGCTGCGTATGGCACCACCCTGCACGCGCGCCTGGCTGCGGTACGACTGCACCACGCGTTGTCGCTGCTCGAAACCAGCGCGCTGCCCATCGCCGAGATTGCCGCGCGCACGGGCTACTACGACCAGAGCGCGCTCACGCGTCACCTCAAGGCTGTGCACGGCGTCACGCCCGCAGCTGTGCGGCGCGGCTGAATCGCCCCTCTCGTTTCCATTTCCGTTTCTGCCAAAGCACGGCCGTCTTCACCAAGACGCATCGCACGCGCACGCGCAAAGTGCTGGTTCGATTGATCTTCCGGACCAGGCTCCACATGGCTGTTAGCGACACCCACACCGCAACACACCTCGCGCCGACGCAGCACGACGCACGGCGTGACCACCTCATGGGCCTGGGCTGTGGCGTGGCCGCGGGTGCCCTGTGGGGGATCATCTTTGTTGCGCCCAAGATGCTGCCGCAGTTCTCGCCCCTGGCGCTGTCGGCGGCGCGGTATGTGCTGTATGGCGTGCTCTCTCTGGCGCTGGCGTTGCCCGTGTGGCGCACGCTGTGGCACAAAACGACGCGGCGTGATTGGGGGGCGCTGCTGTTGCTATCGCTGCCGGGCAACCTGCTGTACTACCTGTGCGTGGCGGGCGGCGTGCAGCGTGCAGGCGTGGCGCCGGTGTCGTTGATTGTCGGGCTACTGCCGGTGACGGTCACACTGGCGGGTGCGGCGGAGCACGGCAGCTTACCGTTGCGGCGCTTGGCGCTGCCGCTGCTGATGGCGGTGGCGGGGGTGGTGTGCATCTACCTGGATGCGCCGGCCATGCATGCGGATGCCGGTGGCAGCGCGTACCTCATCGGCCTGCTGATGGCGGCGGGTGCCCTGGCGTGCTGGACGGTGTATGCGGTGTGCAATGCGCGGTATTTGCGCAAGCGCCCGCAGTTCACGAGTCGTGAATGGTCATTGCTGACGGGCATTGCAACGGGGGCGCTGTCATTGGTGCTGGCGGTGCCGGCGTTCCTGATGCCGGGGATGGCGACGGCGTCTGCTCAACCTGCATCGGCGTGGATGCTGTTCTGGGTGATCAATGCTGGGGTCGCGTTGGGGGCTTCGGTGCTTGGCAACAGCCTGTGGAATGCAGCCAGCCGGAAGCTGCCTTTGACACTATCTGGGCAGATGATTGTGTTTGAGACGGTGTTTGCGCTGCTTTATGGGTTTATCTATGAGGCTCGCTTGCCGCATGGGTTGGAAGTGGTGGCTGCGCTGTTGTTGGTGGGTGGGGTGGCGTTGGCAGCGCGGCGGCATGGCTAGTTTTTTTGGTTTGTGGTCCATCCCTTGTTTCATCCCCTGCCGGGGCCGACTCACTTTCTTTGTCTTGCCAAAGAAAGTAAGCAAAGAAAGGCGCGCCCGAGATGGCGACTTCCCCTTGAATTTCTGTAACCGGGCGGAGACGGGGAAAACTCGCTTCGCTCAGACAGTTCCCCGTCTTTTTTCCGCCCGCTTACACAAATTCAAGGCGCCATCTAGGGCTGGGGTAAAGCACACCTTCGATTGCCTGTGCGCTACTCCGTCTCGCCCCCACTGGTCGCCGCTAGCCGTTAGCCTCGCACCTCGCGTTAGGCGCCCGCACCCGCACCCGCACCCGCACCCGCACCCGCACCCGCACCAACCGAGCCATGTCGCTCACGCTTGTTCCCCGCCGGTTTGGCATTTGACTTTCCTGCCCTTGATGGCGCCTTGGATTTTTGTCGCGGGGAGGAAAACGGAAGGAGCCTTGTCTGAGCGCAGCGAGTTTGGCTCCTTCCCCTCCC